>VBIA01000107.1:24048-26462 GCA_005879985.1 Chloroflexota bacterium | reverse complement strand
CGTCGGCGAGACGCGTCACGGTGAAGTCGCACTCAATGCCGCCGTCGTCGTTGAGCATCTGCGTATAGGTCAGCCGGCCCACGCCGCGCGCCACCTGGTTGTCGCACAGCCCCTCCAGGAACGAAGCCGCGCCCGATCCGCGCACCTCGATCTTGGCGAACGACGTGAAGTCGAACAGGCCGGCGGATTCGCGGCATCCGCGATGCTCGGCCTCGATGGCCGGCGACCACAGCCGCCCGGCCCAACCGCGAGGCCGCATCGATTCGTCCCCCCGCGCCGCATTGGGCTCGAACCAGTTGACGCGCTCCCATCCCGACTTCTCGCCGAAAGCCGCACCAAGCTCGCGCAGCCGCGGATATGCCGGCGATGTGCGCAGCGGGCGGCCGGCGCTGCGCTCGTGGCCTGGGTACTTCACGTCGTAGTAGGTCGAGTACACCTCGACGGTGCGCGCCAGTGTGTAGTCGCGGCTCATGTAGTGGCGGCCGAAGCGTCGCGAGTCCATCTCCCAGGCGTCGATCTCCGGCCGGCCATTGACGATCCACTCGGCGACCAGCCGGCCCATGCCGCCGGCTCCCGCGAGCCCGTGCGCGCAGAAGCCGGCCGCGACCCAGAAGCCGCGCACCTCCGACGGCCCGAGGATGAACTCGCCGTCGGGCGTGAACGCCTCGGGCCCGTTGACCAGGCGCACGACCTCCGCGTCCTTCAACGAAGGCACGCGCTCGATCGCGTTCTGCATCAACGGGTCGAAGCGGTCCCAGTCCTCGGTCAGCAGCCGCCCGTTGAAGTCGGCGGGGATGCCGTCGAGGCCCCACGGCGCGGGGTCGCGCTCGTAGCCGCCCATCACCAGGCCCCCCGACTCGGGCCGGAAGTAGACCAGCAGCGAAGGGTCGCGCATCGTCGGCATGTCGAGCCGCAACCCCGATGGCTTGGTGATCAGGTACTCGTGGGCCATCGGGATGATCGGCACCACCACTCCCGCCAGACGGCCGATCTCGGGCGCGAACATTCCGCCCGCGTTGACGACCAGCTCCGTTTCGATCGCTCCCTTGTCGGTGATGACGCGGCGGACCTCACCATCCACGACCTCGATCGACGTGACGCGCGTGTCCTCGCAGATCTCCGCGCCGCGCCGGCGCGCACCCTCGACCAGCGCGAACGTCAGCTGGCTCGGGTCGATGTAGCCGTCCGTCGGCAGGTACGCGGCGCCGAGCACCCCGTCGGTGGACATCGGTGGAAAGAGGCGCTGCGCCTCTTCGGCCGAGATGAGCTCGAGCGGCAGGCCGAACGTCTTCGCCCAGCCGGCCTGCCGCGCCAGCTCCTCCATGCGCTCAGGGCTCGACGCCAGGCGCAGCGACCCCACCTCGTGCCAGCCAGTCTCGAGCCCGACCTCGTCGCGCAGACTTCGATACAGGTCGACCGAGTTCATCATCATCCGCGTCAGGCTCAGCGATCCGCGCAGCTGACCGACGAGACCGGCCGAGTGAAACGTCGAGCCGGATGTGACGCGTGCGCGCTCGACGAGGACAGCGTCCGTCCAGCCGAGGCGCGCAAGCCAGTAGAGGATCGACGCGCCGCCGACACCTCCGCCGATGACGACGGCGCGCGCGCGATTCCTCAAACGGCGTTTATGCCGGGGCTTCGACGGGTTGGACTATCGGAGTCTCGGGCGCCTTGCGCTGGGCGACGGCCCAATAGACGAGCCCAACCAGGATGATCACGCCAAGCGTGAACTCGTAGACCGGAATGTTGCTGAGGAAGTCTGGGACCGTGATCTTGGGCAGGGCGCTGAGCGGCGGGTTCTGGCCGCCGACCGTGGCGTCCCTCGGCCACAGGAAGTTGATCTCCATCGCGACGCCCCAGACAAGGCCGAGGATGTTGACGATCGTGCCCCACTGGCCGAGACGGAATGGAGCCGCGTCCTTCGGCCATCCGCGCAGTCGCGCCAGAAGGATTGCGATGTTGCCGAGGATGTACGAGAGGTAGATCATCCCGGTCGCGCCGATGGCGATTGTCGCGGCGCCGGCGTAGTAGACGAGCGGCAGCCCCGCGAGCACCCCGATGACGATGCAGGTGCCGATCGGCGTGTGCAGGCCCGGGCTCACCCGGTTGAAGTACTTGCCGAAGGGAAGCTTGCCGTCGCGCGCCATGCCGAACGCCAGACGGATCGTCGAGGTCTGGATGGCGAGGCAGCACACGTAGATGGCCGCCACGACCACCAGGAGGTACAGGTTCGCGGCCCAGCCGGGGAAGTTCGACTCGATGATGGTGATCAGCGGGAACGGATTCTTACCCGCCGCCGTGTCGGACACGAATTTGCCCATGTCGCCTGGGATCGCGATGATCACGGCGAACAGGAAGATCGTGCCGATGATTGCGGCCCCGATGATCGATGCGATGACTGCTCGTGGGGCCTC
>VBIA01000107.1:0-23983 GCA_005879985.1 Chloroflexota bacterium | reverse complement strand
ACGTTCTGGTGGCTGTAGAAGATCACGAGGATCAGGGCGAACACCACCATTCCGAGGATCTCGAACACGACGCCAGTGTTGTTGACTATGGCGACGAGGCGCACGCCGAAGATGCTCAGCAGCGTCGTGCTCAACAGCACAAGGGCTGCCACGTTGCGCTCCGTGTCGGGGTCCGTCGCGATGGTCAGGTTGAACAGGTTGTTGAGAAGCGGGATAAGCACCAGCGGCACCGTCGCGACAACGGCGGCCACAGTGAGCACGCCCGCAAAGAGATAGATCCAGCCTGTGAACCACGCGTACGTCCGATTGGACAGGTACTTGGTCCACTGGTAGACGGAGCCCGCGACCGGGAAGTGCGAGCTGACCTCGGCGAAGTTGAGACCGATGATCAGCTGCCCGATGACGACGATCGGCCAGCTCCAGAAGAAGGCCGGCCCGGCCAGGGAGATGCCGAGGATGAACAGAGTGAAGATGCCCGTCGAGGGCGAGATGTATGAGAACGCGACGGCAAAGCTCGAATAGACGCCGAGGACGCGCCTCAGCTCCTGCTTGTAGCCAAATTTCGCCAGATCGGCAACGTCAACATGCTCGGCGTGCTCCGTGGCACTCAATTGGCACCCCTCCCCGGCGTCCCGCCGCCGAAACATCTATTACAAATTGCGCCGGAACCTATCACCGGTTCCAGGTTCCGTCAACCGCAGGTGCCAGCATGACGTCCCCACCTCCCCGCATGGCGGGGAGGGACCAACCTGACCTCCCCGCATTGCGGGGAGGGGCTAAGGGCCCAGGAGATATCCCAGCCAGCGCGGCATGTGGGCCACCGCTGACGCGAGCGGGTTCGGGTGCTCGCCTCGCTCCTCGGCCGTGTCGAACGAGATGATGGCGCGGCGCACGGCCGCCGCCCCCATCGACCGCAGTGGCTCCGGCGGGAACAGCCGCGGTTTCGGATTGACCATCGGCAGGTGAACCAGGTCGGAGTCCGTTTCCGAGGCCAGGTCGGCGAGGACCCGGCCCGCCAGGTGTGACGGCGCGACGCCGTTGCCCGTGTAGCCAAGGGCGAAGTGCACATTGCCCGGCGGCAGCGTCCCGAACGCCGGCAGGTGCGTGGGGGAGACGTCGATCGGCCCGCCCCATCCGTCGACGATGGGCACCTCGGACCAGCGTGGGAAGAACAGGCGGAAGCCTTCGGCCGCCTGCCTGACCGCCTGGCGGTCGTGCGTGAACGTGTCGCCGACGCGCGGGGCCGCGCGGCCGCCGCCTCCACCGAACGCGATCCGACCGTCCCTCGTGGTCCGGAAATAGCGCAGTGACTGGCGGAGGTCGCTGATCAGCTCGCCGCCTGTCCAGCCGATCTCTTCCAGCTTCTCAGGTGCCGGCTCGGTGAGCACGATGTAGCTGCTCCACGCCGCCACACGGCGGCCGATGCGCGGCCAGGCCGTCGCCCACGCGTTGATGGCGAGCACGGCGTGCTTCGCGCGCACCGAACCGCTTTCGGTCACCGCGGTCGGACCGCCGTCGAGGCGCGTGACGGTCGTGCCCTCGTGGATGGTCACGCCCCGCTCGAGCACCACACGCCGCAGGCCCCGCGCCAGGAAGGCGGGCTGCACGGACGCGCCGTCACGCATGAACGCGCCGCTGCGAAAGGCGGGCGAAGAGCATCGCTCGCGAACCTGCTCGCGCGTCAACGCCTGCATCTCGTCTGGAGCGCCGGCCTGGGTTGCTGCGTGCACCATCTCTTCGCACACGAGCTCGTGGCGTGGGCCGGTGGCGGCGAAGATGTAGCCGGCGCGCCGGAACCAGGCGTCGACGCGGTGCCTGGAGCAGAACTCCTCGATCCCGCTGATGCTTTTGGAGATCTCGCGCGCGCCTTTCACCGCGCCCTCGGTGCCGTACAGCTTGACCAGGCCGTCGAGCTCGTCCCACCACCCGCTCGCGAATCCCCCGTTCCGGCCGCTCGGGCCACCTCCGCAGATGTCCTGCTCGAGCACCGTGACGCCGAGGTTGGGATTCCGCTCCGTGAGCCAGTAGGCGGTCCAGAGCCCGGTGAAGCCGCCGCCGACGATGACGACGTCGGTGTTCCGGTCCCCCGCAAGCGGCGGACATGGCGCGGCGCTTTCGCCGGCCAGCGCCTCGCGAAGCCACCAGCTGCGCTGCGCGCCGGGTGTCAGCGCCGCGCCCGTCAGCCGGAGCGGATCAGACGTGCGGATCTACTCGCGCAGGTCGCGCGCCATCTCGCCGAAGTTGTCGACGTACTTCTGCACGTCGTCCACCGAGTGCTGGACCGACAGTGTCCAGTTCTCCTCCGCGCCCGGCGCCATCAGGACGCCGCGGTTGCACTGGTAAAGCCAGCTGAGGTACGCGAGGTTCTTGTCGATCTCGAGGTAGTCGCGGTAGTTGCGAACGCGTCGCTCGCGAAACGTCACGGAGCCACGCGCGGCGAGCGTCGTGACGTGGAACGGCAGAGCGTGCTCCGCGATCACCGAGTCCAGACCGCCCTGCAGCGTTTCCGCGAGCGCGTCGAAGTGCGCGTACGCGGAGGGCGTGAGGATCTCCAGCAGCGTTGTCCGCGAGGCGGCCATCGTCAGCGGGTTGCCGTTGAACGTGCCCATCTGCGCCACGCGCTTCTGCTCGATGACACCCATCACGTCCGCGCGGCCACCCACCGCGCCGCACGGCAGTCCGCCGCCGATCGCCTTGGCCAGCGCGACCAGGTCGGGCGTCACTCCGAATCGCTCGCTCGCGCCGCCGGGTGCGATCGTGACGCCGGTCTTGACCTCGTCGAAGATCAGCAGCGCGCCGTGCTTGTGAGCGAGGTCGCGCAGCGCCGCGAGGTAGCCCTCGTCAGGAAGCACGATGCCGACGTTCATCATCGCGGGCTCAACGATCACCGCCGCCACCTCGCCGCGATGCTTCTCGAAAGCCTTCTCCATCGCCGGCAGGTCGTTGAATGGAACGACCGTCGTCAGCTCGACGACGGCGCGCGGTATGCCTTCGCTCTGCGGGACCGACGCGGGCGCGTCCGCGGGCCCCATCTGGTCCGGCGGCGGCTCGACCGACACCATCAGCGCGTCGTGGTGGCCGTGGTAGCTGGCTTCGATCTTCAGGATCCGCTCCCGCCCCGTGAACCCGCGCGCGATGCGTACCGCGTCAAGCGTCGACTCGGTGCCGGAGTTTGTGAAGCGCCACTGCGGCTGCTTGAAGCGGCGCGCCAGCTCGCGCGCCACCACCACGCCGTCCTCCACGGGCTGCGCGAAATGCGAGCCGCGGTTTATCTGCTTGGTGACGGCATCGGCGATCTTGGGGTGGGCGTGGCCGACCACCATGACGCCGAACCCGTTGTGGAAGTCGATGTACTCATTGCCGTCGACGTCCCAGACGCGACTGCCCTTGCCGTGATCGGCGAACACCGGCTGCGGCGCCGCGTCCTGGAACGATGAAGGCACGCCTCGGGGCAGTACCTCGCGCGCTTCGTTCCAGAGATCACGCGAGCGTGGGCGGGCGTTTCGGAAGCGATCCTCCTCACGCTTGATGAGCTCGGTGATGCGGACCTTGGAGACCTCCTGGGCGGTCGGAGCAGACATTCGCCTCTACCTCTCTCAATTCGGCCCGAACTTGACAGGGTTGGTCGCCCGGCCTCTAATTGTCGCGATTTACCGGGCCTTCATCTTTGGGGGTGACGTGTATGGCCGAGGCTGAAGCCGTAGCCGAGCTTGTCGCTGAGAAACGCAAGCTCAAGAAGTCCCTCTTCCGGTTCGACATGATCTTCTTCACCGTCTGCGCGATCGTGGCCCTGGACACGATCGGGCAATCGTCGTCATACGGTGCCCAGGCCATCCTGTGGCTGATCGTGTCGGCCATCACCTTCCTCATCCCTTACGGGCTCATCACCGCCGAGCTTGGCGCTGCCTTTCCAACCGAAGGAGCCACCTACGACTGGGTGCGCCTCGCTTACGGTCACTTCGCCGGCGCCCTGGTAGGGGTCCTCTACTGGTTGAGCAACCCCATCTGGCTGGGCGGCACGTTGACCGCCACCACCATCGCCGCGCTCGACGCACTGTGGGGCAGCTCACTGAACGGAAACCAGCTCTGGGAAAGCGTTATCGGCTTCTTCTTCATCTGGGGCGCGGTCACGATGAACATCCTTTCCCTGCGCTACATGAAGTGGGTGCCCAACCTGGGCGCCATCATCCGGCTTGCGCTGCTCGCGTTCTTCGCTCTGCTGGTCATCGTCTCGGGTGCGCAGCATGGGTTCCACGGCACGCTGGCCGGTTTCCTCCCGACCGACACGACTGTGCTGATTGGTGTTATCGGCGTGATCGTGTTCCAGTGGATCGGGTTCGAGCTGCAGACCAACGCCAGCGAGGAGATGGAGAATCCGCAGCGGGACATCCCGCGCGCGGTCTACGCCTCCGGTGTGATCTCGTTCCTTGGCTACGCGATTCCGATCATCGGCGTGGTCTTGATCCTGTCCTCCGACGAGCTGAGCAATGTGTCGGGGTTCGTCGCGGCTTACCAGTTCGCATCAAGCAGCGTGCTCGGCGGCGCGGCGCCATTCTTCAACCACCTGGCCGCGCTCGCGTTCGTGTTCGTGCTGCTGTCCAGCGGCACCACCTGGCTGATGGGCTCGGACAGGCTGATGGCCATCGGCGCGCTTGCCGGCTCTGGTCCGCAGCAGCTGGGCTACTTCTCGGAGCGATTCGGGACGCCGATCGTGGTCAACGTCCTTTCCGGCGTGATCGCCACGATCTTCATGTTCATCACGTTCTTCGTCACCGGCGGCGGCCTTCACGGCTACTTCGCAGCTGTGCTTGGGCTCGTTATCTCCACGACCACCTTCTCCTACATCCTGATCTTCCCCGCGCTGATTACATTGCGGCGCAAGTACCCGAACATCCGGCGCCCGTTCGTGGTCCCTGGCGGGAATGCGGGCGCGTGGATCTGCGTCATCCTCACCATGTTCTGGGTCGTGGCGGCGACCGTGTTCTCGCTGTGGCCTGGGCTGCTGACCTCGACCTGGCTCGACGACTACTCGGGCGTCAGCCGAGCGACGTTCGAGATCTACACGTTTGTGACCGTAGCTGTGCTGGTCGGTCTGGCAGTGGTGTTCTGGGCGGTGGGGCGGGGCCACGCGGTCCACACGCAGCCGACCCAGATTCCAGGCGGTATGGCTCCGGCTCCGGCCACCGGCATCTAGCCGCCGTCAGGCTTCGTACACGAGGCGACCGCCGACAGCGGTCGCCTCGACCTTTGTCTGGGCGATCTCAGCCGGCTGAGCACGGTTGATGGGCGTCGTTGAAGGCCGGCATGATCGTGCCGCTGCGGGCGTCGATCGCGCGCGCGTCCTTATTGATGAGCTCACGGATTTCCGCGTCCGAGCCGATCGCGGAGATGCGGTCTTCCGAGCAAGCCACGGCGCTGGCCGGCCTCTCGCCCGGCCGCCACACGACGCCGTTACGAATGCCAGATCCATGCGTGTTTGAATTGTGCCGATGAAGATCGAAGAAGGGGTTGCCCGGGCCTACACCCTGCCGGCCTCGATGTACCGGGACCCCGCGGTTCTCGAAAAAGAGAACGACCAGATCTTCGCCCGCACCTGGCAGCTCGTCGCGCACGTCAGCGAGCTCGCGCGACCCGGCGACTTCAAGCCGACGACCATCATCGACGAGCCGATCCTGCTGACGCGCGCGCAGGACGGCACGCTGCATGGCTTCTACAACGTGTGCCGGCACCGCGCGGCGCAGGTGGTGACCACGCGCGGCAATCGTAGGTCGCTGCAGTGCGGCTACCACGGCTGGGTCTACGGCCTCGACGGCAGGCTGCAGACCGCGCGCGAGATGGAGGGCACCGAGAACTTCGACAAGGCCGACTTCGGCCTGGTGCCGATCCAGGTCGACACGCTCGGGCCGTTCGTGTTCGCCAACCTCGACCCCAACGCGAAGCCGCTTGCGGATTGGATCGGCGCCATCCCCGACGAGATCAAGGCCAGCGGCTACGACCTGAACACAATGCGTTCTGTCGAGCGCCGCGACTACACGATCGAGTGCAACTGGAAGGTCTACGTCGACAACTACCTCGAGGGCTACCACCTGCCTATCGCGCATCCGGGCCTGTTCAAGGAGCTCGAGTACGACAACTATCGCGTCGAGACGTTCCGCTACTACTCGAAGCAGCACGCGCCGATCCGTGAGCTGAAGCCGGGCGAGGTGCCGGGTCGCGACCGCCGCTACATCCGCATGCCCGGCGCTGAGGAAGACGCCCTGTACTACTGGATCTTCCCGAACACGATGCTGAACATCTACCAGGACAACGTCAGCACGAACATCATCCTTCCGCTCGGCACCGACAGGACCCTGACCATTTTCGAGTGGTACTTCGCCGAGCCAGGCACCGGCGCGGGATGGGAGTCAATGCAGCAGACGATCGCGTTCTCCGACGAGATCCAGCAGGAAGACATCGCGGTGTGCCAGCAGGTGCAGCGAGGCCTGCGCTCGCGCTCTTACGACCGCGGACGCTTCTCAGCGCTGCGTGAGAACGGGGTCTTTCACTTCCAGTCGCTGGTCACCGAGTTTCTCAACCGCGCCTGAGCGCGGGCTGTTGAGGGCGACGCCGCGAATCGCGGCGCCGAGCCACGAGCCCGCCAGACCGAGCAGCACGCCGACGATCACCGTCAGGGCGATCGGGATAAGGGCGGCGCCGTTCGCGCCCATGATCGCCGCGATGCTCAACGAGGTCGGACCCAGGCCGTACTGAGCGTTCGCCTCGATCAGGGGCTCTGACCAGGCCGCGAGACCCGAGATCGCGCCCGCCACCGGCGCGGTCCATGTTCTCGGCAGGGCCAGGCCGATCGCGACGCCGGTCGCGAACGTGACCCACCACAGGCCGAGGAACATTCCCGAGAGGCTCAGCAGTATCCCGCCTACGAGCACCAGCGCGAATCGGCGCCGGGCGCTCATGCCTGCAGCCTCCAGACCGCCGCGCCGGGCGACGAGGCCGCGTGGTCGAAGTCGAGCATCGGCGCGTACTTGCCGTTCCACCACGTGGTGACGCCGTTCGAGTACCACGGGGACGCGGGATTCTCGCTCTGGCCGCCGGGATAGATGCCGCTGAACGTTTGCGCTCCCCAGTCGACGACCATGCGCCAGCTGGGACCGTGCGCGGATGGGAAGTCGGGCGCGGCCAGCGGCGTGAACCGGTCGCCGCTGTCCGGCAGCGGGCCATATGTCAGGCCGGAGATCTGCGCAAGGTTCTCCACCTCGCGCGTGTGGATCCGTCCCCACGTCCATTTCTTCGGGTCGGAGCCCAGGCGCGATGCCAGCGACACGACAGCGGTGTGGAACGCCGCGCGCATCACGTCGTCGGCGTTCTGCGCCGAGCCCACGAGGGTGAACGCGGGGTTGGTCGGGTCGCGAGACGTCCACGCCTCGAGGTCCTGGCCGAGCATGTCGTTGAGCGGGTTCGAGTTGCCGCCGTCGCTGCGGTCGACCTTGACCTTGTGCGTGCTCCACCACGGGTCAAACGTCGCGGACAGGTACGACTGCCAGAAGACCCACCAGATGGACGCGGGCGTGGAGTCCTTGTCCATGCGGTAGTTCCAACTGGATAGGGCGTCGTATGCAGCCTTGTCATTGCCCGTCAGGGTCTGGCCTGCCAGCGCACGGATGAGGAACGGCACCATGTTGCCCGCGAGGTAGTCGCGCGTGTCGGTCTGCAGCGCCATCATGTCGGCGGCCGTGAGCTTGCCTCCCTTTTGCAGCTTGTCGTTCAGGAAGCGAAGGATCTCGTTGGCGCGGTAGCCGGGGTCGAAGAAGTTCAGCGCGGTGCCGATGTAGTACGGGTAGTCCGCCGCGACCTGCCGCTGGTTGGCCGACCAAACGATCCCATTGGGCGGGTTGTAGACCTGCGGGATCTGTTCGTAGGGGATAGTGCCGATGACGTCGTCTTCGCCGGTGCCAGGCATCGGCAGCCACGGCTCGCATCCCGGCGCGACCTGCGGGTAGTAGCCGGCCGAGATGAGGCCGACGTTGCCCTGGTCGTCCGCGTAGACGAAGTTGTGGGTGGGCGAGTACCAGTCGCGCAGCGCGTCGCGAAACTCCTGGAAGTTGCCGGCCTGGTCTATGCCCAGCAGCACCTGGAAGTCCTGCGACGGGACGTTGCCGGCCCACCACACAGAGGTGGTCAGGCCGCGCTCGCTGATGACCGGCCCATGCACGCTCAACTTCACGGTGAGGTGATCGGGCGATGAGCCGAGGACAGGGATGTCGTAGCTGACGGTCGTGTACTGCTTCCAGCTTCCGTTCCAGGAGTACTGGTTCGGGTGTGCCTTGTCCTCCTTCTCCTCATAGAAGAAGGTCTGCTGGTTCTGCGCGTCGGTGAGGCTCCACGAGATGTGCCGGTTGTGGCCGATCACGACCGCCGGGGCGCCGGGGATGGTGACGCCGGCCACGTGATAGCCGGGCGAGTCGAGCGTGACCTGGAACCAGATCGCGGGGAGCGTCAGGTGCAGATGCGGGTCGCCGGCCATGAGCGCGCCGCCACTCACGCTCTTCGATCCGGCGACCGCCCAGTTGTTGCTGGCGCCACCCGTCGCGATGAGGCCCCGCGGCAGTGAATGGAGCCGGTCGTACAGCGAGGCCACCGCGGACGCCTCGCCGTCGGACACGGCCCGCATCGGCGCGATCTTCCCGACATCAGTCCGCGGCGCATACGGGCCCGGGTCGTATGGCGACTGCGGGTTGGGCGGCAGCACAGGGAACCATTCGGCCGTCAGGTCAGGACCAAGCGATTTGTCGAGGAGCGCCATCACCAGTGGCGTGTCCGTGAAGTTGAGCGTCTGCGTCATGTCGCCTTTGACGATCAGAGAGTCGATCGGGGTCCAGGGCTTCGGCTCATAGCCGAGCAGCGTGAACATCGCCGGCAGCTGATGCGTGCGCTTCGCATCCTCGATCCTGTCGTTCACGCCCTGCGCGTAGGCGAGGATGGCGATCCGCGACGGGTTGTCCTTGGGGAGCTGCTCCCACTCTTTCTGGGCGGTGCGCAGCAGGCCAAGCTGCAGCTCGAAGCGGTCGCTGTTGAGCACGTCATCGTTGCTTCCTCTGCCCAGCACTTCCGACAACCGGCCCTCGCCCTGGCGCCGGAGCAGGTCCATCTGGAACAGGCGGAACTTCGCGTGCACGTAACCGATGGCGAGGAACAGGTCGTGGTCCGTCGTCGCGCTGATGTGGGCGGTGCCGTTCGCCTCCAGGACGACCTTCGCCGGCTTCTGCAGGCCGTCGAGGTGAAGCGTCTGGGTTCCGTATGACGCGGCGTCGGCGCCCATGGTCCAGGCTCCCGTCTCCGGGTTGAACGCAGGACCGAGCGCGGGCAGCGGGCCCGCTCCGAAGAAGGAGACGTAGAGCAGCGCGGCCGAAACCAACACCGCCGCGCCCAGGTTGAGGAACCGCACGGCCCTCAACCCTACCCGGCGCGCCAGGCGCGATGAGGACGCGTTACTCGCGTTCAACCTGTGCTCCCGCATGGGGAGAGGGGAACTACGACTCCTCTTTGCCTGCCTCCTCTTTGCCCCGACGCGCGAGCTCAGCGACGACCGTCGGGTCGGCGAGCGTCGTGGTGTCGCCGAGCGGCCGGTTCTCGGAAACGTCCCGCAGGAGGCGCCGCATGATCTTGCCCGAGCGCGTCTTCGGCAGCTCCGGCGTGAACACAACGTTGGAGGGCGCAGCGAACTTTCCGATGACCTTGCCCACGTGCTCGCGCAGCTCCTTGAGCATGGACGGCGATCCTTCCTTGCCGCCCTTCAACGTCACGAACGCAACGATCGCCTGGCCCGTCTGCGCGTCGTTGCGCCCGGCCACCGCCGCCTCGGCCACCGCGGGGTGGCTGACCAGTGCGCTCTCCACCTCGATCGTGGAGATACGGTGCCCCGATACGTTCATGACGTCATCGACGCGTCCGAGCAGCCAGAAGTCGCCGTCCTCGTCGATGCGCGCGCCGTCACCGACGAAGTAGGTGTTCTTCCAGCGGCTCCAGTAGGTCTCCTCGTAGCGCTTCGGGTCGCCGAAGATGCCGCGCAGCATCGCGGGCCACGGCTGGCGGATGACGAGGTAGCCGCCGCCGCCCGGCGGCACGGTCTCGCCGGCGTTGTTGTAGACGGCGGCGTCGATCGTCGGGAACGGCTTGGTCGCCGAGCCGGGCTTCAAAGTCGTGATCCCCGGAAGCGGCGTGATCAGGATCATCCCCGTCTCGGTCTGCCACCACGTGTCGACGACCGGTGTGCGATTGGCGCCGATGTGTTCGCGGTACCAGACCCAGGCCTCCGGGTTGATCGGCTCGCCCACGGTGCCCAGCACGCGCAGGGAGCTCAGATCGTGCTTGGCCGCGAACTCCGGGCCCCACTTCATGTGCGTGCGGATGGTGGTCGGCGCGGTGTAGAGGATGTCGGGCTTGTAGCGCTCGACGATCTTCCACCAGCGGTCCTTGTCCGGGAAGTCCGGCGTGCCCTCGTACACGATGCCGGTGGTCCCGTTGGCAAGATGGGCGAACACGATGTAGCTGTGACCGGTCACCCAGCCGATGTCAGCGGCGCACCAGTACACGGAATCGGGTTTCACGTCGAAGATGTAGTGGTGGGTCGTCGCCACGCCGACCAGGTAGCCGGCGGTGGTGTGAATGATTCCCTTCGGCTTGGCGGTGGTGCCGCTCGTGTACAGCAGGTAGAGCAGGTCCTCCGAGTCCATCGGCTCGCAGGGACAGCTCTTTGGGTCGTCGCTCGTGCCAGCAAGCATCTCGGACGCCCACAAGTCACGGCCCTGCTTCATCTGCACGTCGCCGCCGGTGCGCTTGATCACCACGCACTGCATGACCGTCGGCGAGCTCTCCATGGCGGCGTCGGCGTTGGCCTTCAGCGGCACGCGGTTGCCACGCCGCCAGCCCTCGTCCTGCGTGATCAGCAGCTCGCACGACATGTCGTTCATGCGTCCGGAGAGCGACTCGCCGCTGAAGCCTCCGAACACAACTGTGAACGGCGCGCCGATGCGCGTGCACGCGAGCATGGCGACCGGCAGCTCAGGGATCATGCCCATGTAGATGGCGACGTGCGTCCCTTTCTTGACGCCGAGCTTCTTCAAGCCGTTGGCGAACCGGACGACATCCTGCAGTAGATCAGCGAACGTGATCTGCCGCCGGTCGTTCTCGGGCTCGCCTTCCCAGAAGTAGGCGACCTTGCCGCCGTGTCCCTTTTCGACGTGGCGGTCGACGCAGTTGAAGCAGACGTTCAGCTTGCCGCCGATGAACCATTTCGCGTAGGGCGGCTTCCACTCGAGCAGCTGCTTCCAAGGCTCGAACCATGAGATGCGCTCGTTGGCCTCCTTGGTCCAGAAGTCATCGAGCGAGCGGTTGTAGATGTCGGGCTGGGCGTTGGCCTGCTTGCGAAACTCAGGCGACGGCGCGTAGCGCCGCTCTTCCACCTGCATGGTCTCGATTGCATGCTCGCCGGCCTTTGTGGCTTTCATCGCTGCTCCTCTACGCCCCTGACAGGCAACAGCGCCGAGGCTCTTCCGGTGTCACGCCGGCCTCGACGCCGTTGCGACCTTCATTTTGAGATTACGCCTTAGATCCTATTCGACTTGGGTTCGGGTCCCCGTCATCGGGCCGGATCGGACCAGATCGGCATTCGCCGAATTGGAGTTGAAATTGTTACAAAAACTGCACTTGATCAAAGATCGTTAAGTATCTAGCGCGCTTTCCACGCTGGGTCTATCGTGTTGCATCGCGGGGAAGGGGGAGTAAAAGAGGGGGATGCTGTAAATGCAGCCTGGCATCGTCGCGCTACGACGCGCTCTAACGGCTGCCTGGCAGAACGACCTGAGGGCCGTTCGCCAGGACGGCTACGACGTGGAGCGCGGCCGTGAGGCGTGGGCGTTCATCCAGCGCTTCAACCAGCTGATCGCCGACCTGCGTGCGCCGATCCAGCGCGCCTGGGGGCCGGGCGGACTGGTGCATGTGGCGGACAGCCCGGACATCGCGGGACCAGGTCCGCGCGTTTCGATGACACGGGTCAAATTGCGCAACCACGGCAACCTCGTGGCCATCGAGGCGTCGACGCACAGCGAAGGCGAGGCCAAGCCGAACGCAGGCCTCGGGCTCGACCGCGAGATCGAGGTCGTCGGCGTGGCGCCGCTCGTATTTGTGCAGGAGCTGTACGGAACCCTCACAGCATTCCTGCAGACGGCGCTCAGCGTCGACTTCGAGCTTGGCGGCTCGCGCTGGCTCTTCGAGCAGGTGGCGGCCGAGCAATTCGTCTCGAACGCGCGGTGGCCGGCGCTGGCCGAGCTGTACCAGCGCGTCACCCGCGAGTACGCGGTAGACGACAGCTTCGAGAAGGTGATCGAGACTTTCGCGCCCGGCACCACGGAGAACGGTGAGACCGAGGTCAAGCTTGGCCTCGAAAACCTGCACCGCTGCCGCGACACCGACCCCGACATTGCCAACTTCATCCAGGTCGTGAAGCTGGCGGTCGCCGCGGACGAGGTTGACACCTGGGTGACCAGTGAGGCGGTGGCGCATGACTTTCAGCTGGATAGCGAGTCGTGCATGAAGCTGGGACGATTGCTGCGCGCCGAAAAGGACGTGTGGCGAGACGGCGACGCCGACGAGGACTTCGCCAGCTGGAACTTCCAGCCGTCCTTGAACGTCCATTTCTTCCGCCGGATCGCTTCGATCGACGACTACCTCGCAATCCAGGCCGCGCTGAACCCGGCATCGAGCAACGGCAACGGGGCCGCTACGCCGCGCGACGAGTCGGTGACCAGGGAGAGCTCGACACCGCTGCCGGACGGCATCGTCACCTTCCTCATGACCGACGTGGTCGAGTCCACTCCGCTGTGGCTGCGGAGCCGCTCCCAGATGTACCTGGCGATGAAGCGGCACGACCAGCTGCTGACCGTCTCGATCGACACCAACGGCGGCGTGGTTTTGAAGGAGCGTGGGGAAGGGGACAGCTTCTTCGCCGTGTTCCTCCGAGCCACCGACGCCTTGGCGGCGGCCGTCGACGCGCAGCGTGCACTCCAGTCCGAGCTCTGGCCGGACGGCATCCCGATCCGAGTCCGAATGGCGATCCTGACCGGCGAGGCCGACGCCGACGACGGCGACTACCGGGCGCCGGCGGTCAACCGCTGCGCCAAGCTGCGGCGGCGGGCGGTGGGGCAGCAGATCCTGGTGTCGGAGACGACCTACTCGATCGTCGCCGACATCATGCGCGAGGATCTGCAGCTCATCAGCGTCGGTCAGCGCCGCCTGGAGGGCCACGAGCGGCCGGAGCAGATCTACGTGCTGCAGCACCCTGAGGTGGTGCTGGAGGCGACGGTCCCGGAGGACTCATAGTGTTCACTGCGGCCGGGGTGGGTGCGTTTGCACCAATTCGCTGGCGATTTGCCCCCGCCTTGCTTATTCTCTTGTCGCCCGGTGTCCGTGGGCGCCGCGAATTGGAAAGGTGGGTTCGGGCTTCTAAGCCAAGAGGGTAGGGATGTTACTGGTGCGCTCGAAGGTTGCGCTGGCGCTTGCCGTCGGCTTCAGCGTCATGGCCGCGATGAGCGGCTCGGCGGCCACGGGCGACGAAGGCTCTGGCGTGACCCGATTCGCAAGGGTCGACGCATCCTTGCTGGAGTCTGCCGGCCAGCACGCCGGCTTTGTCCCCGCATCGCTCAGCGACCGGCCCGTGGCGGCCGTCCTGGAGATGGCCGGCGCGCCCGTCGCGGTGCAGGAAGCCAACGCACGCAAAAACGGCGTCACGCTCTCGCCGGCTGACAAGAACAACATCCGGAAGCAGCTCGAGGCGAAGCAGAACCAGCTTCACGGCCAGCTTTCTGCCGCTGGAGCTCAGGTCGTCGGCCAGATGCAGGACGCCTACAACGGCATCCACATCATCGTTCCGCAGAAGAACCTCATGCAGCTCGCCGGCCTGCCCGGGGTGACGGCCATCCACAGCGTGCCGTCATTTGACGTTGACAACGTCCACGGCGTTCCGTTCATCGGCGCGCCGGAGGCGTGGGGTACGTTCAGCCTCACCGGCGCCGGTGTCAACGTCGCCGTCATCGACACCGGAAAGCAGCGCCAAACCCGTCACTCGTCGGCCCGGGGGCGCCGAAGGTCAAGGGCGGCTACGACTTCGTTGGTGACGCGTACAACGCCAACAACCCGGGCTCGGTGCCGAAGTCGGACCCGAACCCGCTGGACTGCTTCGGTCACGGCTCGCACACCGCGGGCACAGCGGCGGGCTTCGGAGTCCTGAGTGATGGGTCCACCTTCAGCGGCCCGTACAACGCCACCACCGTCTCCTCGCACTCGTGGAACGTCGGACCTGGGGTTGCGCCGCAGGCGAACCTCTGGATCTACCGGGTGTTCGGTTGCAAGGGGTCGAGCAATGTCGTCGACCTCGGCATCAACCGCGCTGTCGCCGACGGCGTGAACGTCATCAGCATGTCGCTCGGTTCACCGCTGGGTGGTACCGACGACCCGACCTCCGTTGCCGCTCAGAACGCGTTCAACGACGGCATCTCAGTCGTAACGTCGGCCGGCAATGAAGGCAACAACGCGTACCTGGTCGGCTCGCCGAGCACATCCAACGGAATCCTCTCGGTCGCCGCGATGGACGCGACTGTTCCGGTGTACCCCGGCGCAGCGCTCTCGTTGAGCACCGGCGCCTCCGTCACCGCGATCGACGCCAACGGCGCGACCCTGCCCAGCGGTTCGTTTCCGGTCAAGGTGCTCAGGAACGCCGATGGGTCCATCTCTCTCGGCTGCAACAAAGCCGAGTACGCCGGCACGGCCGGCAAAGTTGTCGTCACTCGGCGAGGAATGTGTGCGCGCGTCGCACGCGCGGTCTTCGGCGACGAGGCGGGCGACGCGGCGGTCGTGATGATCAACAATTCCTCGGGATTGCCGCCCTTTGAAGGCACCATCACTCAAAACCCCGACACAGGCGAGCAGCACAATGTGACCATCCCGTTCCTCGGCGTTACGAGCGCAGCGGCAACGGTCGCCGCCTTGAACGCGGCAGATGGCGGATCGCTGACCCTGAGCGCCACGTCCGTGCCCAACACCAACTACAAGTTCGCAGCGGGCTTTACCTCGGGTGGGCCCCGCAACCCGGACTCGGCGCCGAAGCCTGACGTGGTCGCGCCGGGCGTGAGCGTCGCCTCTGTCGGCATGGGCACCGGCGCGCAGGCCGCCGTCATGTCCGGCACGTCGATGGCGTGCCCGATGACGGCCGGCATCGCCGCCCTGCTGAAGCAGGAGCACCCGGCCTGGACCGGCGTCCAGATCAAGGCGGCAATCATGAACACGGCCGATCCCGGCCTCATCAACGCCTACAACAGCCGGCTCGCCGGCACCGGCGTGGTCCAGGCGGAGAACGCGGTCAACTCGACCGTCCTCGCGACCACACCTGAGAGCACTGACTCGATCGCTTTCGGCTACGTGGCCGGCTCCGGCGACTATCACGCCGACAAGACATTCACGCTCACGAACTACGGCCCCTCAGCGGCGACGTATGACCTGGGCGTGGTCCTCAACGGCAGCTCCCGCGGCGCTGCCATCGGTGTGTCGCCGTCCACTGTGGCGGTGCCGGCCGGCGGAACGGCCACCGTGCACGCCACGCTGACCATGTCGGCGGCTGCCTTTGCGGCGCTTCCGACGGTCGACACCTTCGTGGTCGGTCCGGGCGCAGTGGTGACAGTTCGCGGCAGCATCGTTGCGTCACGTGACGCGAGCGACTCCGCGGCCGACCACCGGACCTTGCGGGTGCCGTTCATGTTCGTGCCGCGTGGTCTCTCGAACGTGGTCGCCGGCGCGCCCGGCGTGTTCAACGCCGTGGCCGGCAGCGCCAGCTCACCGGGCCACGACCTCTCGGCGTCGCTGACCATCACCAACAACGGCATCCACACCGGCACCGCCGACCTCTACACGTGGGGCATCTCGGACCCGCGTGAGACCGGCGCGCCGATGGATGTGCGCGACGTCGGTCTCCAGGTGCTGCCCGGCGCGGCGTTTGGAGTCTCGGACTCGGACCGCGGCCTGGTCTTCCTGATCAACACGTGGGGTCAGGCCGCCAACCAGTCAGTCAACGAGTTTGACATTCCCATCGACACCAACGGCGACGGCGTGGCCGACTTCGTGGTCGTCGGAGCCGACCTCGGCAAGGTGCTTACCGATGCGTTCGACGGCCGGTACGGGTCGTTCACATTCAACGCGCACACCGGCGCGCTCGTGGACGCCTTCTTCGCGGAGGCGCCGATGAACGGCTCCACCGTGGAGCTGCCGCTTTCTCCATCGTCCCAGGGGGAATGGTGGACGTCACGGGCTCGGCAACCATCGATCCGTACGCGCCTTCGGTCTCCAGCGGTGACTTCGCGACCATCGCCACCGGAGCGTCGGCGACCTTCACGCTCACCGAACACCTGCCCCAGCAGAACCACATGACGGCGCTGGGCTGGCTCGTGGCTTCCATCGACGACGCGAACGACGCCGCCCAGGCGGACGAGGTGGCGGCCCCGCATTAGTACATAAGTACCAATGAATTGAGCGGTCTCCCCGATCGGAGACCGCTCTTTCTTTGCTGGCGACTCGATCTCATCTTTGCGGCGACGTTCCCGGCGTCTTTATGCTGTTTGGACGGGGGCCTGGGGTCCCCGAAGAACCGCTGGTGCGGAAAGGCAAGGAGGGTGCATGACGCTGGCCGGTCCCCGTTTGATTCGGTTACTTCTCGGACTCGCGATCGTGGCTGCGAGCATGGGCAGCCAGCCGGCTGCCGCATCGACAGGCAGCAGCGGCCAGACGCGAATGGTCTCCGCATCAGGTTCGGGCGGCATCACCGCAGGCAGCCTGGACTCGACGACAGGCGTGTCGGCGTGGGAGACGCCTGGCGCCGGCGGAGCCGACGGCGGCGAGGTCGACCGGAGCCACAGCGGTTCCGGCGATTCGATGCCCGTGGGCGCCGTCAGCCAGCCCAAGAATCTGACGACAACAGCACCCGACGTTCTCACCAGCTTTGATGGCATCAACCACAACCAGCAGCGCTTCGGCACGCCGAACCAGTTCAGCCTAGAGCCGCCTGACCAGGGCCTGTGCGTCGGCTCCGACGGCGCCGGCAATGTGCGCGTGCTCGAGGTCGTCAACGACACGCTGCGCGTGTTCACCACGGGCGGCGCAGCGCTGACCCCGCCGGTCGCGCTCAATGCCTTCTACGGCTACGCGCCCGCGATCATCCGGCCGACGCCGACGAACCCGACCACCTTCGGCCCGTTCGTAACCGACCCGTCCTGTATCTACGACGTATCGACTGCGCGTTGGTTCCTGGTCGTGCTAACGATCGACACGTTCCCGCACGTTGGGTCGGACGGGCTGCAGCACTTCGCGGGCACCAACCACCTGGACCTGGCGGTCAGCAACTCTTCTGACCCGACCGGGACCTGGACCATCTTCCGGATTCCGGTGCAGGACGACGGCACCCAGGGGACCCCGGACCACGGGTGTTCCGCGGGCCATGACACGGCAACTCCTCTGCCGACCAACCCGACTGCCTGCTTCGGAGACTACCCGCACATCGGGTCCAACGCCGACGGCATCTTCCTGACCACCAACGAGTACTCGTTCTTTGGGGTCGAGTTCCACGGGGCCCAGGTTTACGCGCTGTCGAAGTCGCAGCTCGTGTCGGGCGGCCCCGCCAACATGACCCAGTTCGACACGCACGGCCTCGACACGTTCGGCTTCGCCCGGAACGGCTTCACCCTGTGGCCGTCGGTCACTCCCACCGCCAATGGATACGGCGGCGGTGACAGCTCCAATGGCGGCACCGAGTACTTCCTGAGCAGCAACGGTGGAGCGGAGGCGCACGACACCGGTGACGGCAAGTCCACCTTCCACCCGTCCACCCAGCTGCTGGTCTGGTCCCTGACCAACACCAGCTCGCTCAGTGGCTCACCGTCCTTGACACTGACCAACAACAATGTCGGCGCCGGCCTCTACACGCTGCCTCCGTCGGCCGTGCAGAAGTCGGGCAACCAGCCCCTGAAGACGTGCTTGAACAGCACCTCCTGCTCGCAGTTCCTCGAGGGCATCAACGACCAGTTCGTTGAGAAGTCGGCGAACCTCGACAGCAACGACACCCGCATGCAGCAGGTCACGTGGGTTAACGGCGCTCTGTGGGGCGCGATCGACACCGGCGTGAACACCAGCAGCGGTACGCACGCAGGCATCGAGTGGTTCAAGGTTTCGGCCGCCGGCGGCTCCGGTGGCGCGTCGATTGCCGGCTCGGGCTACGTCGCCCTCGGCAATGACAACCTGACCTACCCCGCCATCGGCATCACCACGAGCGGCAACGGCGTGATGGCCTTCACCGTGGTGGGCTCCGACTTCTACCCGAGCGCCGGGTACGCGCTCATCGGGAGCGGCGGCGTGGGCGACATCCATATCGCTGCCATGGGCCAGGGTCCGGACGATGGATTCACCAACTACAGGTTTTTCGCCAACCCACCCAGCTTCACCGCGCGCCCCAGGTGGGGCGACTACGGCGCCGCGGTGCCCATGGGCGGGAGCGTGTGGATCGCCTCGGAGTACATCGGCCAGTCCTGCGACTTCGCGACTTTCATCAAATCCAACTTCCGCTGCGGCGGCACCCGCACCGCTCTCGGCAACTGGGGCACCAGGATCAGCCTGGTCAACGCGGGCTAACCTCGACCACGACGGGGCCGGTCGCAAATCGCGGCCGGCCCTTCTTTTTTGGTGCAGCGTGGAAGCGACCTGACATGGTTTGCTGTTCTACTTGAGCCTATGAACCGCGTGATCGACCGGTACTCGGTGGTCGTGGTCGCCGTCGCCGCCACTTTGTGGGCGACCGACGCCTACTTCCGAAACCAGCTCGTCAAGCACCTCACGCCCAGCGAGATCGTGGTGATGGAGGACGCGCTCGTGGCGCTGTTCCTGTTGCCCGTGCTGATCCGCAGCCTTGGCGACGTGCGCAAGCTGGGTACTCGCGGCTGGATCGCGGTCATCGCCATCGCGGCCGGCGCTCAGGCGCTCGCGACGATCCTGTTCACCAAGTCCTTCTCTTACGGCATCTACTCGGAGACGTTCGTCCTCCAGCAGACGCAGCCGCTCATCGCGATCGTCCTCGCCTGGATCATGCTCGGCGAGCGCAGACGGCCGTGGTTCTGGGCCGCGGTAGTGGTCGCGCTGATCGCGGTCTACATGGTCGTCCAGGCGCCGAACATCTCGCTGACGCAGCCGTTTGCGCCGATCGCATCGCTCACCGGAGGGCGCGTCGACGCGGGTCTTTACGCGCTGGGTGCGGCCGCGCTGTGGGCCGGCGGCACCGTGTTCGGGCGCTACGCGCTGGGCTCGATCTCGTTCTGGAGCATGACGTCGCTGCGCTTCACGGTCGCGCTGCCGATCCTCCTCGCCGTGATGCTGCTCTCACCCGGCGAGGGCTTTGCGGGGTTCAGCCACTACACGTTTAACGACTTCGTGCCCAACCTGCTGGGCATCGCGCTCATCCCTGGCTTGCTCGCGCTGCTCCTCTACTACCGCGCGCTGTCGAAGACGCCTGCGTCGCTGGCCACCATCGCGGAGATGGCGTTTCCTGTCGCCGCGACGCTTATCGCGGCCGCCCCGCCGCCCTGGGGATTCCAGCAGCAGATCTTTCCGGCGCAGATCGCGGGCACGATCCTGTTGCTGGGAGTGATCCTGTTCCTCGGCTGGACCAAGGAGAAGACCCCGCCGGTCCTGCAGGCCGGGGCGGTCGAATTGGCGGCTGGCTGAACGTCGTACATGGTGACAACGATCGCCGGCGATTCCGTTGGCGGCTAAGGAGGCTGGGCATGGCTGAATACGGTGAAAGCGTGGAGACGACCGCATCGCCCGATCGCGTCTGGAAGGTGTGGTCTGACACCTCCACGTGGGGCGAGTGGAATCCCAACGTGCAGACGATGGAGATGCAGGGCCCATTTCAGTCCGGGACCACCGCGGTGATGAACACGCGCGCCGGCCAGCACCACCAGATGCGGCTGCTCGACGTGCAGCCGGGCAAAGGATTCGCGCTCGAGACCAGCGTCATACCCGGCACGACGTTTCGATTCAACTGCCGCATCGAGCCGAACGGCTCAGGATCGCGGGTCGGTCAGTGGGTCGAGGTGAAGGGGCCGCTGGGGTTCCTGGGCTTCATGTTCGGCCCGAACGTATCGAAAGAGTTCGGAACGCTGCTGCGAAACCTGGCGAAGAAAGCGGAGTCTGGTCCCCCCTCCTAGCCTCCCCACTAGGTGGGGAGGGACAGGCCTTCTAGAAGCTCTCGGTTCTTTGCAAGGCTGCGCACGAACACGGTGTGCGCGCGCTTGTAGGCGGTCCTGCCCTCGTCTGTGATGTGCGCATACACGCCGCGCCGGTCGGTGGGGCACGACTGCCGGTCGATGAGGCCAGCCTTGATCATCTGGTCAAGGCGCCTCGAGGCACCGCTGTCGGTGATGCCTGAAACCTTCGCGAGCTCCTGAAAGCGGAGCAGCCCGCCCGGAGCTTCAGTGAGGTGGTGAAGGACCTCGTGCCAGGCCAGAGGCATGCCGGCTTGTGGCAGGAGGTCCTTCTCCAGCGCGGCGGTCATCAGGTTGTGGGCGCGGGTCAGACCCTCCCACAACCTGGTGGTGTCATCCGCAGCGGTCCTCACCATCGACGTCCGTAATCGTAGGGACTCCCTGTTACGCCGCCGCGGCCTCGGCCGCCGTGACGATGATCTCGGCGTCGATCGCCAGCTTGATCTGGTGACTCGCAAACGGCACCGAGCCGGCGAGGCCGTCCCAGTTGAGCCCGAAGTCCATGCGGTTCAGCTGCCCGGAAGCGCTGACGCCTAGCCGCTCCTTGCTACCGAACGGGTCGGCGAGCCGGCCCTCGATGGTGCCGGTGAGCTCGACGGGGCGGGTGGTCTCCTTGATCGTGAGCTCGCCGCGGAGCTTGTAGTTGTCCTCGTCGAGCTTGTCGATACCCGCGACCTTGAACGTCATGTAGGGATACTTCTCGGCGTCGAAGAAGTCGGCCGAGCGAAGGTGGGTGTCGCGCTGGTCGTTGCGGGTGCTGAGGCTTGCGACCTCGACCCTCAGGATGCCGCGCGCCCTGGTCAGGTCATCGTCGGGGCCTTCGAACTGGCCCTCCCACCGATTGAACTGGCCGTGGACGGTGGAAACCGCCAGGTGCTTGGCCGTGAAGCCGACGTTGGTGTGAGCTGGATCGAGTTCGTACTTGACCATCTGGTCCTCCTGGGAATTGGATGCTAACCCTAATTACTTGCGTGCGCAATCAACTATTCCCGAGGTGGAGGTAACTGAAACGGCGCTTACTTCCTGACCAGGCAGAACCAGCCGGGCACGCCGCGCCGGGTTGCGGTTGAGCCGTCTCCGACTTCGGCGGGATGGGACCAGGCCATGTTCCAGCCGGGGCCGAAACGCTCCAGCGCCTCTGCCTCGGTGACGCCGGAGGTGATGGGCGGCACCGGCTTGGTGAAGGCCATCATGAGCAGGGTCGCGCCGGGCGCGGCGAGGGCGTTCACCCCCTGTGCATAGGCGTCGCGCTGCCCGCTGTTCAGGCCGTGGAAGCAGCCGAAGTCGAACATCAGGTTGTAGCCCGGCTCGAGCTTCAGGTCACCCAGCCGCGTGACGTCGCCGCGCCGGAAGTCGACCTTCGCCCCGGCTTTGGAAGCCCGCCGGTGCGCTTCCTCGAGTGCACGCGGCACCGATTCCACAGCCGTGACGCGCCATCCGTGAGTGGCCATGTAGATGGCCTTCGTGCCGTAGCCCGAGCCGAGGTCGAGCGCTCGTCCGGGCGGCAGCGCGTTGGGGCCGGTGACCACGTCGGCCAGCTCCTGCGGCAGCACGCGATCCCATGGCGTGAAGCCGAGCCTGTACATCAGCCGGTACGCAAGGCTCATGTTGAGATGGTAGCGCCGGTACAGTTACGCGCTGGCATGGCAACCACCACAAACGATGCGGTCGTCGCAACGCACGGACTGACCAAGCGATATCCGAACGGCATCACCGCGGTCGACGGCCTCGACCTGGTGGTTCGCCGCGGTGAGGTTTACGGCTTCCTGGGCCCCAACGGCGCCGGCAAGACCACGACGCTGCGCATGCTGCTCGGCCTCATCCGTCCCACAGCCGGCACCGCGACTGTCGCGGGTGGCGCGCCCGGCACTCCCGACTCACTCACCAAGGTGGGCGCGATCGTCGAGGCGCCCGCCTTCTATCCATACATGACCGGCTACGACAACCTGCGGCTGCTCGCCATCTACTGCGGCGTTCCAGTCAAGAGAGTCGACTCCGCCCTCGACGCGGTCGAGCTCACGCCGCGTGCACGTCACAAGTTCTCGACTTACTCGATGGGCATGAAGCAGCGCCTCGGCATCGCCGCCGCGCTGCTCAAAGAGCCCGAGGTGCTCATCCTCGACGAGCCGACCAACGGCCTCGACCCGCAGGGCATGGCCGACGTGCGCAACCTCATCACCGAGCTCGGCAAGGGCGACCGCACGGTGCTCGTTTCGAGCCATCTGCTGGGCGAGGTCGAGCAGATGTGTACCCGCATCGGCGTCATCCGCAAGGGCAAGCTCGTGGCCGAGGGCACGATCGACGAGCTGCGCGGCGCTTCCACGCTGATGATCCGCGCGCAGCCCGCCGACCAGGCGATGGCGGTCCTTTCCAGCGAGCTTGGAGCCGACAAGATCAAGCTCATGGACGGCAGCGCGTTCAGCCTCAACGTCGACTTCGCGCGCGCGGCGGAGCTCAACCGCCGGCTCGTCCAGGCGGGCGTCGACGTCAGTGAGCTGCGCGAGAGCGAGCGCTCCCTCACCGAGGTGTTCATGGAGCTGACCGGCACCGAGAGTGGGCTGTGAGGGCACTGAGCGGCGAGCTGTTCAAAACCGTGCGCAGGCCCTCGGTGTGGGTTTGCGTGATCGGCCTCATGGCGGCGGCCGTCACCATCGGTTACGCGATCCCGTGGCTAATCGAGACTTTTCCGCCGGCGGGAAGTTCGCGAGGCCTGCCTCCGGGGACGACGCTTGCCGACTTCAAGGTTGCCCTCTACCCGGCCAACTTCGTCCGCCAGACGCTGCAGAACTGGAGCACGCTCGGCGGGGTCTTCGCCCTGATCGTCGGCGTTCTGCTGCAAGGTAGCGAATACGGCTGGGCGACCATCAAGACGCTGTACACGCAGCGCGAGGGCCGCATCGTGATGCTGCTCGGCAAGCTGGGCGCGCTTGCGGTGGTGGTGCTTGTGCTCGCGGTCGGGCTCTTCGCGGTCGATGCGTTGGCCAGCGGCGGAGCGGCGGCGATAGACGGCAAGTCGCTCGAATATCCGGACTTTCAGCTGATCGTCAAAGGTGTTGGCGCCATCTATCTCATCTTTGGCTTCTGGGCGCTGTTCGGTTTCACGCTGGCGACGCTGTTCCGTCAGTCGGCGATGGCCATCGGCCTTGGGCTCGCGTATGCGCTGGTGATCGAGGTGATCATCTTCACGCTCATCGGCAGCCTTGGCGGCGACTGGGTGAAGGAGATCCAGCAGTGGTTTCCGCTGGCGAATACCGGATACCTCGCATCTTCGTTCGGCCGCGTGGCGCTTCGTGGCCTCGAGACCGGAGGCCTCGCGCCCTATCGTGACGCCACGCACGCCGTGAGCGTGCTGCTGGCTTACGTCGTGGCCTTCGTCCTCATCTGCTCGGTGCTGCTGCGGCGCCGGGACGTGACGAACTGATCCGCTGCGCATAAGCGCGCGACGCGCGGGCCCACGCGTACCAGATGCCCGCGATCATCACCACCGCGTAAGCGCCGAGCGCAACCGCCAGCAGGATCGGTCCTGTTCGTCCGGCGGAGATCGCTGAGCCGAGCGGACCCCAGTCGACGGTGGCCGCAGCGTTGAGCCAGGCGACGAGGCCGGTCACGAAGGCCAGGAAGCCGAGCGTCCAGCG
>VBIA01000157.1 GCA_005879985.1 Chloroflexota bacterium | reverse complement strand
TCCGCGCAGCCGCGCCACAGTGCGGCCGTGCTGGTTGGTGTACTCGGTCTCGAAGATGATGAACAGCAGGTTCCCGCTCGAGCCGCTCTTCTCGTAGACGTCCGCGACCTTGCCGGTCGCCGTGATCCTGTCCCCCACCTTCACCGCCTCGAGATACTCGAAGCGGTTGCCGCCGTTCAGCCAGCCCTTGCCGTACTCCTCCGCCTCGTCGAGGTGGTAGGAGGTCGGCGCGATCGCGACCAGGAACGTCGGCGGCGCCTCCTCGAGCCAGCGCGGGTTGGGGTCGCCGATGGACTCGGCGAATCGCTTGAGATGGCCGGCCTCGACGGTCGCGGTCACCGGTTCCTGGGTCTTGCCGATGTGCGCCTTGATCCTGTCGACGACGTCGGTCGCGGCCAACGTCAGCGCCCCCTGGGGAGGCCGAGCACACGCTCGGCGATGATGTTGCGCTGGATCTCGGACGAGCCGGCGTAGATCGTCTCCGCCTGCGACCACATCCAGCCGTACTGCCAGCGGCCGTCCTCGAGCGCGAACGGCGACTCCGGCGCCAGCGCGCCGTACGCGCCCTGAAGCGCGACGGCGAGCTCCTGCATGCGCTTGTCCATCTCGCTCCAGTAGAGCTTGGTGAGGCTCGCCTCAGGGCCCGGCGGATGCCCATGTTCGACGCGCGTCAGGTTGCGCAGGCCGATGACCTTGAAGACGTGGGCGTCGATCTGCGCCTGCGCGACACGCTGTCGGGTCGTGGCGTCTGAGCCCGCGCCGTGGTTCCGCGCGAGCGCGGCCAGCTCGCCCACCGCGCGCTCGAAGCGAGCCGCCTGCGCCAGCCCGCCGCGTTCGAAGCCGAAGACGGCCATCGCGATCTTCCAGCCGTCGCCAGGCTGACCGACCAGGTCGCGGTCATCTACCTCCGCGCCGGAGAGAAATATCTCCGAGAACTCGCCGCCGCCAGTCATCTGGCGGATGCGCCGCACCTCGACGCCCGGCTGGTGCATGTCGACGAGGAAGAAGCCGATGCCCTTGTGCGCCTCACCTTGAGTGCTGGTGCGGGCGAGCAGGAAGCTCTTGTCCGCGTAGTGCGCGCCGCTGGACCAGGTCTTCTGCCCGTTCAGCACCCACCTGCCGTCCTTGCGCTCGGCGCGCGTGCGCAGGCCGGCGAGGTCGCTGCCCGCATCTGGCTCGCTGAATCCCTGGCAGAAGACCAGGTCGCCGCTGAGGATCCGATCGATGTACTCGTCCTTCTGCCACTGAGTGCCGTGTCCCAGAAGCGTCGGGGCGAGAAGCGTCACGCCGAGCCTGCCGAGGATCTCTGGCGCGCCGGCGCGAGCCATCTCCTCCTGGTATATCGCCTGCATCACCGGCGTGGCCCCGCGGCCGCCCGCCACTTTCGGCCAGCCGAGCTTCAGCCATCCGGCCTCGTGGAGCATGCGCTGCCAGCGGCGCTGGAGGTCCTCGTCATCGTCCTCGCGATAGCCGCCCACCCCACGGTGACCCCACTCGGGAGGCAGGTTCTCGTCGAGCCAGGACCGGACCTCTTCCCGGAAGGACTCCTCTTCCTGCGTGAAGCTGAGATCCACGACTCGCAAATTAGCAGGCCGCAAGGATGGACGGGAGGATGGGTATAACTAAGGTGATGGCTTCCGAAGTCCTGTGCGGCCGCTGCGGGGCCGTGCTCACCAACCCGACTGCGCCGTGCCCTCGATGCGGAGCGCCCGCCTCAGGAGCCTGGTATTACTCGCGGCCCCAGGCACGCAAGGATCCGCGCATCGCCGCGCTGCTCGCCGTGATCCCGGGAATGGGCCACTTCTATCTCGGCCACAACATGAAGGGCATCGGGTATCTGGTCGGCGTCCTCGGCCTGCAGTTCTTCGGCCTCGACCTCGACCTCAGCGTCATCGGGCTCGCTGTCGGAGTGCCGATGGAGCTGGGCGGCGGAACGCTGTGGGCGTACAGCATCGTCGATGCGTACCGCACGGCGAAGCATATGGAAGGCCCCGCGCCCGGAGCGAACTACCGAGCTTAGGCTGGTTTCCTCTTGCGCGTGGTTTTCTTCGTCGCCGCCGCGGCACTTGTTCCTCTGCGCCGCCTGCGCCTCTCCGTTGTCGTGAGGGCCTTCTGCACGCGCTTCTGAATGCCTCGCAATCCGCGATCGACCACCCCGCTCGCGCCTGATGTTGCGCGCACGCTCAGCTTTTCAACCTGGCGCTTCAACTTGCGGTTTTCTTTGATCAATTGCGCGACGGCGGCATTCAATTGCTCGACGAGTTCATGACCACCTAGCCTGCGCTTACCTCTTGGCATGCCGGCAGTATAACCGCGCGAATAATCGCGGCAAGATCGATGAAGTTCAGGTCATGCGGCGACGAGCACAGGCTGCTGACGCGACAGGCTCTTGAGCCCTTCGCGTGCAAGCTCGTGTGCAGGATTCGCTTTACGACTCACATAACGAACCACTCGCCAGCCTCGCCTGCAGCGCTCGCGAACTTCGTGCACCGCGATGCGGAAGCTGTCGCTCGACGGCATTCGACTGCGCACGACCGGCGCGCAATCCGTGCGGACGATGACGCGATGGTGAGGCCAGCGCGCGGCGGCCAGGTCGAGCGCTCCGGCGCACACGTGCGCCTCCAGCTGGGCCGAACCGCCGAGGTGCGAAAAGCCGAACGATTCCGTGTACACCGCTCGGCCTCTAACAAAAACGGCCAGGCCACACCCGGCCCGGCCGTTCCTGTCGAGGGCCGCGTCCACGTAGATCACGAGGCAATCCCGCAAACTGCATCCCTCCAGGAAATCAGGATGCGAGAGAGCCTAACATGATGTTGCGCGATTGTCGCTGCCCTGGCACTATATGTTGTGCCAAGCAGGCGATTTACCTGGGTGGCAGCTCCGCGCCCATCGCGTGGTAGCCGCCGTCGACGTGCAGCAGCTCGCCGGTGGTCAGGTTCAGGTAGTCGGAGAGCAGCACGGCGGCCGCGCGGCCCACTGGCGAGCGGTCCTGGAGGCTCCAGCCGAGCGGCGCCCGCTTCTCCCACTCACCTTCGAAATCCTTGAAGCCTGGAATGCCGCTGGCCGCGAGCGTCGCGAGCGGTCCGGCGCAGATTGCATTGACGCGAATCTTGTAGCGACCGAGGTCGCGCGCGAGGTATCGCGTGACGGATTCGAGCGCAGCTTTTGACACGCCCATCCAGTCATATTTCGGCCACGCCTGCGTTGAGTTGTCGAAGTCGAGAGTGATCATCGATCCGCCGTGCTCTTTCATCAAGGGCAGGAATGCAGCGGCCAGCTCTTTGAATGAAAACGCGCTCACCTGCAGCGTCGTGGCGACGCTTTCCCAGGGCGTGTTGAGGAACTGACCGCCGAGCGCATCCTGCGGCGCGAATGCAACAGAATGCACGAGCCCGTCGAGCCGGTCCCAACGTTTTGAAACCTCTTCGACCGCAGCTTTGATATCGCTCGGTTTCTGCACGTCCATCTCGAGAATGTCAGGCACCGGATTGAGCTTTTTCGCCGTCATCTCGGTGATGGTCATCATCCTGCCGAAGCTCGTGAGCAGAAGCTCTGCGCCTTCCTTCTGCAGCTCCATCGCGATCGCGTAGCCGATGCTGCGGCGGTCGCTCATTCCCGCGAGCAGCACGCGCTTGCCTTTGAGGATCACTGGCGAATGCTAACTGGGCTCGGCGCCGGTCGCCACGGGGGCGTCCCGGCTGGACCAGTCACTCCACGAGCCTTCGTACAGGCGCACGTTCTTGACGCCCGCGAGCTCCATCGCGAGCAGGTTGTGGCACGCGTTGACCCCCGAGCCGCAGTACACCACCGCGCCTTTCTCGGGGTCAACGCCGACATCCTCGAATCGGCGGCGCAGCTCGTCGTGTGACTTGAACCGGCCGTCCTCCTGCAGGTTGCCGGCGAACGGCGCGTTGCGCGCGCCGGGGATGTGGCCGGCCTTCGGGTCGACGGGCTCCTTCTCGCCGCGGTAGCGCTCGCCCGCACGCGAGTCGATCACGGGCACGCCGCGGTGCTGGGCGACCTCATCGAAGTCGAGGATCCGCGACCGGTCGGGCCGGCGAGCGGTGAAACCGCCCTCGCGAACGTGCTGCGCGGCGGTCTCGAGCGGCCCGCCCCAGGCCTGCAGGCCTCCGTCGAGCACCGCCTGGCGCTCGTGCCCAAACCAGCGCAGGAGGAACCACAGGCGCGCGGCCACCGAGCCGCCGACGTCGTCATAGACGACGACCGCAGTCGCGTCGTCGACGCCCGCCGTTCGCATCGCGGCCTGGAACTGCTCGAGTGTGGGCAGCGGGTGCCGGCCCGGCCCTTTGCCCGTGACGTCGTCGAGCTCCACGAACGCCGCGGCGGGGATGTGCCCTTTCGCGTACTCCTCCGCGCCCTTGCGCCCGACGAGGTACCAGCGGAAGTCGATGACGCGAACGTCGTGATCGTCGATGTGCTCGTGCAGCCAGTCCGCGCTGATCAACGGACCGAATGCGCTCATGAGTGCTGCCCCGCGATGCGGGTGTCGTGACAGAAATGCACGGTGTGCGGGTGCATGTCGTGTAGCGCGTTCAGCGAGCGCGACCATGACTCGCGGTCCGAGTACTGGCCCCTCCATTGGCGGAGGTCCGCCTGGTCGCCCTGTTCATAGATGCGCGCCGTGTACGCGGCGTCGCCGATCATCACCGCGTCTCCCTCGTCGGACTCGACGATGACGCTCTGGTGTCCGACGGTGTGGCCGGGCGTGGCCACCGCGCGCACGCCTTCGGCGATCTCGGCGTCGCCGTCCAGCAGCTCGTACTTCGCCCCCGCGAAGTCGAACCACTGATTGGTGATGCTGTTCTCCTTGCGCGCGCGATCGAGCTCAGCGCGCTGGACGTAGAACGGCGCGTGCTTGAAAACGGCGTTCTGGCCGCAGTGATCGAAATGCAGATGCGTGTTGACGACGATGCGCACGTCGGCGGGGCTCAGGTCGTGCTCCGCCAGCGCGTCGGCCACATGGCGGTTGACGACCTTCCACTCTCTCACGAGCTCCTCGGGATAGCCGACGCCGGTGTCGACCAGGATCGCGCCCACGCTCGGGTGCTTGATGACGAAGCCGTGAACCGGGATGTGGTTGAGCGAGTGGATCACCGACAGGTGGAGGCGGACGATCTCCACTGCTGCTACGGAAAGAAGGGCGAAACGGCGAAGAGGCCGAACAACGCCGCCACGTAGACGATCGAATAGGCGAACAGGCGGCGCGTCCAGCGGCGGCCGCCGCTCAGGTCGAGGAGGGTGATGCCGAACAGCCCGCAGCCCAGCACCGCCGCGCCGGCAAGGTAGACAGTGCCTGCCGACCCGGTGAAGAACGGCACCACGCTGACGATGGCCGTCGCCAGCGCGTAGACGGCGCTCTGGCGCTTGGCCGAGCGCTCACCCGAGACGACAGGAAGCATCGGTATTCGCGCCCGCGCGTAGTCGCTCTTGATGATCTGCGCGAGAGACCAGAAATGCGGCGGCGTCCAGAAGAAGATCACGCCGAAGAAGGCAAAGGCTGTCGCGTCCAGGGTGCCCGTCGCCGCGGCCCAGCCCACGAGCGGGGGTATCGCTCCGGCGGCGCCGCCGATGACGATGTTGTGCGGCGTCGAGCGCTTGAGCCAGACCGTGTAGACGAAGACGTAGATGAGCGCGCCCGCGAGCGCAAGCGACGCGGCGAGCAGGTTCGCCCAGGCCCACAGCACCCCGAACGCGAGCCCGTTCAGCGCGATGCCGATGACCAGCGCGTGCGAGGCCGGGATCCTTCCGCCCGGGATGGGGCGGCGGCGCGTGCGGGTCATCTCGGCGTCGATGTCGCGGTCGAACCAGCAGTTGATCGCGTGCGCGCCACCGGCCGCGAGCGTGCCGCCCACGAGCACCGCCATCACCGCGAGCAGGCTCGGGTGGCCGTGCGCCGCGGGGACCATGACCGCGACCGCGGTCGCGTCGAGCAGCACGACGATCCGTAGCTTGAGCAGGCTCAGGTAGTCGCGCGCCAGCTGCACGGTACTGGTGGTGGCCGTCGCCGCTGTCGCGTTCATACGGGCGTCTTCTGAACTTGAAGGACGGGCGCGCTCGCGCGATCAGCTCGCGGCAGTGCAAGCAGCGCGGTCGTGAGCACGCCTGACCAGACCAGGGTCGCGATCGCCACGTGGAGCCCGTTGGCCGCGGCGGCGCCGGTGATCGCCGCGGCGGCACCGATCGCGACCTGCAGCAGCAGGACGATCGCCGTCGCGACCGCGAAAAACCGCAGGCCGCGACGATACGCGGCCACCAGGAACACGATGAGCAGCACGCCCGCGACGAGCGCCACGCCTCGGTGCAGCAGCGCGAAGGTGTTGACGCTGGAGAGATCGCACAGAGGCCATGAACGGCAGCTCTCGTCGGACTGCGTCGCCACGACGCTCGATCCGGAGAGAAGCAGGATGAACGTGCCGGCCACCGCCGCCGACCCGAGCCTTCTGAACGACGCGCTCTCGATGCCAGGCGATTGCGGCATGGACAGCACCGCGGTGGCGATCAGGCAGCCCAGGATGATCATCGCCAGCCCGAGGTGCACCGCCACCAGCCAGGGCTTCAGGTCGCTCACGACCACGACGCCACCGAGGGCGCCCTCCACCGCAACCGCGATCACGGACGCGGTGGCCAGCCACGCGACCGCCGGTCGCCTCGTGCGGAACACAGCCCACGCCGCCACGACGGTGGCGATGATGAGCACGCCGGTGATCGCG
>VBIA01000106.1 GCA_005879985.1 Chloroflexota bacterium | reverse complement strand
CAACTACCCGAATCGCATGCTGCTGGCCGAGGCCAACCAGTGGCCCGAGGACGCGGTCGCCTACTTCGGCAACGGCGACGAATGCCACATGAACTTCCACTTCCCGCTCATGCCGCGCCTGTTCATGTCGATCCGCATGGAGGACCGCTTCCCCATCGTCGACATCCTGGCCCAGACCCCGCCGATCCCCGACAACAGCCAGTGGGCGCTGTTCCTGCGCAACCACGACGAACTGACGCTCGAGATGGTCACCGACGAGGAGCGGGACTACATGTACCGCTCGTACACGCAGGACCGGGCCGCGCGAATCAACCTCGGCATCCGGCGGCGGCTCGCGCCCCTTCTCGGCAACGACCGCAAGCGCATCGAGCTCATGAACGGGCTCTTGCTCTCGCTGCCCGGAACTCCCGTCATCTACTACGGCGACGAGATCGGCATGGGCGACAACATCTTCCTCGGCGACCGCAACGGAGT
>VBIA01000105.1 GCA_005879985.1 Chloroflexota bacterium | reverse complement strand
GCCAGCGCCTCTACCTGCCGGTGGTCACCGACCCCGAGTACCACTACGAGGCGATCAACGTCGAGACGCAGGCCGGCAACCCGCACTCACTGCTTTCATGGATGAAGCGGGTCATCGCCCTGCGCAAGCGGCACCGCGCGTTCGGGCGCGGAACCCTGGAGCTTCTGCGACCCGAGAACCGCAAGGTGCTCGCCTTCGTGCGCCGCTACGAGTCCGAGCAGATCCTGTGCGTGGCCAACCTGTCGCGGTTCCTGCAGGTCGTCGAGCTGGACCTCGCGCACTGGAAAGGCATGGTGCCGATCGAGCTGTTCGGAACGACCGAGCTGCCGACGGTCGGCGACACGCCCTACTACCTCACCCTCGGGCCTCATTCCTTTTACTGGTTCTCTCTGCAGCCGAAACCTTCCCAGCAGCTGGTCAGCGACTGGAGCCTCACCGCCACCACGCTGCCCGAGGTGCAGGTACCGGCCGCATGGGAGTCCGTGCTCGTCGACGGCGGCAAGGAGGCCTTCGAGAGCATCCTCCTGACCTACATTCGGCAGCGCCGGTGGTTCGCAGGCAAGGCGCGGCGTCTCAAGTCCATCCAGATCACCGACTGGATCGACATCCGCACCGCCGAGGGCACTGCCTACCTGACGACGATCGTCGCCTCGTATGCGGAAGGCGACCCCGAGACGTACCTGCTGCCACTGGCCCACACCAACCCCGCCGAGTCTTCGCAGATCATCGAGCGCTGGCCGCACGCGGCGATCGCCTGGGTGAAGCTGCCGGGCCAGGAGCAGCGAGGTCTCATCTACGACGCTCTCGGGCCGCCGGGATTCGCGGACGCCCTGCTGTCCGCGATGGCGCGGCGCCGGCGCTTCAACGGACCCAAGGGCACTCTCGTCGGATCGACGAACAAGGCCTTCATCCGCCTCCGCGGACCGGAGACGATCAAGCTCGAAGCCAACCTGTCCACCGCCGAGCAGAGCAACAACTCGGTCGTGTTCGGCGAACGATTGATCCTGAAGGTGTTCAGGCGCGTCGAGGAGGGGACCAACCCCGAGCTCGAGCTGGGCCGCTTTCTGACCGAGCGCACCAACTTCACCCAGATCGCCCCTCTAGCGGGCGCCCTCGAGTATCGCCCGGATCGCGGCGAGGCGATCTCGGTCGCTGTGCTACAGGGCTACGTGCCCAACCAGGGCGACGCCTGGAAGTACACGCAGTCGACGCTCGATAACTACTTCAAGGCCGTCGAGGTCCGCGCCGACGCCGGCCCGCCGACGCTGCCGCGCAGCATGCTGTTCACGACAGTGGGCGAGCTGCCCGAGCTGGCGACGCAGACCATCGGCGCGTACCTGGAGTCGGCCAAGCTGCTCGGCAAGCGCACGGCCGAGCTGCATCTCGCGCTGTGCAGCGACCCCGACGACATCGCGTTCTCGCCCGAGCGCATCTCGCCGCAGGACCAGCGCTCGATGTACCAGTCGATAAGCCAGGTCGGGCTCCGCGCAATCGAGCTGCTGCGCGGCCAGCTGAGCCGGCTGCCGCTGGACGCTCGCGATGAAGCGCGCCAGGTGCTGGAGCTGGAGCCCCAGATCTCACGCGCGCTGAAGTCCTTCCTGGCCCGCCGCCTCAACACCACGCGAATCCGGGTGCACGGCGATTTCCACCTCGGCCAGGTGCTGTACACGGGTCACGATTTTGTGATCATCGATTTCGAGGGAGAACCCGCGCGCACGTTGTACGAGCGGCGCCTCAAGCGACTTGCGCTTCGTGACGTGGCGGGCATGCTGCGGTCGTTCCACTACGCGGCGCAGGCCTCGCTGCGTACCGACAACCTGAAGCCGGAGATGCTCGCGCGCATGCAGCCCTGGGCGCGGTTCTGGGTCGACTCAGTGTCGGTCGCATTCACCCGTAGCTACCTCAGCACCGCGGGCACCGCCTCGTTCGTCCCGCAGGCGCCGGCCGATCTCGAGCTGCAGCTCACGACGATGCTGCTCGAGAAAGCTCTCTACGAATTGCGGTATGAATTGAACATGCGACCTGTCTGGGTGCGAGTACCCTTGCGCGGAGTCTGCGATCTGCTGGCGCCGGCATGATCGCGAACTCCCTGCTGACGCAGTTCGATCTGCACCTCTTCAATGAGGGCACTCACGCGCACCTTTACGAAAAGCTCGGCGCCCACCTGAGCGGCGAAGGCGCGGCGTTCGCGGTGTGGGCGCCCAACGCCGACAGCGTGAGCGTGATGGGCGATTTCAACGGCTGGAATCGCACCGCCAACCAGCTCGAGCCGCGCGAGGCGTCGGGCATCTGGGAAGGATTCATTCCGGGCGTCAAGCACGGGACGATGTACAAGTACCTCGTCCACTCGCGCGTGACCGGAGCGGGTGTCGAGAAGGCGGACCCGTACGCGACCTTCGCCGAGCCGCCCCCGCGCCAGGCATCGGTCGTGTGGGACCTGGCGTACGACTGGTACGACCAGTCGTGGCTCGCGGAACGCCCTGTCACGAACGGGCGCAATGCGCCATGGGCCGTGTACGAGATGCACCTCGGCTCGTGGATGCGCATGCCTGACGAGCACAACCGGTGGCTGACGTACCGCGAGCTCGGGCCTCGCCTGGCCGAGTACTGCAAGCGGCTCGGCTTCACGCACGTCGAGCTGATGCCGGTGATGGAGCATCCGCTGTACTCGTCATGGGGCTACCAGGTCACCGGCTACTTCGCCCCGACCAGCCGCTACGGCACGCCGCAGGACTTCATGTTCATGGTCGACCACCTGCACCAGAACGGCATCGGCGTGGTGCTCGACTGGGTGCCTTCGCATTTCCCGGCCGACGAGTTCGGCCTGCAGCTGTTCGACGGCACGCATCTCTACGAGCACGCCGACCCGCGGCAGGGCGTCCATCCAGACTGGGGCAGCTCGATCTTCAACTACAGCCGCAACGAGGTGCGCGGATTTCTGACCAGCAGTGCGATGTCGTGGCTCAACCGCTACCACATCGATGGTTTGCGCGTCGACGCTGTGGCATCGATGCTCTACCTCGACTACTCGCGCAAGCAGGGCCAGTGGGTGCCCAACAAGTTCGGCGGTCGCGAGAACCTGGACGCGGTCGAGCTGCTTCGCCGCTTCAACACCGAGGTGTACCAGGAGCAGCCTGACGTGCAGACGGTCGCGGAGGAGTCGACCGCGTGGCCGATGGTGTCGCGGCCCACCTACATCGGCGGCCTCGGCTTCGGCATGAAGTGGGACATGGGCTGGATGCACGACTCGCTGGAGTATTTCTCCAAGGACCCGGTCTATCGCCGGTTCGAGCATCAACGCCTGACCTTTCGAATGCTCTACGCGTGGTCGGAGAGCTACATGCTCCCGCTGTCACACGACGAGGTCGTGCACGGCAAGGGGTCGCTGCTGAACAAGATGCCCGGCGACGACTGGCAGAAGTTCGCGAATCTGCGGCTGCTTTTCGGGTGGATGTACGCGCAGCCCGGGAAGAAGCTGGTGTTCATGGGCGGCGAGTTCGGGCAGTGGCGCGAGTGGGACCACGACTCGAGCCTCGACTGGCACCTGCTGAACTTCCCCGAGCATGCGGGACTGAGCCAGTGGGTCGGCGACCTGAACCGAGTGCTTCGCACCGAGAAGGCGATGCACGAGCTCGACTTCGATCCGGCCGGCTTCGCCTGGATCGACTGCACCGACAGCGACAACGGCGTGGTCAGCCTCATCCGCCGCGCCTCCGACCCCGATAACCTGGTGGTCGCCGCCTTCAACTTCACCCCGGTGCCGCGAAACAACTACCAGATCGGCGTGCCGTTTCCTGGCTACTGGCAGGAGCTGCTTAACTCGGACTCGCCGACATACGGGGGCAGCGGGCAGGGCAACCTCGGCGGCGTCGACGCCGCGCCCATCGGCCGCCACGGCCACCGGCACAGCATCACGCTGACGCTGCCGCCACTGGGAGCGCTGTTCCTCAAGCACCGCCCGGAGCCGTAGTTCCCCGCTTTTGTGCACAATCGCGCGTTATTCGCGCGGGATTCCCTGCTTTTGTGCACAAAAACGGGAGTCACGGAGCTGGTGAGGGCGTCACTCCCGTGAACTGCTGCGACTGCCCGGCCTCGGCCCGGATCACGTGCATCACCGCGTTGATCAGAGCCAGGTGCGAGAACGCCTGCGGGAAGTTGCCGAGGTGGCGGCCGCTTCGCGGGTCGATCTCCTCGGCGTACAGCTGCAGCGGGCTGGCATAGGAGAGCAGCTTCTCGCACAGCTCACGGGCGCGGGTGATCTCTCCGATCTCCGCCAGCGCCGACACCAGCCAGAACGAGCAGATCGTGAACGTGCCCTCCTCGCCGGACAGCCCGTCATCGGTCTCGGCGGTGCGGTAGCGCAGCACCATCCCGTCGACAGTGAGCTCATCGGCGATGGCCAGCACGGTGGCGCGCACGCGCGCGTCGTCGGGCGGCAGGAAGCGCACAAGCGGTATCAGCAGCACCGACGCGTCGAGCGCGGTGGTGCCGTAGTGCTGCACGAACACGCCTCGCTTGTCGACGCCGTTCGTGCAGATGTCCCACTTGATCTCGTCCGCGGCAGACTGCCATCGCTCCGCAAGCACGCGGTCGCCATGCAGTTCGGCGAGCCGAGCGCCGCGCTCGCACGCGACCCAGCACATCAGCTTCGACGAGACGAAGTGCTGCGGCTCGCCGCGCACCTCCCAGATTCCGCAGTCGGGCTTCTTCCAGTTCTCGATCGCGCTCTCGACCGCCTTCTTCAAAATCGGCCACACGACCTCCGGCATGTAGTCGCGCGACTTCGTGTGCAGATAAACGGAGTCGAGCACCGCCCCCCACACGTCGTGCTGCTTCTGGGCGTAGGCGGCGTTGCCGACGCGCACCGGCGCCGAGCCTTCGTAGCCGGTGAGGTGGTCGAGCGTCGCCTCGGTCAGCTCGCGCTCGCCGCTGATGCCATACATGATCTGCAGGTCCTGCTTCTCAGCTGCGACGTCCGCGATGAAGTAGAAGAAATCGTTCGCCTCGCGGTCGAAGCCCAGGGTGTAGAGGCCCCACAGCATGAAGGTGCCGTCGCGGATCCACGTGTAGCGGTAGTCCCAGTTCCGCTCGCCGCCGATGGTCTCGGGCAGCGACGTCGTCGGCGCCGCAAGAAGCGCCCCCGTCGGGCTGTAGGTCAACCCCTTCAGCGTCAACGCGCTGCGCTGGAGGTAGCTCTGCCACGGGTGCTCGGGGAACTCGCCGTGGTTGATCCACTCGCGCCAGAAGTCGGCGGTGCGCTCGATGCGCTGGAACGCCTCGTCCACGTCCGCCGGGGGTGGATGCTCCGCCCAGAACTCCTTGCCTGCCGAGTACTGCGAGCGCGGCCACGCCAGCGCTGCATAGGCGCGCTCGCCCTGGCGCAGAGTGGTGGTGGCGTGCGCCCCGGGGCCCTCGAAACCGACGCGCAGGTCCGTTACCAGCCGCAACGGGACATCGCCGTTGCCGCCGCTGGCGATCGCTTCGCCGTAGCCCGGGCTCGAGTACTCCCACGTAGCCGCCGCGCGCCCGTAGTCGAACGCCGGCTGGCAGTCGAGGCTCAGCTCGACGCTGCCCACCACGCACTTGGCGGTCCGCAGCAGTATGTGCTCGGCCTCGTAGTCGGTGGGTGGCCGGCGGTGCGTGCCCGACCGGCGCTGGCCGTGATACCAGGGGCCGATGCAAAGCGCGTCGCGGACGATGAGCCAGCCGGTGCGCGTCCGCCAGGTGGTCTCGATGACGAGCGTGCCCGGCAGGTAGCGGCGCCCGGCGGGAACGCTGATGCCGGCGGGGCCGAACCGAAAGTTGCCGGCGCCGCGGTCGAGGATCGACGCGAAAACGCTGGGGCTGTCCGGACGCGGCAGGCACATCCACTCCACGCGCCCGCTGGGCGCGACGAGGCAGTTCGCCTCGCAGTCGGACAGGAACGCGTACTCGGCGATGGGCGGGAACGAGCTCGCGATCCTGATCGGCGCCGGCACGGCCCCCACCTGCGGCGCGGCGTGTCCATCGCCGTCCGTGTCCGGCTTGATGGCCTGCCCGAGATCCTTTTCGTCCGCTTTGCGCGCCAATGCCTTACCGCCCCAGGGGGCAAAGCATAGGAGGCGGTACCTCGGGTGTCTCACCGCGAGCGCGAGTGCCGGCACTGGCACGCACTGGTGCTCCAAACGATGTGCGAGTGCCGGCACTCGAACTGGGGATCATTCGGGCAGCTCTATCGAATGCCGGCGCTGCCACCACCTGCGCGCCTCCTCGTCGAGGAGCAGCCAGTTGATCGCCGGCTGCGGGCCCGCCGGCTTGCCCTCCTTGCTGAGCGCCAGCCACCGCCGCGTGATCTCCACGTAGAGGTCCGCCTCCGTCCAGCCCGGCATCTGCTTCAGCACGTCGTGGCGCCGGATGATGTCGGCGATGGGGTGGTACACCGTGTCGTACCAGCTCGCGGCCGCCTCGGGCAGTGGCACGGGATGGCCGCCCTCGAGCCCGAGGAAGTACTGGTGGCCGAGTATGTGCTTGAGCAGCTCGTCGTAGCGGCCGAGCCGGGAGCATTCGAGCCGAGCCTCCGGCTGCACCTTGTCGAGCTGCGTCGTCTCCAGGAACCGCGCGTACTCGGCCGCGCGCAGAAGCGCGGCAGTGTCGACGTCGGTGCCCAGGGGCGCGCGCGTCTTGACGTCGATGACGCGCGCCGTGATGGCCGGCCGCCCGAGGCTGCGCGCCACCGACACGCGGTGATGGCCGTCGATCACGTAGTAGCCGTCACCGACCCTGTACACGTCGATGGGCGGCAGCTCGGCGCCCTCGACCATCTCGCGATAGATGCGCGTCCAGCGGTCGCGCAGTCGTGGGGTCATCGGCAGAAACGCGGGGTCGAAGTCCTCGCCCTTTGCCGTCGACGCCGCCGACCCGACGATCTTGTCGACCGGGATCTCCTGGATCCCGCCGTAGGAGCGACCTTCGGCCCCCGCGGCGTCCAGCACGTCCTGGATCGACGCGAGCCGCCGCGCGCGTCGGGTCAGCGCTGCGCCTAGCGCCCTCCGGAAAGCTTTGAAGCGCGCGGCATCGAAGTCCTCACGGGCTCGAATCGTTTCCAAACGTCACGATCAGAAGAACGCCACTTCGCTCTCCGCGTCGAAGAGATGGATCGAGCGGGTGTCGAGGCCGAGCTGCGCGGTGTCGCCCGGGGCAACCTTCATGCGGGGATCGACACGGGCGGTCACCTGGTCGCTGCCGACCTGTCCGTACAGGTACTGGTCCGAGCCGAGGCGCTCGACCACGTCGACCTTCATCTGCAGGTTGCTGCCGTCCGCGCTCTGGCGGTCGGTCAGCGCTTCCGGCCTGAAGCCGAGCGTGCCCTTGCCCGCCGGCACCGACTTCGGCAGCTTGGCCTCGAAGCCCGAGGCCTTGGCGGTGCTGTCGCTGGTCGTGACCGGCACGAAGTTCATGGTCGGCGTACCGATGAAGCCGGCCACGAACAGGTTGGCGGGGTGGTCGTAGACGTCGCCCGGCGTGCCGACCTGCTGCAGGATGCCGGCGTTCATGATCGCGATGCGGTCACCCATCGTCATCGCCTCGACCTGGTCGTGCGTGACGTAGATGAACGTCGTCTCCAGCTCGCGGTGCAGCTTCTGGAGCTCGATGCGGGTCTGGCCGCGGAGCTTGGCGTCGAGGTTGGAAAGCGGCTCGTCAAGCAAGAACACCTTAGGGCTGCGCACGATGGCCCGGCCCAGAGCCACGCGCTGGCGCTGGCCTCCGGATAGGGCACGCGGTTTGCGCTTGAGGAACGGGTCGAGGCCCAGGATCTTGGACGCGTTCTTGACGCGCCTGTCCATCTCGTCCTTCTTCATGTGCTGCATCTGCAGCGGGAACGCCATGTTGTCGTACACGCTCATGTGCGGGTACAGCGCGTAGGACTGGAACACCATCGCGATGTCCCGGTCCTTGGCCGCGACGTTGTTCACGACACGGTCGCCGATCCGGATCTGGCCCTCGGTGATCGACTCGAGGCCGGCGAGCATGCGCAAGGCCGTCGACTTGCCACAGCCCGACGGGCCCACCAGGACCATGAACTCCTTGTCCTTGATGTCGACGTTGAGGTCCTTGACGACGGTCACATCGGCCGTGTAGCGCTTGACGACATGGTCGTAGGTCACAGCTGCCATTGCTTTTACCCCTTCACCGAGCCGGCGAGAATGCCGCGCACGAAATACCGCTGGAGGCTGAGGAACACGATTAGCGGCACGACCATCGAGAAGAATGCCGCCGACGTGAGCAGGTTGGAGCCCTGGCCGAGCGAGGTCGTGAGGTCGGCCAGGTTGACAGTGAGTGGCGCCACCTCAGGGGCGCCGCCGACGTAGATGAGTGCCACCAGCAGGTCGTTCCAGACCCACAGGAACTGGAAGATCACCAGCGAGGCGAGCGCCGGCACCGAAAGCGGCAGGATGATCCTGAAGAACACGGTCAGGGTCCCCGCACCGTCGATCTCGGCCGACTCGAACAGGTCGCTGGGCAGCGCTCGGAAGAAGTTCGCGAGCAGGTAAATGGAGAACGGCAGTCCGTAGCCCGCGTGGGCCAGCCACAGCGGGACCCACGGCAGGCCTGGGATGCCGATGTTCTCGAGGTTGCTCGTGGTCCAGTGCAGGGTGTTGACGTAGAAGCTGAGCACTGGCACGAACGTCAGCTGCAGCGGCACTGCGAGCAGTCCGACAAGTGCGAGGAAGATCCAGTTGCGGGCCGGGAACTTCATCCACGCGAACGCGTAGGCCGCAAAGGCGCCGATGGTGACGGGGATCACTGTCGCCGGGACGGAGACCATGAAGCTGTTGAAGAAGGCCTGGCCGAGGTTGCTCTGATCGAGCACGTCCGTGTAGTTCTGCAGGGTGAACTCGAGTGGCGACAGCGCCGTCCACCACCCGCTCGTCTTGGTCAGGGCGAACGGCCGGAACGAGCTGACCAGCAGGCCGATGGTGGGCAGCATCCACGCCACCGTCAGGCCTATGACGACGACGTGGAGCATGTAACGCTGGAGCAGCTGCGTGATCCAGCCCGGCGAGAAGCGGGCGGCGACCGTGGTCGGCTGAGCGGCGGCTGCGACCGTCATCGGCGTGCCTCCACTGCGCGGAACTGTCTCAAGTTGAAGATCAGCACCGGTATCACGGCGATCAGCAGGATCACAGCCACCGCGCTCGCGTGCCCGCTGTTGCCTGCGGTGTACAGCTGCTCATACATGCGGAAAGCCAGCACGTCGGTGTTGTAGTTGCCGCCGGTCATCACATAGACCACGTCGAAGGCCTTAAGGGCGAAGATCACCAGCGTGGTGCCGACCACCACGATGGTGGGCATCATCAGCGGGAAGATCACCCGCCTGAATACGGTCAGCTCGCCGGCGCCGTCGACGCGGGCCGCCTCGAGCAGCTCTCCCGGGATGCCTTTCAACGCCGCGGACAGGATGACCATCGAGAAGCCGGTGATGCCCCACGTGGCGGCGCCGATCAGCGCCAGGTTGTTCAGCAGGTTGAACTTGTCGCTAGGCCACTGATCCTGAAGCCAGACCACAGGGTCGTGGTGGAAGAACGTGATGATCGCGTTCAGGGTGCCGACCTGGCTTTCGCCGGTCGGCGAGTACTGGTACATGAAGATCCAGATGATTCCCAACGCCACCGACGAGATGGCCATCGGCATGAAGATCAGCGACTTGACCACGCTCTCGTAACGGACCCGATCGAAGAGGACGGCGAGGACCAGGCCGAACGCGAGCGTGAAGATCGTGTAGAAGATCAGCCAGAAGATGACGTTGTTGCGGATCGCGACCCAGGCGCCGCCCTGCGGGAAGTCCGCGAACTGCGAGGCGTAGTTGTTGAAGCCGACCCAGTTGCCGGCATTGTTCTCGAAGCTCTGCCCGATGGTGCCGATCGCCGGCAGCAGGAGATAGCCCGCCACCAGGATCAGCGCAGGCCCGACCCATATCCAGGGCCGGACCTGGGGCCGGTTCTTGTCAGGAAGCCGGCGCACCAGGAACTCGCCGCCCACGATGTAGGCGGCGAGTATCGCTGGCACGCCGATGATGACCACAAGGAGCGTCGGGATGTCCTGCAGCAGAACGCTGAAGTCCACTCTCTTATCTCCTTACGGCATCACGCCGCTGTATAAGCCGTCTTCTGCGTCTTATCGAGGTCGGCCAGGATCGTGTTCAGGTCGTTCTGGTTGCTTATGAACTTGAGGAGGCCTTTCCAGGCCGCGTTCTTCATGTCCGCCGGCATGTTGTCGGTCGCGTCGTACTTGGCGATCTGAGTGTTGACCAGGATCTGGGCGCTCAGCTTCGACAAGGGGTCGGGGTAGTCGTCAAGGCTGACCTGCTTGTTGACGGCAAGCTTGCCGCCACGCTTCACCCAGATGTCCTGGGCCTGCGCGGTGGTGAGGTACTTGATGAGCTGCCGGGCCTGGGGCGTGTCGTTGAACATCGACCACGAGTCGCCCGCGACCACGTGCGCGCCCGTGTACGAGGTGTTGATGTCGGGAAGCGGGAAGAACGTGAAGTCGGTGCCGGCCTGAAGCGAAGGCACGGCGCTCGTGAAGAACGTCGTGATGAACGACGCCTGGTTCAGCATGTAGCACTTGGGCGGGTTCGCGAACATCGGGGTGCCGACGTCGCCGAACTGCGTCGCCAGGATGGTGTTCTTGCCGCCGTACACGTTGCTGTCGTTCGGTCCGAGGACGGTGCCGAACGTCTGGAACGCCGACTTGATCTCGGTCGACGTCCAGGTCTGCGTGCCGGCAACCCACTTGTCGTAGACGTCGGGGCCGGCCTGGCTGAGAACGATCTCCTTGAGCCAGTCACTGGCGGGCCAGCCGTCGGCCGCGCCACCGCTCGCCACCGCGATACACCACGGTGGTGTGCCGCTGCTCTTGATTGTGCTCTGCAGGGTCAGAAGGTCCTGCCACGTCTTGGGCACCGAGTAGTTCTTGGCCGAGAAGTTCTTCGGGTCGTACCAGATGAGGCCCTTGACGGCGGCCCACGAGAAGATCTGGTACAGCTTGCCGTCGTTCAACGGCTCACCGAGCTTGATCCAGCCCTGCGAGGTGCTGGACTGCAGCGCACTCATGTCCACCGCGTCGTTGAGGGGTCTGACCTTGCCCTGCTTCGCAAACTGCGTGAGCAGCTGCGGGCTGGGCGCGGCCGCCAGGTCCGGCGCGTTGCCGGCCGCCACGCGCGTCTTGAGGATCGCGTCCTCGTCACGTGTGGACTCGTACTGCACTTTGATTCCCGTCGAGTCTATGAACGGCTTGAGCACCGCCATAAACGAGGCCTGCTCCTGCCCTGACCAAACGGCGATGACCTTCACAGATCCCGCGTTGGACGCTCCTCCCGTGCCGCACCCGACGGCGACTACGATCACGCCCAGCAGCGGGACCAGGGCACGTACCCAGGTCGAAGCTCTCATAGTCAAGTCCCCCACTTTCGGGCGAGCGATGGCTCCCCGATACAGTCCAGTCGAAATTCCATTCTGATGGTCCACTCTCCTTTTGGCAAATCAACCTGCTGGGATGGACTAACGCTACTCGTTCTTCCCGATCAGCTTCGTCGCGGGCGGAGACGGCGATTGCACCGACCTGCCCTGCATGCTTGATGAGAAGGCGGGCGGTGATCCGCGCTTTCTCGACGATGGGCTGCCTGACCGTGGTCAGCGCGCCAGGTGCCTCCACACGTATGGAAAACTGCTGGGGAAATGACCGCCTCCTTCCCCGAGGGATTCCTTTTCGGCGCCGCTGTCGGCGCGCACCAGGTCGAGGGCGGCAACACGAACACCGACTGGTGGTGGTGGGAGCACCGCGAAGGCACGCCCTGCGTCGAGCCCTCGGGCGACGCCTGCGACTTCTACCACCGCTACCGCGACGACATCGCGATGCTCGCGGGGCTCGGCCTCAACTCGTTCCGGTTCGGCATCGAGTGGGCGCGCATCGAGCCGGCCGACGGTGAGTTCTCGACCGCCCAGCTCGATCACTACCGGCGGATGCTCGAGGCCTGCCACGAGCACGACGTCACACCGATCCTCACGTTCCACCACTTCACCCTGCCGATGTGGGTCCACGAGCTGGGCGGGTTCGCGGACTCGCGATTCCCGAGGCTGTTCGAGCGCTACTGCGAGCGGGCCGCTCGCGCGCTCGGCGACTTGATCGGCTATGTGTGCACCATCAACGAGCCGCAGGGCCTGGGCTGGAGCGGCTACATGCTGGGCATCAACCCGCCGGGCGTGAAGGGCGACGAGCGCGCCGCCCGGAGAGCGGCGGACAACCTCCTCGAGGCGCACCGCCTTGCATCACCCGCGATCAAGGCGCACACGAAGGCGCCGGTCGGAGTCACGCTCGCCATCCCCGACCTTCAGTACGAGGACGGCGCGAAGCCGGGACGCTCGGGCTTCGAGGTCGAGTCGGAGATCAACGACCAGTTCTTCGAGCTCGCGCGCGCCGACGACTTCATCGGCGTGCAGACGTACACGCGCATCCGCATCGGGCCGGAGGGCCCGCGCAGTCCCGGCGCGGACTGGAGCGCGGTGAGCCGGGATCCGGCCGAGACCGACGGGCTCACGCAGATGGGCTACGAGAGCTATCCGCGCGCGCTTGGCGGCGCGATCCGTCGCGCGTGGAAGAGCACCGGCGGGCGAATCCCGATCCTGGTCACTGAGAACGGGATCGCCACGATGCGCGACGAGCGGCGAATCGCGTTCATGGCCGAGGCGATGGACGAAGTGCTGAAGTGCCTCGGCGAAGGCATCGACGTGCGCAGCTACATCCACTGGTCGCTGCTCGACAACTTCGAGTGGGTCTTCGGCTACACACCGAGGTTCGGTCTGGTCGCGGTCGACCGCCAAACGTTCGCGCGCCACCCGAAACCCAGCGCGCGCTGGCTGGGCGACGTCGCCCGCAGCCGGAGGCTGCCTACCTCTTCGGGAGCTCTGTGATCTCGCGCAGCACGTCTGGATCGGCCTTCGGCTCGCGATCGAACGTCAAGAGCCCGTTGCGCTCCAGCTCCACGTCGGTCAGCTGCGTGTAGCCGAACCCCTCCACCGGACCGGGCTGGGTCAGCGCCTCGACCATCTCGCGATACGTCTCCACGAGCTCATCGACACTGCCGGCCACCGACCACCCGAACCCGCCTGAGTGCGCCAGCGCGATGCCGCCGAACTCCGTCACCAGCAGCGGCTCGCCGCCGTACTCGTAGCCCGGTAGGAACAGCGGCTTCGGATGAGCGGCGGCGTCGAGTGCCGTGTACAGGCGACTGTAGCGGCGCTTCAGCGCGTGGGCGGGGTTGTAGTCGTGCAGCGTGCACATGTCTGTGTGCGTGTGCTCCCAGCCATCATTGGAGATCACCGGGCGCGTGCCGTCGATGTCGTGCGTGAAGTGGTACAGGCCATCCAGGAATCGCGCCGCGACGTCCGGCTCGACCGACTGCAGGCCGAAGCTCTCGTTCATGGGCACCCACGCGACGATGCACGCGTGACCGCGATCACGCCTCACCGCCTCCTCCCATTCGGTCGCCAGCCTGCGCTCAGCCTCGGCCGAGTGCTGGTGAAAGCTGGGCATCTCCTCCCACACCAGGAAGCCGAGCCTGTCGGCCCAGTAGAGCCATCGCGGGTCTTCGATCTTCTGGTGCTTGCGCGCGCCGTTGAAACCCAGTGACTTCGCGAGCTCGATGTCGCGGCGCAGGTCGCCGTCGCGCGCGGCGGTGAGCAGCCCGCCAGGAAAGTAGCCCTGGTCGAGGATCAGCCGCTGGAAATACGGCTCACCGTTGAGCAAGAACTTGCCATCGCGCGCCTCGAGCGTGCGCAGACCGAAGTGGCTCGACACATGGTCGACGTGACGGCCCGCGCGGTCGTGCAGCGTGACCTCGACCGAGTAGAGGTTCGGGGTCTCCGGGCTCCAGAGCGCGGGCTGTGCCAGCTCGATGCGACACGAGGACTGCGTGCCCGACCAGTGGCCGACCTCTTCCCCATGCAGCGCGACGCTGACCGACTTGCGGCCTTCGGTCTCGATGTGGACCGCAACGGCGCCCGCGTGTGGCTCGGGGTCGATGCGCAGGCCGGCGATCGAGCGCTCGGGGAGGGGTTCGAGCCACACCGTCTGCCAGATGCCCGTGCTGGCCGTGTAGAAGATCGACTCCGGCTTCGTGGACCAGTACTGCTTGCCGCGCGGGATCGTGCGGTCGGCGAGCGGGTCCTCGACGCGGACGACGATCTCGTTGTCGGTGTCGCGCGCAACCCTGGATATGTCCGCGGTGAAGGGCGTGTGCCCGCCCTCGTGCGCGGCCACCTCCTCCCCGTTCACCCAGACGGTCGCGCGGTAGTCGACGGCGCCGAAGTGCAGCAGCAGCCGCTCGGCCGGCGGCGCGTCAAAAGTTCGCCGGTACCACACGACGTCGCCGATGTCCGCCTGGCCGACGCCTGACAGCTCCGACTGCGGGCAGAAAGGAACCGTGATGGTGCGGTCGAACACGCGCTTCTCGCCGGCCCCGAACTCCCACTCGCCGTTGAGGTTCACCCAATCTCGCCGGCGCAGCAGGGGCCGGGGGTACTCGCCCCTTGGCGCTTTAGGCGCCAAGGCGAGACCTATCATGCGGAGGAATGCGCCAGTCCCTGCAGCGGGCGACCGGGCTCGCGGGAGTCCTGCGCGGCGTCGTGGCCGACATGCAGGCGGCGTCTGGGGCGGACATCGTGTCCATCTTCCTGTACGAGGAGTCGGCGCGAAGGTATTACGCGCCGTTCGCCACCGGGCAGCCGCAGGAGAGCCTCCTCGACTCACTTGCTGACATGACCGAGCAGCTCGGCCGCTACGCCGACGACGCGAGCCACGGCAAGGTCCCGGACGACCTCGGCGTGCACAACTACGGATCGACGGTCTGGCTCACTGTCACCCGGAGGCCGCTGGTGGCCCGCGACGCGCCATCGCAGATCGACAGCACGTTCATCCGCCGGTACCAGGTGCAGGCGACCATCGGTCTGCCGATCAAATCGGACGACCGGCTGCTGGGCCTCATCTACCTGAACTACCGCGAGCGCGACAAGGCGCCCGACGACGCGCGCGTCGCGGAGCTGCAGGGCATGGCCGCGACCGCGGGCGAGGCGGTCGAGGCGGCGCTGGCGGCCGCCAGCCGCGCCGCGCTCGACGGTCTGGGCCGGCTGACCTCGCTTCTGGCCGAGCCGGCCGGCGACAGGCAGGCGGACATGAAGGAGCTGCGCCGAGTCCTGTCCATCGCGCTTGCCGACCTCCTGCTCGCGAGCGAGCTCGACGCCGCGGCCATCTACCAGTTCGCGCCGCACCGCACGAGCCTCGAGCTCGTCACCGCGCATGCGCCGGTCGCCGCGCCCGTGCGCGTGGAACGCGGCAACCACGACACGTGGGAGGCGGCGCTCAGCGCCGCGGTCGCGCAGGTGACCGCCCCGTCCGACCTGCACCCTGTGGCGGTGTCCGCGCTCGGCAGCACCAGCGAGCCGCACGGTTATCTCGTTGTACTCAGCCGCGACAAGATCGCGACCGTGCGCCGCGCGCCGGCGACCGACGTCCTGCTGCGAGGGGGCGCTGAGCTGATTGGCGGCGCGCTGGCCCACCAGCGCCTCATCGACAGTCTCGAGCACGGCAACCGGCTGCTCGGCGCGCTCGCAAACATGACCGCAGCGATGCTGCGTCCGGGCTCGGGTCGCAAAGAGGTCATCGAGTCGGTGGTCGGTCACCTCACCGACGCGTCGGTGCCCGAGTTCGACTTCAACTTCGCGACCGTCTATCTCCTCGACCAGCACCCGGACGAGTCGATGTTCGTGCGCCTCGCCGCGGGCGCGGCCACCACCGCCGCGATCGAGGCGTCGGTGACCGGGGCCGGCACGCATGCCGCCAGACGCGTGCCGCGCTGGGCGCTCGAGGAGGACAGGCCGCTCGCCGCCGACGACGTGCTGGTCTACGTCGCGCGCACGTGGCGCACGGTGATCGTCGGCCCGCTCGAGCCGCAGGGCTCCAGCCGCAGCGACGTGGTCAGCGGCCCCATCCTCGGCGCGGCGACATGGGTGCAGGTGCCTGTCGTCCGCGCGCACGGCGGCGAGATCGCGCGCGTCTCGGCCTGCTTGCTGGGTGACTCCGAGTCAGACCACGATCGCGATGCCTCGAAGGCGCCATTCACGCTCGCCGGCGAGGTCTTCGAGAAGGGCGGTCACGCCGACCTGATCCGCATCTTCCTGCCGTTCGGGTCAGACCAGCATTCGCGCGCCTCGGGAGTGCTGGAGGTCGGCTACCACCGCTCGTACGAAAGGCGGCCGGACTGGGGCCAGATCGAAGCCTTGCGAGCCGCCGCGGGCCAGGTCGCGTCCGCTGTCGAGACGGCTCGCCTGTACGAAGAGGCGCGCCGCCACGCCGAGCAGCTCGAGCTGAGCGCCGACGTGAGCCGCGCCATCGCTTCGTCGATCGACCTCGACCAGACGCTCACGCTCGTCACGCACAACCTGGCGCGGCTCGTCGACGCCTCCACGTGCCAGATCGCCCTTTATGAGGAGGACCACGAGGGCTGGTACGGCGCCGCCGCCTCCGACCAGGAAGACCTCTGGCGCCGCCAGCGCGGCGAGCGCACAGAGCCATCCTTCCTGTTCGACCTGCTCGAGAAGCCCGAGCCTCTTGTCATCGAGGACGCCGGCGCGAACGAGCGCGTGCCGCATGCGTACGTGAAGACGTTCGGCGTGCGCTCGCTGCTCGCGCTGCCGCTGGTCGCGGACGACCAGCCCATCGGTGCGGCCATCCTCGCCGAGCGCGACCGCATGCACGTGTACAGCCCCGAGGAGGTGCAGCGCGCGCAGGGCCTCGCATTGCAGGCCGCTGTCGCGATCAAGAACGCCCGGCTGCATGCCCTGGCGGAAGAGGAGCGGCATCTGCAGAAGGACTTCGTGCTGATCGGCTTCGGCCAGTGGGGCCAGAAGGCTTACCAGCACCTGCTGACGCTGAAGCAGTTCTTCAACTTCCGCACGCACGTCGTCGAGCACGAGGCGCCGGGGGCGCGCGAGCGCCTCGCCGGCAAGGACGAAGAGGTCCGCCAGCACGGCGACGCGTTCTACTGGGACAGCCCGTCCGAGCCTGCGCACGAGCAGCTGGAGCGCGAGCTCGAGTCGAGCTCATATGTGATCACCTACATCGCGACGCCGGCGGCCACGCACCTGCCGACGCTGCAGACCTACTACGACCTGAGCGACGTCGTCCTCATCGAGAAGCCTCTCGGCGCGCCGCCCGAGGCGTACCGCGAGTTCCTCGACACCGCGCCCGGCGGAGTCGAGATCGTGGCCGCGGATCACTACTACTTCAAGCTGGAGGTCCGTCTGCTGCAGATGCTGCTCGCGGAGGAGCGCACTCTGCGCGCGTTCCTCGACAGCGTGGAAGAGATCCGCATCGAGATCCTGGAGGAGCAGGCGCTTACGGGCGCGGCCGCGGACATCGGCGTCATCGCCGACCTCATCCCGCACGCGTTCGCGATCATCTCGCTGCTCACGCCCATCGATCGCATCGAGCTGGACGCGACATCACCGCTGATGCTCGGCAAGCACGAGGGCTTCACCGGCCAGCGGGAGAGCTACGCGCGCGTCAACTCTTCGTTCCCCTACCACGGCCGGTCGGTGCGGCTGGTCATCGACGTGGGCAAGGGCGCCGAGAACGCGAAGTGGATCCGGCTCAGCGGCGAGCGCCGCGCCGCCGGGCGCAGCCCGAGCTACAAGTTCGACTTCGGGCGCGGCGAGGCGATCGACGGCACATGCTGCGGCACGTCATCGAGAAGCGTCACCCGGCGGTCGGCATCCTCTCGATTCGCGAGGCGATCCGCGCCAACCAGCGCGTGCGCGAGCTCGAGGCTCTTGCCACGGTCCTGCTCGCGCGCAGCGAGTGGACCAATTACGCGATGGGCACGCGGCCGGCCTTCGAAGCGGCCCAGCATCCAGCGGTCGTACACCCCTGAAAGACTTCCTCGCCGCCAAAAGGGTCGTCCTCAAAGAAAACCAGGTCTTCGTGGTCTCCGGCCGCAATGGAGCGATGCACCACGACAGCCCCGACGGGCATGGCGTCTGGATGGACGACACGCGCTACCTGTCGGACTACAAGGTGCTGGTCAACGGCGTTGAGCCCGAGGCCGCCGGCCTCAGCGCGGACGGAGGCGTGCTGGTCTTCGAGCTGACGTCGGGCCCGCTGCGCATCCACCTCGAGCGATATCTCACGGGCGGCCTCCATGACCGGTTCACGTTCAGCAACCCAGGCACCACGTCCTACGGGGCTTACGTGGACGTCATGTTCGCGGCCGACTTCGTGGCCATGCTGCGGGTGCGCGGCATCCTTCCGGCTACCGCGCCGCAGCCCATCGCGGAGGTTCCCGGCTGGCAGGGAACGGTCCTGAGGGAGGCCGCCAGCGACACGCACGTCACCCAGCTGACCGTGGTGCCTGACGGCAGGCACCACCGCGTCGAGCTCGAGCCGGGGCAGCAGTTCGTGCTGCGCATCGACGTGATCCCGCGCGGCGCCGCCGAGGTCAGGGACTTCGACGCCGGGCTGCAGTCGGTGCGCGACTCCTACGCGAATTGGTCGGCGGAGTGCGCGCATTTCGAAACCGATAACGCCCAGCTGAACGAGCTCATCGAGCAGAGCCGCAGCGACATGCGCATGCTGTGCGACTCCTACCCGACTGGCATCTACCCGACGGGCGGGCTGCCGTGGTTCGCGGTGCCCTTCGGGCGCGACGCGCTGTTCACGTCGATGTTCGCGCTGCCTCTGAACCCAGATATCGCGCGCGGCGCGCTGCGCTTCCTGGCGGAGCACCAGGGCCACAAGGAGGACGCCGATACCGAGGAACAGCCGGGCAAGATCCTCCACGAGGTCCGCCGCGGCGAGGTCGTGGAAAGTGGGGTCTGGCCGCACATCCTCTTCGGCACAGTTGACGCCACGCCGCTGTTCCTGTGCGGCCTTGCCGAGACGCACGACTGGACAGGCGACGACGCGCTTCTCGCGGAGCTGCGTCCTGCGGCCGACCTGGCGCTCGCCTGGTGCTTTCAGTACGGCGACAGCGACCAGGACGGCTGGATCGACTACATGGGCGCGCGCGCGAGAAACCAGGGCTGGAAGGACTCCAACGACTCGCTGACACACACTGACGGGTCGACGCCCCCGTCGCCGGCTGCGCTGTGCGAGGTGCAGGCCTACTTCTACCGCGGCCTCGCCGGCATGGCGCGGATGTGGCCAGACCTCAAGGGAAAGGCCGAGGAGATCGAGCGCAAGTTCAACCATGACTTCTGGATGGGGCGACCGAAGTTCGTGGCCCAGGCGCTGGATGGCGCCCATCGCCAGGTGGAGGCGATCACGTCCAACCCCGGGCACTGCCTGTGGGCGGGCATCGTCTCCGCCGGCCGGGCGCGAGAAGTGGGCGAAAGGCTGATGCAGGCCGACCTCTGGTCCGGATGGGGCGTGCGCACGCTTTCCGACAAGGCCGCGAACTACGACCCCTGCAGCTACCACAACGGCGCCGTGTGGCCACACGACTGCGCGCTGGCGGCAGCGGGCATGCGCCGTGCCGGATGCGATCGCGAGGCGGAGCTGCTGGCGCGCAGCATCCTGGAAGCCGGAATGGCTTTCCCCGACCGGCGCCCGCCCGAGCTGTGGTGCGGCAACCCGCGCCAGCCGGGCGAGATCCCCAACGACTATCGCAACAGCTGCAGCCCGCAGAACTGGGCCGCGGCGTCGACTTTCTCGCTGCTGTCGACCTTGCTCGGGCTCGAGGCGGACGCGCCGCGCGGCCGGCTGCGCATCTCACCGCTTAAGACGCCGCTGTTCCAGCGCATGCAGGTCACCGGCCTGCATTTCAAAGGCGAGCGGATCGACTTCACGGTGGAAGGCGATCGCGTCAAGAAAGGCCGGCTCCCGAGCGGCATCAAAGTCGAGACCTAGAAGTGGCGCGTCGACGCCATCACCGCCCGCAACGCGATCGCAGCATCGAGGCCGAGCTGAAGTTTCGGCTCTCCGGACCAGGCGACCACGCGCGGCTTCGGGCCGCGCTGCGCCAGCTGGGCGGAAAGCTGGAAGGCAGGTACGACGAGGAGAACTTTCGCTTCGAGGGCCGCGGCAAGATCACGCGCCGCAACACGCTGCGGTTGCGCGTGCTCGACGGCGGGCCGCGCGGAGTGCTCACCGCTAAAGGCCCGGCGCAGTTTCTCGAGGGCGTCAAGGTGCGCGAGGAGACCGAGGTGGTCGTCGAGGACGGCCACGCCACGCTCGACGTCCTGCAGCAGCTCGGGTTTCGCGTCCTGGTCGTCTACCGCAAGCACCGCGCGGTCTGGAAGCTGGGCCCAGCCGCGGTGACCCTCGACAAGCTCGACTTCGGCTACTTCACCGAGGTCGAGGGTCCGCTCGAGGATGTGCCCAACATCGCGCGCAGCCTCGGGCTGGACCCGGCAAAGGCGGTGAAGGACAGCTACTCGGTGATGGCCCGCAAGCACGCCGCGGCGCTGAAGAAGGCCGCTGCCAAAGCCGCAGGGGCCGACACGAAGTCAGCCTAAAGGCCCGGTCCGTTGGCGCGAGTGCCGGCACTGCCCATCAGGGCCGGAGATGGGTGCGAGGGCCGGCACTCGGCTGGGTATTAGGTCTTCGCCGGTCCCACCCACACCGTCTGGATGTTCGTGAACTCGCGAATCCCGAAGGACCCGAGCTCCCGTCCGTAACCCGATCGCTTCACGCCGCCGAACGGCAGCCGCGCGTCCGAGGCGACCATGCCGTTGATGAAGACCAGGCCTGCCTCGACGCGCTCCGCGAAGCGTTCGCCGCGCGCGACGTCGGCGGTCCACACGCATGAGCCCAGGCCGAACTCCGAGTCGTTGGCCACCGCGAGCGCCTCTTCCTCGTTCTTGACGCGGATCAGTGCGGCGACCGGACCGAATGTCTCCTCTTTGAAAACGGGCATCTCCCGCGTGACGCCTCCGATCACCGTCGGCTCGAAGTAGTTGCCCTGGCCGTCGAGGCGCTTGCCCCCGACCAGAACACGCGCGCCCATCCCGACTGACTCGCGCACCTGGCGCTCCAGCGCATCGAGAAGGTCGGGTCGCGCGAGCGGACCAACCTGGTTGCCGCGATCGGTCGGATCTCCCACCTTCAAAGCGCCAACGGCGCTGACGAACTTCTTCTCGAACTCGTCGGCGACGTCCTCGACGACGATGAATCGCTTGGCGGCGATGCAGCTCTGCCCGTTGTTCTGGTTGCGCGCCCGGCACGCCACAGTCGCGGCGAGCGTGACGTCAGCGTCGTCCAGAACCACAAACGGGTCTGAGCCGCCGAGCTCGAGGACCGCCTTCTTCAAGACCTTGCCCGCGGTCTCCGCGACCTTCGCGCCCGCGGCCTCGGAACCTGTGAGGGTCACGCCTGCGACACGGCGGTCGCTGATGATGCGGTCGACCATGCCCGAGCCGATTAGCAAGGTCTGGAACACGCCGTCGGGCAGGCCCGCCTCGCGGAAAACCTCCTCGATCGCGACCGCCGACTGCGGCACGTTGGACGCGTGCTTCAACAGCATGACGTTGCCCGCGGCCAGGGCGGGCAGGCCGGCGCGGAAGGCCTGCCAGAACGGAAAGTTCCACGGCATGACCGCAAGCACGACGCCAAGAGGCTGGAAGCGGACGTAGCTCTTCGACCCGGTGCTCTCGACGGGCTCGTCCGCGAGCAGCCGCGCGGCGTTGTCTGCGATCCACGCCGCGGTCCACGCGCACTTCTCGACCTCGCCCTCCGCCTCGACGATCGGCTTCCCCATCTCGGCGGTGAGGATGGAGGCGTAACGAGCCTTGTCGGCGCGCAGCACGCCCGCGACCGCGCGAAGCACCTGCGAGCGGTGTTCGACGCCGGCGTCGCGCCAGCCGTGCCGGACTTCCCATGCCCTGGCGATCGCGGCTTGGACGGCGGCCTCGTCGGCTTCGGGAAACTTCGCGAGCTCTCGACCGGTGGCGGGGTCGATCGACCTCAACATGACTCGTCCCTCCTTGCTCGCGATCAAGGTTAGCGAGTCACATCGACAGGAAGGAAGAAGCCCACGTCGCCCTCCTGCCACTTGCCGGTGATCACGTAAACGTAGCGTCCCGGCTGTGAAGGCAGCGCAAATGAAGCGCCTGAAGACGCTGCCCCAAAGACGGTGCCGCCCGCTGCCCACCGCAGGGTGTTCTCGACCGCGGACGGCTCCGAACTGAACGTGACCTTCACCAGCGCACCCGCGGGCACCGTGACGGGCTTGAGGTAGCCGGTCTGCAGCAGCATTTCGGGATCCGCGCTGTCGGCGCAGGTGGCCTGCCCGCCACTAGACCAGCAGTAGCTGCCGTGCGGAAGCGAGATCGTCGTCGAACCGATCACCGCCGTCGCGGTCGGGAGCGGCGCGGCGCCGAAGCTGCACGCACTCAGGACGGTCACCACCAGCAAGACGCCCAGCAGCCGCATCGCCAGCGGTAACGATGCTCCGGTAGGTCGGGTAATGACCGGCTAAACTCGAAATCGTGGCTGAGGGGGTTTCGGCCAGCTCGCTGCAGGCAGGGTTCGTCGAGCTGGCCAGCATCGTCCGCGCACTGCACGGCGACTGGTCCGCGCCCGCGTCCGGCTACGCGGGCTGGACCTGCAAGGACCTGCTGGCCCACCTCTCGAGCACCGAGGCCTCGCTGCCCGCCGTGGTCGCGTCCTCGTCTCGGCCGCCTGTCGAGGGTGCGGCTCCATTCGACCCCAACCGCTGGAACGCGTCACAGACGCGCAAGCGGGCGGACACGGATCCGCAGGAGCTGCTGAACGAGTTCGACATGGGCACGACGCAGGTCGTGGACGTGCTGACCGACGTGGACCTGAACAAGAAGGTGACGATCGGCGCTTACCCCGGCTACACGCTTCGCGACGCGATGGCGGAGATGCTCGCGCACCAGAAGCACCACCTGGACGACCTGCGCGCGTCACTGCACGCCCACCCAGAGTCCTGAGTCCCTCCCCACCGCGTGGGGAGGTCAGGTGGGGGCGTCAGCAGAACTTGTAGCCGATCCACAGTCAGCGGCTCCCGCCAAAACGTAGGATTTCCCTCCCATGGATCCGCACCCGAACTGGGCCCGCGTCGGCTACCAGGGTGAGCCCGGCGCGTACTCCGAAGAGGCCGCGATCGCCGTGCTGCCGCAGGCCACGACGATCGGCTTTCCCACCTTCACGCGGGCTTTCGACGCGCTCGCCTCGCGCGAGGTGGACGCGGCCGTCCTGCCGGTCGAGAACTCGCTCGGCGGCATCGTGCAGGAGGTCAACGACCTGCTCTGGGAGCGCAGCGGCGTGCGGGTCAGCGGCGAGGTCATCCACCCCGTCCGCCACTGCCTGCTTGGACGCGGCGAGCCGGTCGTGCGCGCGCTCTCACACCCGCAGGCTCTGCTGCAGTGCCGAAAATTCCTGGAGGCCCGCGGCATCCAGCCGGTCTCCTTTCACGACACCGCCGCAGGACGACGACACGAACCAGACTCGCTTCGCGATCGTCGACCGCGGAACGGCCGCAAAGCCCGGGCCCGGCCTGACCAAGGCGTCGCTCGCGTTCATCGGCGCGCACAAACCGGGCAGCCTCGTGCACGCGCTGACGTGCTTCAGCGAGCGCGGCATCAACCTCACGCGCCTCGACTCGCGGCCGGTGCCCAACCAGCCGTGGCAGTACCGCTTCTACGTCGACTTCGAGATCTCGGATCCGCATGCCGCCTCGGAAGCGCTCAAGGCGCTCGAGGAGGAGGCGACCGAGGTCAAGCTGTTCGGCAGCTATCCTGCGGCCGAATGAGCGCCACCACCCGCACCAAACGCAAGCCGAACTTGTTCGAATCGCACATCTTCGACGTCGAGACGATCGAGCTCGACCGCGTCGAGGAGAGCTTCCTGCGCGGCGGGCGGCACCTGTTC
>VBIA01000130.1 GCA_005879985.1 Chloroflexota bacterium | reverse complement strand
AGCCCGTGCCGGTGCGGTGCCATGTCTCGCGGCGGAGGATGCGGTCCAGGTGTGACTGCACGCCCGACGGTTTCGCTTCGGTGGCATGCGCCGCCTGGAGCTCATCGAGCGATCGCGAATGGCCCTGTTCTTCGACACGGATCAAGGACAGCACCTCGTCGGTGGCCGGATCGCCTGTGGGTCGGTGGTAGCGGTCGTCGATCTCGCTCTGCTCCGCGGCCTCCATGCGCGAGATCACCACCGAGATGGGCGCAAGCTGGGCCTGCAGCCTCTGCAGCGGCGACAGCCGCGCACTGTCGGGCGACGGAATGCGCACGCCAAGCTCCTGCAATCGCTTCTCGACGCGCTCGCGGTGATGCGCCTCGGCCTGCGCGATCTGCCGGATGATGTCCGCGCGACGCGGGTCGCGCATGCGCTGGGCGAGGATCTCGTACTGCGCCCGCGCCTGCACCTCGCCGCGCCACGCGTCGAGCAGGCGCCGCGTCGCGGTGTCGTCAGTCATGCGACCTCGTGCGCCACGGTCTCGACGATCTGAGCCGCGGAGTGAAGCTCGTCGGCGTTCACGGTGTGCGCCATGTTCGGATAGAGCTTCACAGTGACCGCGGCGCCCATGTGCTTCAGCACCTCGCCCGCTTCGAGCACCCGCGCTTTGGCGATGTGCGGATCGACATCGCTGCACCCAATGAAGATCGGCGTGCCCTGAAAGTCGCCCGCGTAGTCGCGAGGCGTGCCGTCAGGGCCGATGAGGCCGCCGCTGAAGCCGACCACACCGCCGTAGCGCTGCGCGTGCCGCGCGCAGAACTCGAGCGTGAGGCATGCACCTTGGGAGAAGCCGAGAAGGATGACGCGCTCGCGCGGCACGTGTTCCGTGATCCTGGCGAGAACTTCCTCGAGCACCGATATCGCCGACGAGAAATGCGGCTCGTTGCTCTTGATGGGCGCGGTGAACGGGTTCGGATACCAGGCGTTCCCCGCCGCCTGCGGCGCGAAATACGCGAAGTCGGGATGCATCAGCTCCTGACCGACGGTCATGATGTCGGCCGCGCTTGCGCCGCGCCCGTGGACAAGCAGCATCGCGGCGTGGGCGGTGGCCAGAGGAGCGCCGGCGTGCAGCACAGGCTGTCCGGCGTGGGGTCCGGTCATTGCCTACAGTTTCGTCGATGCCGACTTTCAAGTACGCGAACCCGCCCGCCATCCACTGGGGCGCGGGCTCCGTGCACGCGCTGGCGGGCGAGCTCGAGCGCCTCGGCGTGGAACGGATCGCGTTGGTCACGACGAAGTCGCTGCTGGGTGCCGCATTGCCGTTCGAACCGCACCTCACGGCGACGATCGCGCAGCACGCGCCCATCGACCAGGTCGAACGAGCGATCAAGGACGCGCGCGAAGCCGGCGTCGACGGCGTCGTCAGCTTCGGGGGCGGGAGCCCGATCGACGCCGCAAAGATGGTCGCCCTGCGCCTGGGAGGACTGCCTCACGTTGCGGTTCCTACAACCCTGTCGGTGGCGGAGCTCGCCGCCGGTGCCGGCTTTACCGACGAGACCGGCACCAAGAGCGGCATGCGCGACCCGGACCTCCTCCCCGACGCCGTCATCTACGACGCGGAGATGACCCTCGCCACGCCGATGGAGCTGTGGCTCTCGACCGGAATCCGTGCGCTTGACCACGCGGTCGAGGGTTTTCTCGCCGAAGGTGAGCATCCATTCAACGACGTGATGGCGCTCGAGGCCATCCGCCGCCTGTTCGACTCACTGCCGCGCGCGAAAGCCGAACCGAAAGACCTCGACGTTCGCACCGAGAACCAGCTCGCCGCGTGGTTCTCGTTCACGCTGCCGGGGGCCTCGGCATCGGGGCTCAGCCACGTGATGGGCAAGCAGATCGGCGCGCGCCACGGCATCCCGCACGGCGTCACCTCGTGCCTGCTCCTGCCGCACGTGATGCGCTACCTCGGGCGGACCAAAGCCCTGCCCGCAAGCGCCGACGCCGTCCACGGTCTCATCGCTGAGCTCGGTCTGCCCCAGCGCATCCGCGACTACGGAATCGGCGAACGCGAGCTGAACAGGGCGGCCTCCGAGCTGGCCGGGAAGTATTCGGCAGCGGATCTGCTCGGGATCTACCTCGCGGCGATGTAGCTAGCGCATCAGAGAGGTTCGCCGACGGCGCGCAGGGCCTGCTCGGCGGCTGCACGCACTGCCGGGTCGGCATCGCTCATCGCCGCGGCCTGCAGAGCGACGGCCGCTCTTGCGTCACGCGAGAACACGATGCTCGTGATGGCGTCCAGGCGCAGGGCCGTGTCCCCTTCCGCCAGAGCTCGCTCGAGGTGCGTCAGGACATCTTCCTTGCTTACGTCGCGAAGACCTGCCCAGGCGCTCGTCGCGTCAGACCGTCCCATGGAGTCTCTTGTACTCCAGCGGGCGATGCAGCGGATGAGGATGGGTATCGCACGGCGGTCCCCAAGCAGGCCCAGGATTAGGGCGGCGGTCTGTCGCGCGCTGGGATCGCTGCTTTCGAGCATCGCAACCAGCGGCTCGAAGGCGGCGGCCGGGCGTTTCCGCGTGAGCTCCTGACCGGCCCGCACGCGCTCCCTGTCGTTCTTGCTCTCCAGGCGAGCGACCAGGACCGCGACGTCCGCGCTCGGAGGTGGTGGCTTGAAGTCGATCCCGTCGTGGGCCAGCGAGTCGACGAAGGCGACGAACGACTCGCCCAGCACCTCGTGGGCCCCGACCTGCATCCGGTCGACGATCATCACCCGGCCCGCACCGAGCTCTTCGACCACGTAGACGCGCCCGACGGGGTCATCGAGAATCGGAAACCACCGCGGATCGAAGATATCGACCGCCGGCACGTCCGGGAGAAACTCGTTCTCGGCCGCGGTGCCAAGCTCGAAGCGCCTGGTTTCCATCGCCTCCTGAAGGCTCAGGAAGCGGGCCGTGGCCATGAGCTCCGCCGGGGGGCCGCCGCCCGCAGCGCCGTCGTGCCATGCGTACAGGGCACGGAGGTCGGCGCCAGGCTCGAGATGGGCCTCGGCAAACTGCCGGGCCACCTCTGCCGCACTCAAGCCCGGTCGCAGCCCCGCGAGGATGGGGGCCCGAGCTCGCCGGAGCCTGGCCTCGAGCTCGGCGAGCGCGGTCCTTGGGCTTCGAGCCACGGCTCTAGTAAACTCCGAAAATCCAGGAGCCGACGCCCCAGCCTTCATCCCCCGACGCCCCTGTGCGAAACCGTGGCTTCCGTCCCGGGAGATTGGTCGCCACCGCTGTCGGTCTCGCGCTTGCGGCCGTGGTCATCGCGATCAGCCATCCGGACAAGATCTGGGCTTCGCTGCAGCAGGCTGACCTCATGCCTGTGCTCGGGGCGCTCGCGCTCAATTTGCCCGTGATCTGGCTGCGCGCCCTGCGAGCGCAGCTCATCGTGCGGCACCTCGGCCATCGCGTGCCGATGCGCTCGATGGTGCCGATCCAGCTGGTCGGCCAGACCTCGAGCACGATCACGCCGGCCGCGGGCGGCGACTACGTGCGCGCGTACCTGTGGCGCAGCAGCAACGGCGTCCCCGTGCGCGTCGGCGCGGCAGTGGTCACGTTCGAGCGGCTGTACAGCCTGTTCCTGATGGTCGCGGTATCGGTGCTGCTGATCCTGTTCCCGCGACACGGTCGCCACGTTCGCCCCGCTGCTCTTCGAGCTGATGCCCACCAGCATCGAACGGTGGGCGCTCGCCAAGCTCGGCAAGGGGCGGTTCATGGGTCGAGTCCAGGAAGGCGCGACCGTGATGGTCGATCAGTTCCGCAAGCTGATGAAGGCGCCGCTGCTGCTGGCGTGGACGTCGGCGTTGACGCTGATCAATTTCATCGCGATGGGCGCGCAGCTGTGGCTCGTGATGCTTTCGCTTGCCCATCGCGTCCCGATCACGCAAGCGGTCGCGGCCAACTCGACGTCGCAGGTGGCCGGAATCCTCTCCACCCTGCCGTTCGGCATCGGCTCGCAGGACGCGATCCTGGTGACGGTCTTCGCGGGCTATGGCGTGACCGTGTCGCTTGCGGCCTCCGCCGCGGTGCTCATGCGCGCCACGACGACGATTCCTCTAGCGCTCGCGGGCCTGGCCGCATACCTGATGGTCGAAAAGCCAGAGGCCCGACCGGCCATGGAGGTGGAATGAATTCAGTAAGTCCCAACCTGGTGTCGCTGGCGACCAAGCGCATCGCGGTCACCGGCGGGGCGGGATTCATCGGCTCGCACACGGTCGACCGCCTGCTGGCCGCAGGCGTCGACGTGCTCGTCATCGACGACCAGTCGCATCCATCGCCGGAGCCGCCGGCCACGGAGACGCTGACGGCCGACTGCGGCTCGGAGGAGGCCGCCGAGGCGCTGGCGCGCTTCAAGCCCAGCGCCGTGCTGCACCTCGCGTCCAAGGGCGGCGTCCAGGTCGCAGCGCGCGACCCCGCCGGTCACGCGCGCAGGAGCCTCGAGAGCACGATCGCGCTGTACGACGCGGCGATCAAGGCGGGCGCGAAGCGGTTGGTAAGCGCCTCGTCAGGCGGCACGGTGTATGGCGATTCGAAGAAGCTCCCGGCGCCCGAGACCGCACGCGCGGCGCCGCTGTCGGCCTACGGGGCGGCCAAGCGGTCGGAGGAGGTCTACCTCGCGGCCCTCGGCAAACGCCACGGCATTTCGACGCTCGCACCAGACGCGCGACTTCACGTTCGTCGGCGACGTCGCCGACGCCAACGTCGCGGCGCTCAACAGCCGGCGGTCGGGAGAGGCGAACGTGGGCACCGGGCGCGAAACCAGCGTCGCCGACGTGGTCGCTATGCTCATAGGTCACTCCGGGCGGGAAACCCCGATCGAGATGGCCCCCGCCAAGGAATTCGAGGTCAGGCGAGTCTGCCTGGACCCGCACCGGGCGGCACTGTGGCTCGGCTGGCGCCCGAAAGTCGACATCGCCCAGGGCCTGGGAACCACGTTCGAGTGGTTCGCGGCCCAAAAAGGCCGGCCTTGACTGCCGGAGATAGGATGAATAGCAGGAAGGTGGAATTGACATGCGCGTGA
>VBIA01000104.1 GCA_005879985.1 Chloroflexota bacterium | reverse complement strand
GGAGCCCGACGGCCAACGCGGCGGCTGAGCGCGGCGACGGATCCTTGGCAAGGTCGGTAAGCGATACCGGCCGGCTTTCCTCCCAGACGTGGCCCGCCAGTCCCTCGCCACGGCGGTAGGTGAACTGGCTCGCTGTCGCCTCGTAGGCGGAGGTGTCGCGGCCGGGGCGCTTCCACGAGACGGCGAAATGCATCGCTTCGCGCGACGCGTCGACCTCCCAGTACTCGCCAAGCTCCCAGTCGAGCGCGCGGCACAGCCCCTCGAGGACGTGCGGCGCCGCTTTGTCCCAGCCGGGCGAGGTCACGAGGGCCTGCGTCACGGCGAATCGCGCCGACTGCAGCACCTCCCCGCGCATTCGATCGCGAATATCGACAGCGACGGTTTGCAGGTAAACGGCTTTGCCTTCGGCGTCACGCACGAGCCTGGCCGCGACGTCCACCCAGACCGACTGGCCGTCCTTGCGGATGTAGCGCTTGTCGATGCGATAGCCCGGCGTCTCGCCCGCAAGCACCCGGCGCAGCGCGCCCTCGCTCGCCATCAGGTCCTCCGGGTGAGTCAGCTCAAGGACCGAAACGCCGACCAGCTCCTGCGCGGTGTATCCAACCAGCTGCCGGAACGCTTCGTTGGTCGATGTCAGCCGCCCGTTGAGGTCGGCGAACGCCATGCCCGCCTGCGACTGCTCGAACAGCGTCCGGAAGCGGGTCTCGCTCTCGCGCTCCGCCTCCTCCGACCTGTGCCGGTCCGTGACATCGCGCACCACCGCGAGCAGGCGGCGCGGTCCCTCCGCCGTGAGGGGCCGGATCGAGGTCTCGATCTGGATGCGCCGGCCGTCCTTGGTGACCAGCGCCGACTCGTAGTGCACTGGCACGTCGCTCGAGCCCCCCAGTCGCTTGGCAAGCTGGTCGGTCAGGACGTCGCGCTGGTCGGACGGCGCGAGGTCGATGAGCGAAGGCAGCGCGGCCAGCTCGTCGGCGCTGTAGCCGGTGAGCGTGATGTAGGCCTCGTTACCTGTCACAAACCGGCCGTCCTCGGTGATCACCAACCCTTCGCCCAGGTCGCTGACGGCGGCGAGAAGGCTCCCCTGGCGGCCCGACTGCGTGACCAGGTTGCGATCGACGACGTGGCGAGTGACGTACGCGAAGAGCACCAGGCCGAGGAGGACCAGGCTCCAGACGATCACCGACGCGACCGGCACCATGAGGGCCCCGATCGCCTCCACCCAAAGCAGACCGAGGCCGGCCGCGGCGATCAGCAGCACGTAGCCGATCTGCCCTGCGCCATACCCCGAGTCCCAGTAGAGAAGAAGCGCGGCAAATGCCGCCACGGCCAGGGGCGGGAACTCGCCCTGCAGCCACGGACCCGCCAGTCCGAGAGCGGCAACGACCAACGCGACATTGACGAAGACCAGGAAGAGCCGGACCGGCAGCATCCCGCCCCAGGGCAGGCTTCGGATCCAGACCGCCGTTGTGGCGTAGACAAGGCCGACGGCGATGAGCGCGGCTTCCTGCTCCAGCACGCGGGCCGGCGGTCCGGAGGCCGCGATGCCGAAGGCGACGCCCCCGGCGATGGCGAGAAGCGCGACGGCGTTGAACAGCAGGAGGAAGCGGGAGCCGCCGCCGAACATGGGAGGCGAGCCCTGCGCGGGGGTGCGTTTGTGGCTGAAAAGCGGGTCCGGGACCGCCCGGGAGAGCCAAACGGCCAATTTGGGCGCAAGCGCCGGCAGGTTGGGCCCTCCTGAATGCATCGCGCACACGATAAACGGGCGGACCCGCCTCTTCGTGCGCCTCCGCGCAGCTGCTTACTTGCGGGTCTTGCTCTTGCCCGCCGGCTTGCTGGCGGCTTTCGGCCGCTGCGGAACGGTCCGCTTCAACGGGGTCCGGTGCCCGCCGTGCGTGGGGATCTTGTGGCTGAGCGCCGCGTCCCCTTCGGGTCCGTCCGGCTGGGTGCGAACCGGCTGCGACTTCGCGCCGGCTGCGTGGAGGGCGCGGAGCTTGTCCAGGCGCTCCTTCTTGGCGGCCAGGGCCGTCCGAAGGGCGTCCGAAAGCTGGCTGTCGTTCATCGGCACCACCCTCAGGCGGGCCTCCAGCTCGCGGACTTCCACCTCCGCTCGGGTCAGTTCGAGATCGATTGTTCTAGCCACTAGTCCCTCTCACGGTCAGTCCAGGGAATCTTGATACCCAACTAAATAACTACCGAATCAGCACCCAAGTTATGCCGAGAAGGCGCAAGGGGGTCAGGCCCCCCTTGCGGGGAACCCCCCTCGCCCGGCCACGCCTGAGATCGGTAAGTACAAAGTCGCGGCCGAGATAAACTCGGCCGCCCTTGCCACGCGTTCGAGCTAGTCGAGGGATATCGAGTCGCGGAGACGCTCGAAGAAGCCTTTCGAGACCTTCTCCGGCCTCCCCGTCAGGCCCCCGACCTTGCGCAGGAGGGCCTTCTGGTCCGCTGTCAGGTCCTTCGGGACCACGATCTGAATCAGAACGTATTGGTCGCCGCGGCGGCCGGACCGGACGTCCGGCATGCCCCGCTTCGCCAGCCGGAAGGTCTGGCCGTACTGGGTTCCGGCCGGGATGGCGATCTCGACCTGCCCGTCCAGCGTCGGCACCTGGATGTGGTCGCCGAGCGCCGCCTGCACGAAGTTCACGCGCAGCTCGTAGATGGTGTCGTTGTCGCGCCGCGCGAGCTCGGGGTGCGGCTTCACACGCAGGACCACGTACAGGTCTCCAGGGTGGCCACCACGAATTCCGGCCTCGCCCTCGCCCGACAGCCGGATCTGGGATCCGGTGTCGACGCCGGCCGGAATGCGAACGGAGAGCCTTCGCGTGCGCTGAACGCGGCCGTGGCCGGCGCATTCCGCGCAGGGGCTCTTCAGCACTCGGCCGCCGCCACCGCAGGATGGACAAGTGGTCGCCGTCACCACCGATCCGAAGATCGACTGCTGCGCGCGTCGCAGCTGTCCGGAGCCTCCGCACGTTGCGCACGTGTCGGCGCCAGTTCCCGGCTGTGCGCCCGAGCCGCCGCATGTCTCGCACGTCGCGAGCCGCGGCACCTCGAGCTGCTTCTCGACGCCGGTGAACGCCTCCTCGAAGGTGATCGTCAGGTCGTAGCGAAGGTCATCGCCGCGATTGGAGCGCTGACGCCGCGAGCGGCTGCCGATCCCGCCGCCGAAGAACGTCTCAAAGAGGTCTGCGAAGGGCATGTCGGTGAAGTCGACCGCGGGCCCGCCGCCGAAGTCGGACGCGGCGTGTCCGAACAGGTCGTAGCTGCGACGCCGGCCAGGGTCGGAGAGCACCGTGTACGCCTCGCTCGCCTCTTTGAAGCGCGTGGCGGCCGCGGCGTTGCCAGGGTTGCGATCCGGGTGCGACTCCATCGCGATCTTGCGGAACGCGCGCTTCAGCTCATCGGGCGAGGCCTGGCGGCCGACTCCGAGGACTTCGTAGTAGTCCCGCTTGACCGCCAACTCAGCCGCCCGTCAGGAGTTCGGCGTGGCGGCGCCCGCGGACGGCAGCTCGGGCCGGCGCGAGACCTTGACCAGCGACGGACGCACCACCCTGTCGCGGATGCGGTAGCCGCGGCGCAGCTCGGTCACCACGGTGTCCTCGGGATGCTCCTCGGACTCGATGTGCCCGATGGCCTCGTGGTAGCGGGGGTCGAAGCGCGAACCCACCGAAGGGATCGGCTCGAGGCCATGGGTGGACATCACATCTTCCAGCTTGCGGACGCTCAGCTCGATTCCCTTCGCCCATGCCTCGTCCACGCCCTCCGGCTTGTGCTCGAGCGCGCTGCGCAGGTCGTCGAGCACCGGTAGCAGCCGGCTGATGAGGTCGGACGACGCGTGCTGAATCGTGTCGAGCTGGTCCTGCCGCGTGCGCCTCTTGAAATTCTCGAAGTCTGCGGCGAGCCTCAGGTGGCGCTGCCTCGCATCGGCCAGCTCGGCCTCCAGCTTCTCGCGATTGGCCGCTTCGCCGGCGGCCTGCTGCTGGGCGATGCGCGCCTCGAGGCGAGCCTCGATCGGCGACATGTGCTCGCTTTCCGGATGCTCGGGCGGGTGCTTGCGCGTGGTCATCTCTGCGGCCTTCTTACCAAACAGGCGATGTGAGCCAAACCATAGACTTCAAGGAAGTCATGGCCAAAACGGCTCTCATCACGGGCATCACCGGGCAGGACGGGTCGTATCTGGCCGAGCTCCTTCTCGGGAAAGGCTACGAGGTGCACGGCGTGGTTCGTCGCTCATCGACGATGAACCGCGGCCGCATCGACCATCTCCAGCATTCCAATCCCAGCCATCCTGAAGGCTCGAAGTTCGTCCTCCATTACGGAGACATGACGGACTCCGGTGGCCTCAATCGGCTGGTCAAGACCGTGAAGCCCGACGAGATCTACAACCTCGCGGCGCAGAGCCATGTCGCCATCTCGTTCGACCAGCCCGAGTACACCGGCGACGCCGACGGGCTCGGCACCACTCGGCTGCTCGAGGCCATTCGCACGATGGGACTGCCGACGCGCTTCTACCAGGCGTCGACGTCGGAGATGTTCGGACTGTCGCCGGCGCCCCAGAGCGAGACCACCCCGTTTCATCCACGCAGCCCTTACGCCGTCGCCAAGCTGTACGCCCACTGGATGACGGTGAACTACCGCGAGGCGCACAACCTGTTCGCGTGCAGCGGCATCCTCTTCAACCACGAGTCGCCCCGCCGAGGCGAGAACTTCGTCACGCGCAAGGTCACGCGCGGCATCGGGCAGATCCTCGCGGGCAAGGCGGACAAGCTGAGGCTCGGCAACATGGACGCCAAGCGCGACTGGGGCCACGCCCGAGACTACGTCGAGGCGATGTGGCTGATGCTGCAGCAGGACACCGCCGACGACTACGTCATCGCGACCGGCGAGATGCGTTCGGTGCGCGACTTCGTCGCCGCCGCATTCGCGATGGTCGGTCTCGACTGGCAGAAGTACGTGGTGGTCGACGAGGCATATATGCGTCCCGCCGATGTGCATGAGCTGCGCGGCGACGCGTCGAAGGCGATGAAGGTGCTCGGCTGGAAGCCGAAGACGACATTCGACGAGCTCGTGCACGAGATGCTGGAGCACGACCTGGACGTCGAAGGCGTGGTCCCCGCACAACACCTGGTGCGGGATTAAGTAGGCTTCCTACCCGCCCTGCGGGGAGGTCAGGTGGGGATGTCAGATCCCGCGCAGACGGTGTTAAACGCCGACCTCGGCCATCCGTTCACTCGCCGCATGCGCGACGGCGCGGAGGCGCGCGACTGTCTGGCTGTAGGCCATGCGTGTCGGCCCGATCACGCCGAGCACTCCCTTCAGCCGGTGCGACGGACCGTAGTTGGTCAGCACGACCGCGCATCCCTGCAGCTGCGACGACGTGTTCTCGGACCCGATCACTATCTGCAGGTCGGACTCCCCAATGAGCTCGCGCAGCAGCACGGTCAAATAGCGCGTCTCCTCCAGAACCTCGAGCACCCGCTGCAGGCGTGACGACTCGGCGAACTCCGGCTGGCGCACGAGGTTGCGCACGCCGTCGTGCACGACCAGGTTCTCGGCGCCCTTCTCGTACTGGTCAAGCGCGGCGACGATGCTGCCGACAACCTCCTTCTCCAGCCCGAGCTCCGAGTTGTGGTAGTGCCGGCGGACCTCCTCGCTCAGGCGCCCGGCGAGCGCGTGATTCAGCTTCGCAGCCAGCCGCGTGAGCGCCACCTGGGTGGCCGGCTCCGAGACGTGCAGCACCTGCTGCCGCAACAGGTTGCCGTCCAGCAGCAGGATGAGGAGCACCTCGGTCGGCTCCAGCGAGACGACGTCGACGTGCTTCATGCCCGCCTGCGATCCCTGCGGGGCGCTCGCCACCGCCGCGTTCTGCGTGACCGCGGCGGCGGTCATGGCGACCTTCTCGACCAACCCCTGCACGTCCGACGGCGCCTTTACCAGCTCGTCGCGGATGTACGTCCTCACGGATTCGGGCACCGCCTCGAGGTCCATGAGGAAGTCGACGAAGTAGCGGTAGCCGTGGTCGGTCGGGATGCGGCCGGCAGAGGTGTGGGGCTGCGCGAGGTAGCCCGCCTCCGCCAGCTCGGCCAGCTCGCTGCGGATAGTGGCCGAGGACAGGTTCACGAAGTAGCGGCTCTGCAGCGCCTGCGACCCGACCGGCACTGCGCTGGTCGTGAACTCGTTCACGACCGCTCGGAGGATCGCCTGCTTACGGGATTCCATGGGCGATTCAGAGTACCGCCAGCGCGATCTGGTTGTGCAGGTCCATGCCACGGCGAGTCGGCGTGACCCTCCCGTTCGTACGCTCGATGAGACCGGCCTGCGCCAGCATCGCGAGCTCGCTTTCGAAGCCGCCCGGCGCGGCGGTTCCCTCGGCCGTCCGCAGACCCAGCATCAGCGCCTCCGCCCGCGTCTTGCGCGCGTCCAGGTCTTCCCCGTCTGCGATCGGGTCGCGACAGGCGGCCACGTACTCCCGCGGGCGCGCGATGTTCCACCACCGCCGTGCGGACGATCCGTCGGTGGCGTACGAATGCGCGCCGGCTCCGGCGCCGTAGACCGGCACGCATCGCCAGTACGCGAAGTTGTGCCGCGACTCGAATCCGGGCTTTGCCCAGTTGGAGACCTCGTACCGGTTGAAGCCGGTCGCCTCGAGCTCGCGGCACGCCGCGTCCAGCTGGTCCCACTGCAGGTCGGGCTCGACTTCCGGCAAGCGGCCTTCGGCGCGCCGGCGAAACAGCAGCGTGCCCTCCTCGAACGTGAGGCAGTAGGTCGAGACGTGGTCCGGTCCGAGCTCCAGGCCGCGGCGCAGCGTCTCCAGCCACGACTCGAGCGACTGGTACGGCACCGCGTAGATGAGGTCGATGTTGATGTTGCGCATGCCGGCCTTGCGGGCGAGACCGAATGCGTGCGTCGCCTGCGCTGCGTCGGTTCGTCGCTCGAGCACCGCAAGGGCACGCCCGTCGAATCCCTGGACGCCAAGGCTGAGCCGGTTGACACCACCTTGCAGCCAGGCCTCGAGTCTCGCCTCGTCGGTGCTGGCGGGGTTGGCCTCCAGCGTGACCTCGGCGTCGGGCTCGACATCGAAGGTCGAGCGGATATGGTTGAGCACAATCGCGATGAGCTCCGGCGGCAGGAGGCTCGGCGTGCCGCCGCCGAGATATACGGTCCGCAGCGTTCCAAACGGACGCGCTTCACGAGCGGCGGTGAGCTCGGCGTTTAGCGCACTCACGTAGTCCGGCATCAGACGGTCCATCCCGGCGTACGCGTTGAAGTCGCAGTAACCGCACTTGTGCCGGCAGAAAGGAATGTGCACGTACAGGTGCCGGAACGGTTGCGTCGTCATACTCCCTGGATCGTGTAGCGCTGGCCGCGCGCGGCCTCGAGCTCGCGCTGCAGTAGCTCACCTGCGCGCCGCTCATTGGAGACCACCTCGCGTATGCGCGACGCCATCCGATCCTCTACTCGTGCGATCTGGCGCGAAATCTGCGCGACATTCGCGCCGTGATGGCTGCGGTAGCGCTCGCGCTTGCGCCACAGCCGCGCGTGCTCGTCGCGAAGGTCGGTCATCGAGCGGCGGACTCGGCAGTCGAGGCAGAGCTGGTCCTCAGTCTCGGAGCTGGGCACCTGCCTGCCGCAGTCGCGGCAGAACACGAGGATCGAGCTCATGCCGTCTTCAGGTCCGCGACGACCGCGCCGCTCAGCTCCCGCAATCGATCCGGCGCGATCTGGAACACGGAGTCAGGGCGGCCCGCCGCCGCCCACACGACGTCGTAGCCGAGCAGGTCGCGGTCCATGAACACGGGCACGTCGGTCGGGTAGCCGAATGGCGGCACGCCGCCGATCGCGTATCCGGTGGCGCTGCGCGCGACCTCAGCGCCGGCCTTGGTCACAGGCTCGCCGGCCACCGAACCGAGGCGCGCCTCGTCGAGTCGGTTGGTCCCGCTGACCAGCGCCACGACGGGTGCCCCCGCGGCGATGAACACGAGCGATTTCACGATCTGCCCGACGTCGCAGCCGACCGCGCGCGCCGCGTCGGGAGCGGTCCGCGTGCCCTGCGGGAACTGCTTGACCGTGATGCCCAGGCCGGAGCCCTCCAGCCAGGCCTCGAATCGACCCACCGCTCGAAAGAATACGGCCACCCAGGTCGCGGTCCGAAAGACCCTCGTCGGATCTTCGGCGCCCATGCGGCCGATCTGCGGGCTCAGCTCCTGCGCTGCTCGCTCACGCAGTTCTCCAATGCGCTCGCTCCGCTGCTCGTCGCTTTCCTCTGGGGTCCCCGTGGCGCAGCCACGGGAGCGGCCCCTGGATCGCCGAATCTCTCGCCGAGGGCTTCCGGCCGCGACCTAGAATGGCCATCCCGTGAAAGTGGTCGTCACCGGCGCGGCCGGCTTCATCGGCTCGCACCTCGTGGAGCGCATCCTCAGCGACGGCCACGAGGTGGTCGGCATCGACGGTTTCACCGACTACTACGCGCGCGCGGCGAAGGAGCGCAACGTGGGCCAGGCCCGCACGCATAGCCGCTTCCGATTTGAGTCGCTCGACCTTTCGCAGGACGATCTCTCGGCGGCCCTCGCTGGCGCCGAGACCGTGTACCACCTGGCCGGCCGCCCCGGCGTTCGCGCCGCGCCGATGCAGTTCGACCAGTACCTGCGCGAAAACGTGATCGCCACGCATCACCTGCTCGACGCTGTCAAGGACATGAAGCTGAAGTCCTTCGTCTACGGAGGCTCGGCCTCGGTCTATGGCGACGCAGAGGTCTTCCCCACCGCCGAGACCACTGTGCCCGCGCCGCTTTCGCAGTACGGCGTCACCAAGCTCGCAGGCGAACACCTCGCTTACGTCTACTGGAAGAACTACCGTGTGCCGGCGGTCAGGCTGCGCTACTTCTCCGTGTACGGGCCGCGCATGCGCCCTGACCTGATGCTCGCGAAGGCGATGCAGGCGATGAACGACGGCCGCGTCTTCGACGTGTACGGCGACGGCGAGCAGACCCGCGACTTCACGTACGTGACGGACGCCGTGGACGCGACGGTGCGAGCTGCTGAGCGCGGGTCGCCCGGCGACCTCTACAACGTCGGCGGCGGAAGCAGCGTCTCGGTCAACCAGGCGCTGGACGTGCTGGCCGAGGTGGCGGGCATGCATCTCACGCGCCGGCATGTGCAACGGCAGCCGTTCGACCACCGGCGAGCCGGCGCCTCGATCACGCGGGCGCGCATGCAGCTCGAATGGGAGCCGGGCACCTCACTGCGCGAAGGCCTCGAGCGCCAGTGGCACTGGTTTCTCGAGGCCCAGGAGCAGAAGGCCTCGAAGGCCTAAGGGTCCAGGCCGACGCCCCCACCTAACCTCCCCACATGGTGGGGAGGGACCTAGGCCAGCCTGGTCTGCCACGACCCGATCAAGCGACCGATCGGGGTCTCGCATGCTCGCGACGCCGCCTCGTAGGGCGACAGCGAGTTGCAGAACAGCATGCCAACGTGTGAGCCGGCGAGGATGAACGCGTAGTACTCGCCAATGCTCGATGCATAGCCGGACGCCACTCCCGACGCGTCGAGGTTGGCGGTGCCGATGGCGAGGTCGATCCAGCCGGCGGCGTCACTCGGGCTCGAGAAGCTGAAGACGATGGCGCGCACCTCCATGTTGAGGTCGGCGTTCAACGCGTAGTCGCCGAACAGGAAGTCTTTGACGTCCACCTTGGTGAACGAGTCGGTGACGTCCTGCGGCGAGGAGGCGCCGAGCAGCTCGGCGGCGGCCTCGATGGGCAGCCTCACCGCCGCTGCGAGAGTGACGTCGGTCCCGAGCGGCAGCAGCAGGCCCCGGTCGGTCGAGGGGAGCGGGCTCGGCTTGACCTTTCCTGCGAGCGCGGACTTGAGGCGCGAGACCAGCTTGTTCGCGAGCCGGCCCATGGTGTTGACGTCGGCGAAGCCCTGGCCCTTGGTCAGGTCGACGCCGATCAGGACCTGGCCGACGCGCACGATCGCGCTCGTGTCGTAGAGGGCGGTGTCGGTCGGCGACCTGTTGCCGAAGTAAATCGCCTGGTCTCCCGCGCGCGGTCCGGTGACGGTACTCACCGACTTCTGAATGTTGTTGAACAGGGTCGTCGCGGCCGCGCTCGTGTTGTAGACGGAGTAGTCGGCGATGAGCAGCTCGGACGTGCCCACGTGCACGTAGTGCTGCGTGATGCCGAAGCGGACAGCCTCCGACATCGTCGGCAGTCCCAGCGGCCGGATGCGGAACGAGGGCGTCGCCGGCCACCATGTTTCGGACCCGAGTGTGGACCTGACCTCCTGCACGGTCGGGCCGGCCGCGTAGATCTGCTCCGGCGTGCCTGCGCTGCTGCCGCCGGATGCGCCGGAGCGCGTGCAGGCTGCACCGAGCAGCAGCGCGGCGAACACGACCACCCCGACCGCCCTCTTAGTCAAGCTTCAACACCGCCATGAACGCCTCCTGGGGGATCTCGACCGAGCCGACGCGCTTCATGCGCCGCTTTCCTTCTTTTTGCTTCTCGAGGAGTTTGCGCTTCCGGGTCACGTCACCGCCATAACATTTGGCGAGCACATCCTTGCGCATCGCCGGAATGGTCTCGCGCGCGATGACCTTGCCGCCGATCGCAGCCTGGAGTGGCACCTCGTACAGCTGGCGCGGGATTATCGTCTTGAGCTTCTCGACCAGCCGGCGGCCCTGGGCCTGCGCCTTGCTCCGGTGCGCGATGAGCGACAGCGCGTCCACCGGCTCGCCCGCGACCAGCACGTCGAGCTTCACCAGTTCGCCTTCGCGGAAGCCGATCATCTCGTAGTCCATCGACGCGTAGCCCTTCGAGCGCGACTTCAGCTGGTCATAGAAGTCGTGGATGATCTCGCCGAGGGGCGTCTCGTACTCAAGGACGATGCGTTCGCCGGGACGATGCTCGAGATGTTTGAACATGCCGCGCCGATCCTGGCAGAGCTCCATCATCGCGCCGACGTATGTGGACGGGACGATGATCGACAGCTTCACGAACGGCTCCGCGATCGACTCGATGGTGGTGGGATCCGGCAGCAGCGAGGGGTTATCGACGTGGACCATGCCGCCGCGCCGGAGCTTGACCTCGTACTCCACCGTGGGCGCGGTCGTGATCAGCTCTAGCTCGAACTCGCGCTCCAGGCGCTCCTGCACGATCTCGAGGTGCAGCAAGCCGAGGAAGCCGCAGCGGAAACCAAAGCCGAGCGCTGCGGAGTTTTCGGGCTCGTACGAAAGGGCTGCGTCGTTGAGCTGCAGCTTCTCGAGCGCCTCCTTCAGGTCTGAGAACTGGTCGGAGTCAGTGGGAAAGAGCCCCGCGAAAACCATCGGCTTCACCTGGCGGTAGCCGGGCAGCGGCTTCTTGGCGCCGCGCTCGGCGGTCGTGACGGTGTCGCCCACTCGCGCGTCGATCACGTTCTTGATGGCCGCGGTCACGTAGCCGACCTCTCCTGCCGTCAGCTTTTCCGCCGGTCGCGGGCGCGGCGCGAACCAGCCGACCTCGTCGACCTCGTGGACCTTGTCTGTGTTCATCATCCGGATCCTGGTGCGCGGCCGGATCTCGCCGTCGACGACGCGAACGTATGTGATGACGCCGCGGTACGTGTCGTAGTGCGAGTCGAAGATGAGCGCCCTCAGCGGCGCGCTCGCGTCGCCCCGCGGTGGCGGCACACGCGCAATCACACCCTCGAGGATGTCCTTCGTGCCGATGCCGAGCTTCGCCGAGGCGAAGATGACCTCCGAGCGTGGAAGACCTGTGACGTCCGCGATCTCCTCGGCGACCATCTCGGGCTGCGCGGCGTCGAGGTCGATCTTGTTGACCACCGGCACGATGCGCAGCCCGGCCTCGACCGCCTGGTAGAGGTTCGCGAGCGTCTGGGCCTCGATGCCCTGGGCCGCGTCGACCACGAGGATCGCGCCCTCGCACGCGGCGAGCGAACGCGACACTTCGTACGAGAAGTCGACGTGGCCGGGCGTGTCGATGAGGTTCAGCTCATAGGTCTGGCCGTCCGAAGCCGGGTAGGTCATCCGGACCGCCTGCAGCTTGATGGTGATGCCGCGCTCGCGCTCCAGGTCCATGGTGTCGAGGACCTGGTCCTGCATGTCGCGCTGGCTGATCGACCCGGTGAACTCCAGCAGGCGGTCGGCCAGCGTGGACTTCCCGTGGTCGATGTGGGCGATGATGCAGAAGTTCCGAACGAGCTTGCTGTCGGCGGGCACGGAGCAAATCGTAGGGAGGTCGCAGCTCACGCTACTGGTTCTGGGTGTCGTATTGGTGATTTCGTCGTATGCACTGATTCTCGGAAGGGATTTCGTGATTCGGCGTGTCACTTCACAGCCGCTGGGCTCGCTTCCGCCCGGGTATGCCGCTACACGTCGCGGCTACCTGGCCTACACCTTTCTCGTCTTCGACCTCGGCCTCATCTTGCTGGCCATCAACTTCGAGAACCCGTGGCTGATCCTTGGTGCGATCGGGCTTTTCGTCATCGCCTCGATCACGGTGATCGTGGGCGAGGTTGTGACCTACCGGAACCTGAAACGCTAGACCCCGACGGCGATCGCGGTCGCGACGACGGCCGCGGTGTCGGCGCGCAGATTGCGCGGGCCCAGGCTCGCCTGCACCGGGACCATCCCGACCTCGCGCTCGGTCCATCCGCCCTCCGGCCCGACCAGAAGCGTCACGTCGCCGTCGCGTGGCATAGCGCTCAGCGGAGTGCTGGCGCCGCGCACCAGCATCACCGGGTTCGGCTGCTCGCGCAGCACCTCCGCCAGCGGTGATGGGCCGGCGATGACGGGAACGCGCACGCGCCCCGCCAGCATCGCGGCCTCGCGGACGATCGTCTGCCAGCGCTTCAGCCTCGCGCCGCGCGCGACGCTGCGATCCGCTTGCACGATGTGGAAGGTCGACGCGCCCACCTCCGTGCATCGAGACAGCACGAGGTCCAGCGACGCGGCCGGCAGGTGCGAGATCGCCACGACGACGCGACGCGTGGGCTCCGGCCGGTGCTCCTCTTCGGCAACGATGCGTCCCGCGATGAGCGAACTGCTGACCGTCTCCAAGCGCACGGTGAGAAGTAACCCCGCGGCGTCGACGACCTGGATCTCCTCCCCAGGGCGGGCGCGCAGCGAGCGCGCGAGGTGTGATGCGTCCGAGCCGCGGATGATCGCGCGATCGCCTTCGCGTTCGGCGAAGAAGAACGGCAACGAGCTACATCATCGACGCGGTTTCGTACACCGCGACGCTGCCGCCGCTCTTGAGGATCGGGCAGCCTCTCGCCATCCATGTGGCCTTGTCGAGGTCCTTGGCATCGAGGATCGCGTAGCCGGTGGCCCGCTGGCCGATGGGACCTTTCGCGGTCGTGCCGTCGTCGCGGATCTTGTTCACGCGGCCCGAGAACGGAAGCCCGCCGTCGATGACCGCCTTGCCCAGATTTTCGTACCATCGGCTCCACTGCTTGAGCACGCGCGCTTGCGCGGCCGGCGTGTCCGGCATTCCGCCTCCATAGAAAACGAGCACGTACTTCATGCGAGCCTCCTGCGCAATTGTGAGATGAGCGCCAGCGCACGCGCGAGCCGTTCGCGATTTTCTGGATCGTTGAGCCAGCGACTCTGTCCCGACGGATGTGGAAGCGGGACCATCACGGGACGTTCGCCGAACTTCTTGCCCACGCGAGACTCCAACGAACCAGGACCCAGAAAGCGCACGATCGCAAGCTGACCGACGGGGATCAGCACGCGTGGCCGCAGCATTCGCAGCTCCGCGTCGAGCCAGTGCGCGCAGTTGGCGATGCCGGCGGGCGGCGGGCGAAGGTCGCCGGTGCCGCGCAGGTTGCGTCCAGGAAAACATCTCATCAGTGCCGCGATGTAGGTGACGCGGCGAAATTCCTCGGCCGACTCGAAACCCGCGCGAAGCATCCAGCGGTCCAGCTCTTTGCCGGCACGCCCTGAAAACGGCCGGCGCGACTCGCGCTCGACCGGCCCTGGGGCCTGGCCGACCAGCAGGAACTTCGCGCCCCGGCCTGGTGGGCGACGAACGCGGCTGGGGTGGCTGAGCTCAAGTCCCCGTAACATGCCATGCGATGCCGACGCCCACCAACGAGCAGGTGCTCGACGCGCTTGCGCAAATCCAGGACCAAGACCTCGGTCGCGATGTCGTGAGCCTGGGCATGATCAAGGAGCTGACCGTAGATCCGGCGGGTCGCGTCAGCTTCACATTCGAGCTCACCACCCCGGCGTGCCCGGTGAGGGATCGCTTCAAGTCGCAGGCTCAGGATGCGGTCGGGGGGCTTCCCGGCGTGACGGCGGTCGAGGTGCGCATGACCGCCAACGTCCGCCCGGCGTTCATGCGCCCGAAGCCGTCGGAGATCCTGCCCGGTGTCAAGCAGACGATCGCCATCGCGTCAGGCAAGGGCGGCGTCGGCAAGTCGACGGTGGCCGTCAACATCGCCGCAGCGCTGCGCAAGGCGGGGGCCGAGGTCGGACTGCTCGACGCCGACATCCTCGGCCCGTCCGTCCCGACAATGACCAACTCGCGCGTGATTCCCGAGCAGTCGAACGGCCGGCTGAAGCCCATCGAGGCGCACGGCCTGAAGATCATGTCGTTCGGCCAGATCTATCCAGGCGAACAGGCGACGGTGTATCGAGGCCCGATGGTGGGCAAGGCCATCGAGGCGATGATGATCCAGGTCGACTGGGGCCGCCTCGATTACCTCGTGATCGACCTGCCGCCCGGCACCGGCGACGCTTCACTGACGCTCGCGCAGACGGTGCCGCTCACGGGCGTCGCAATCGTGTGCACGCCGCAGGACGTGGCCACCGACATCGCGGTCAAGGCCCTGCAGATGTTCAGGAAGCTGAACGTGACGCCGCTCGGACTCATCGAGAACATGAGCTGGTACGTGTGCCCGAGCTGCGGGCACCGGCACGAGATCTTCAGCCACGGTGGAGCGGAGGCCGCGGCGATCCGCCTCGGCGTTCCATTCCTCGGCGCCGTGCCTCTCGAGGAAGGGATCCGCGAGGACGCCGATGCCGGCACGCCGGTGGTCATCTCGCGTCCAGAATCGGCGGGCGCGAAGGCGTTCACCGAGATCGCCTCGCAGGTCGCGGCGCGAACATCAATCCAGTCGTTCCGCCAGCTTCCGGTCATCAACGTCCACTGAAAGACCCGGAACCGTTTCCCGTCACGGTCGACGTCGATCGCGCGCAGCAGGTGATGCAGGTCACCTGGGAAGGCGGGCATGTGAGCTCGTACACAGGCCAGCAGCTGCGATGGGCGTGTCCATGCGCAGAGTGTCGAGGTGAGGCAGGCGCACCTGGCCGTCTGTCACGCGTGCGCAGCCTGCCCGATGAGGACCTGCGAATTCAAGACGTAACCCTGGTCGGCCAGTACGCGTTGCAGATCAGGTTTGACAGCGGACACGCCACGGGGCTCTACTCCTTTTCCTACCTTCGCTCGCTCGATCCAGCAGATCGACCAGGCTGATGGCATAATCGGCAGCGCTCCGTTGTCCCTGGATACGTCGCTGCACCAAGAGGAGATCGCGCACACGGCCTGGCCAGCGCCAAGGCCGCCGATCCGGAAGAACCGCTTCGGCTTGCCCATGCGTCGAGGCTGGATCGCGGTCGCGGTTCTCGTCGCGGTCGCGTTCACGAGCGCAGGCGGTTATCTCGCCTACCTCAACACGCTGCCGACCGCGGTAACGCTCAGCGTCGCGTCGGGCCAGAAGGAGGTGCCGACCGACGCGCGCCTCGTGTTCTCCTTCAACCGGCCCGTCGCGCTCGATTCTCTGCAGAAGAGCTTCTCCATCGAACCCGCGACCACCGGCGCATTCGTTTCCGTCTCGGGTCAGGACAGATACCAGTTCGTTCCCGCCCAGCCGATGCTCGACCTCACCAGCTACACGCTCACGCTGCGATCGTTCACCGACACGACCAAGCATCCGGTCAAGGCCGCGCAATGGACATTCACGACCACGATCGTGCCGCGCATCACCTCGGTGACGGGCGCTGGTGGTGCCCCGATCACCGACGGCTCCGAGGTTCAGCCCGGAACTACGATCGCGTTCGCCTTCAACGACGCGATGGTGCCGAGCACTGTGAAGATGACTCTGGGCGCGCAGGCGCTGACGCTCAGCTGGGCGAAGGATTCACGCGGCGCGACGGTGTCGACGCAGGGCATTCCTTCCGGACCATTCGTCGTCAAGCTCGGTTCCGGCGCCACCGACTCGACCGGCCACACGATCAAGGCATCGTGGACGCTCGTGACTGGCCTGTACTACCGCGACCAGGAGCACACGACCCCGCTCAAGTACCCCGCACTGATCCAGATTCCAAACGACGTTGACGCGGTGGACCAGAACGGGCTGCAAGCCGCGGACATGGTGTACGAGTACCTGGCCGAGGGCGGCATCACCCGGCTCACCGCGATCTACGGAAACGCGCCGGACCTCATCGGTCCGATCCGCTCGAGCCGGCTCGTGTCGCTCAAGCTCGGCCACCATTACAAGGGCGTGCTCTTCCAGTCGGGCGAGTCGTCGGTGACGCAGGCCGCCGCGGGGTCCGACCCGGTGCCCCAGTTCTTCGACACGGTCGGCTACACGTTCCGCAGCAACAGCCGCTACGCGCCTGACGACCTCATGATCACCGGCGACGGCGTGAATCGCGTCGAGACCAAGCTCTATCCAAACCTGCCCGCGTTCTCCATCTCCAAGGCGCGGCCCAGCCCGACCGGCGGCATTCCGGCGACGTCGGTCACCGTCAGCGAGCACAGCTCGTCGTACACGTACGACCCGATCATGGGTACGTACCAGAAGACCGAGAACGGCCACGCCTACCGCGATGCGAAATCACGCCTGCCGCTCCGCATCGAGATGCTGATCGTCATGCACACGCAGGTGACCGAGCTGAACGTCAGTGACGGGCACGGCTCGCTCATCCACGACTTCAATCTCGAGTCGAAAGGGTCGGCGGACATCTACTACAAGGGTCAGCGCTACGCGGGCGCGTGGAGCGGCGCCGACAGCCACTCGCCCATCACGTTCACGACGGCCGACGGTCAGGCGCTGAGCCTACCTCCCGGTCTCGTCTGGGTCGACGTCACCTCCTGAGCCGCGCCGGTCTCAGACCGGAACCCTGCGGATCGTCCAGAAGTCGGCCGAGAGGTACGGGTCGTTCAGGTAGGCGAACGGCATCGTGAAGTAGCCGCCCATCCCCCAACGGCCTCCCCATGAGTTGCGAACGGTGAAGCGCGAAGCCTTGATGTCGTAGCCGCACGCGACCACTGCGTGACCTCCGAGCACACGCTCGCCCATCTTCGGCATCGGCACGGCACCAGTTGACGCGACGCTCGGCGACTCGAAGCTCTCGTACACGGAAAAGCCGAACACGAACGGGAAACCACTCGCGAGGCAGGTGAGAAGCGGCATCGTCGACACGTGGTCGAGACGCAGGTACTCGCTCACCTGCTCCTTCAGCGCCGCGCGATAGCACCGCTCAGGCGGCTTGACCGCGAAGCGCTTGATGTCATACGGCCAGAGGTCCTCGGCGCAGAAGCCGCGCTTGACGACCGTCTTGATGCCGTCGCGGATCTGTGCACCCGCGTCGCTGTCAACAGTGCCCTCGAGCGCGCGCTCGTTGTAGTAGATGAAGAGCCTCGACGGCATGACGGGCGGCGTCTCGCCCTCCTTCCTCTCCAGGAATTCCAGGGCGCCGGCGATCGCATTGGCGGTACAGGAGCCGAGCTCGCCCTGGTTGTAGCAAGGGGTGAAGCCGTTGCGGAGGTCGACCCTCGGCGGAAGCGCCCGCGCAATCCTCGGCGGGGGCTGATAGCGAAGGTCGCGCTGGTCGGGAATGTCTCTGACCCAGCCGAAGCGCTTGATGCGCACCAGTAGTTTCTACGCGGTAGCGGGCACTGGGCGCAAGGCCATGTAGCCGGGCGCGCCGCAGGCTACAGCGGCGCTTCAGGCGCGGGCCGCGTCCTTCACTGCTGAAACGTAGTTCGACGCGGCCACCGCCGCCGTCGTGCCGTCGCCCGCGGCGGTCGCGATCTGCTTGGTCAGCTGCGACCGCACGTCGCCAACCGCCCAGATCCCTTCGACCGATGTCTGCATGTTGCGGTCGGTGATGATGTAGCCGGCCTCGTCGTGGTCTACGTGCATCTTCAACAGCTTGGAGTTGGGCACGAAGCCGACGAAGATGAAGACGCCGCCGACCGGAAGCTCGGTCACGTGCCCGCGGTGCTCGTAGTCCACAGCGTGGACTTTCTGATCGCCCTTGATGTCCTTCACCACCGCGTCGAGGATGAACTCGATCTTCGGGTTGGCGCGCGCGCGATCGATGAGGATCGGTTGCGCCCGCAGCTCGTTGCGCCTGTGGATGATGTAGACCTTCGACGCGTACCGCGTGAGGAAGTCGCCCTCCTCCACCGCCGCGTCACCGCCTCCGACGACGGCGAGCTCCTCGCCCTTGAAGAACGCCCCGTCGCACACCGCGCAGTAGCTGACGCCGCGGCCCCAGAACTCTTTCTCGCCGGGCACCCCCAGGTAGCGCGGCAGGCCGCCGGCGGCCATGATCACCGCGGGGGCGCGCAGCTCCTCGCCCGACTCGAGCCGGACCACCTTGGTGCCGTTCTCGATGTCGATTTCCTTGACGGGCTCGAAGTCCCGGATCTCGAGGCCGAACTTGCGCGCGTGGTCGCCCATCTTGATGGCGAGCTCGGAGCCCAGGATCGACTCGAAGCCGGGGTAGTCCTCGATGAGCTCGGTGTTCAACAGCTGCCCGCCCAGCGGGCCGCGATCGAGCAGCACCGCCTTCAGGTCCATGCGGGCGGTGTAGAGGCCCGCAGCCAGGCCGGCGGGGCCCCCGCCGACGATGATGACGTCGTATTCGCTCACTGCTCTAGGTTCAATTGTGCCCAGAGCGGGTTGTATTCCTAACGCTGAGGCCACCGGACAGAGTGAGCCATTCGACCCGTTTGGCGCCAAACCCGCGCCTGACGCCGAAAGCAAGGGCCTGTTTGGCGCCAAACGTGGCGTATCAACAAGGTGAGTGCGAACTGCACCTCAGCCCAGTCGGTACTGGGCCCCGAAGCCCCCGCGCGGGGAGTGGCACGTGATGTTGTCGAAGGGGCAGCCGATCGAGCAGGCGCCGCACTCGATGCAGTTGCCGAAGCTGACCAGGTTTTTCTGCTGCTCCTCGTCCCACTCGTACACCCCGGCCGGGCAGAAGTGGTTGCAGTACTTGCCCTTGCACTTCGTCGCGCACACGGCCTGGTCGACGATCTCGATGTGCGGGTGGCCCGTGTCCTCGACGTACTTGATCGTGAAGAGCTTGTCCCTGATCTTCTCCATCAAACCGCTCCGAACCTCTCCCACACGCGGCACATGAGGCGGATCGTGTTCAGGTAGTCGTCGACCCGGATGTTCTCGTTTGGCGCGTGGATCCGGTTCTCGGGCCGGCCAACGCCCACAGGCATGACAGTCGGGATGCCCAGGTCGGCCACCACCGGGTGCATTGGACCCGTCGCCTGCATGAATGGCCAGATGACCGGCTCGCCATGCAGCTCGCGGACGCTTTCCACCATGACCTTGCCGATGTCCGAGTCCGGGTCGGACCGCACTGGCTTCTCGCCGTCCGACCACAGGATCTCGACCTGCTCGAACCCATGTCCGTCGAGGTGCCGACGCAGCTTGCTGAGTATGTCGGTCGGGTCCTGGTTCGGGATGAGCCGGAAGTCGAGCTTGGCCGTCGCCTCGGCGGGGAGCACGGTCTTCGATCCCGGACCCTGGTAGCCGGTCGTCACGCCGGCGATGTTGCATGTCGGCGTGAAGAGCAGCTGCTCGATGACCTTGTCGTGTGATGGGTTGCGGATCATCTCGTCAAAACCGATGAGGCGCTTGCGGTCCTCGACCTCCGGGTCGATCTTCGCGAGCATCTTTCGGTCGGCTTCGGTCGGCGGAACGACATCGTCGTAGAAGCCCTGGATACTGATGTTCATGTCCTGGTCGCGAAGGCTCGCAAGCGCGCGGATGAGGTACATGGCGGCCGAGGGATACAGGCTCGCGTAGCCTGAGTGCTGGTCGAACGCCAGCAGGCTGACCCGCAGCTGGATGTAGAGCAGGCCCCTGACGCCGAAGAAGATCGTGGGGCGGTCGCCGCTGTCGAAACCGCCCGACTCCCAGAGGCACCCGTCGGCCTTCAGCTTGTCCGCATGCTTGTGCGCGATCTTCTCGAAGGTCTTCGAGCCGATCTCCTCCTCGCCCTCGACCAGGAAGCGCAGCGTCGCGGGGATCTCGCCGAGGTGCTTCAGCACCTCGAGAGCGTGGATGCGCGCCATGACGTCGGCCTTGTCGTCGGCGACGCCGCGAGCCACGAGCCTGCCGTCCTTTTCCACAGCCTTGAACGGGTCCGCCTCCCACTGGTCGATGGGGTCGACCGGCTGCACGTCGTAGTGCTCGTACAGGAGGAGCTTGCGGCGGCCGGCGCCCTTGACCTCCGCGTACAGAGCGGGCATGCCGCCCTCGTCAAAGGTCTCGACACGGTCGGTAAACCCTGATAGGCGATTGGCGATCCAGTCGCGGGCCGGCTTGATCGCCTCGAGGCCATGGTTGGAGATGCTCGGGAAGCTGCAGAGCTCTTTCAGCTCATCGACAAAGCGCCCCGAGTTGCTCTGGATATAGGTGTCGACCGCGCTGGTGGATATCACACCGCCATTCTTACACTGGGCCTATGGCCGACGCCGACCGCGCTCCAGACGCCTCCGAGTTCCATTTCTCGCCGCGCCCCAACCGCGCCGCCGAGATCGGCTGGCGCCCGTGGTCGGAGGCGGCATTTGCAGAGGCTCGGCGGACCGACCGGCCCATCCTGCTGTCCATCTCCGCGGTGTGGTGCCACTGGTGCCACGTCATGGACGAGACCTCGTACTCGAACGCGGGCGTCATCGACCTGATCAAGAACGAGTACGTGCCCATCCGAGTCGACAACGACGTCCGGCCCGACATCAACCAGCGCTACAACATGGGCGGCTGGCCGACCACCGCGTTTCTGACCTCGTCAGGCGACATCCTCACCGGGGCCACGTACCTGCCGCCGGAGCAGATGGCGGGCGCGCTGCGCAGGGTCGCCTCGTACTACCGGACCAACCGCCCCGAGATCGCGAGCAAGGTGCTCGAAGGCCGCAAACGGTCGGGTGGGATCGCCGCCCGCAGCGCGGGCGAGCTTGATGCGTCGCTTGTCGAAGCGATCCTCAACGCAGTGCGCAGCTCCTACGACCCGGAGTACGGCGGGTTTGGCACGGCCCCCAAGTTCCCGCAGACCGACGCCATCGTGCTGCTCCTCGAGCAGGCGGACGTTCGGGGCGATCACGAGCTCCGGCAGATGGCGGTGCACACGCTCGAGCAGATGGCAGGCGGCGGGATGTACGACCCCGTCGAGGGCGGCTTCTTCCGGTACTCGACGACGCAGGACTGGAGCGTCCCCCATTTCGAGAAGATGCTCGAAGACCACGCGGGCCTGGTTAGCGCGGTCTCGCTGGCGGGGATGACGACCGTCCTCGAAACGGCCACCGGCTACCTGGACCGCGTGCTCCGCAGCAGCGACACGGGTCTCTACGCCGGCAGCCAGGACGCTGACGAGCGGTACTACACGCTGGACGCCGCCGGCCGCGCCGCCGAACAGGCGCCCTACATAGACCGGCGCGTTTACGCGGCCTGGAATGCTGCGCTGGCGGTGGCGTATCTCGACGCGGCGAGGCGCCAGGCGCTCCCCGACCTGCGTACTCATGCCGCCCGCGCGCTGGAGCGACTGTTCGCGGATCGCTACACGCGCGACGGCGGACTCGTCCACTCCGACGGGATCGGCGGCCAGCTGGGCGACCAGGTGTGGGGATTGCTCGCCGCGGTCAGGGCCTATCAATCGGGCCTCGGCGACAGATGGCTGGCGATGGCGGGCGAGCTCGCCGGTCACCTCGAGGATCGCTACGCCGACAAGAACCTCGGCGGCTACTTCGATCGGTCGGGCGGCGACGATCTCGGCAGGCTGGCCGACCCTGTGAAGCCGCTGGGCGAGAACTCTGTCGCGGCGATCGCGCTGATCGAGCTGGACACGTTGCTGGGCGACCCCGAGCAGGTGCATCTGGGCCGCGCGCGACGCGCGCTCGAAGCCGTGGCGTCTCTCCCACGCCAGTACGGATTGATGGCGGCGGTGTTCGCGCGAGCGCTCGACCGCCTCCGTCCACCGGTGAAGGTCACGACGGGCAACGAGGAGCTGGCGCGGGCCGCGATGCTCACCCATCCTTACGCGGTGATCGAACCCAGCAGCGAAGACAGGGCGGTGGTCTGCGTCGGAACCATATGCTTGGCGCCGGTGAACAGCCCCGCCGCCGTGGCCGAATCGATCCACGAAGCGACGGCGCAAGCGACGAGTGCCTGAGAGCAGGCTCCACTTCTCCGGGCGCGTGCGCCGGGCGCTCAACGACGAGAACCTGCAGCGTGCGCTGACCTCCGCGATGACCGGGATCCGTGGGCGGCGCGACGCAGGCTTCGCCGACTTCGACTTCACCAAAGGTCGCGAGGACCTCAAGCAGAGGCGGCGCGCCAACCTCGACCGCCTGCCCGAACTCGCACGCCAGTTTGCCGAGCGACTGGAGGCGGTCGGCGGTCAGGTGCATTTCGCGGCCAATGCGGCCGAGGCGCGCGACATCATCGGCCAGCTTTGCTGGAACGCCGCCGCCGAGCACGCCCGCGGCGCAGGCGTGCGCCCGGTCGTGACCAAGGTCAAGTCGATGGCCTCCGAGGAGATCGAGCTCAACCCGTACCTCGAATCTTTGGGGATGGAGGTCGTCGAGACCGACCTGGGCGAACGCATGGTCCAGCTCACGGGCACCCGTCCCTCGCACATCATCGCGCCGGCCATCCACCTCACCAAGGAGGACGCGGCGCGGGTCTTCGGCACCGAGCCCACGGTCGAGGCCATCCAGCACCACGCACGCATTTCCCTGCGCCAGAAATTCATCGAGGCGGTGGTCGGCATCAGCGGCGCGAACATGGCCATCGCCGAAACCGGCACAGTCGTGCTCGTCACCAACGAGGGCAACGCAGACCTGACGGTCACGCTGCCTCCCGTCCACATCGCGCTGTTCGGCATGGACAAGCTCGTCGGGTCCTATGAAGACGCGATCGCCCAGCTCCGGATGCTGACGCGCAGCGGGACCGGTCAGCGCATCACGAGCTATGTCAACTGGATCACGGGGCCGTCGCGCTCGGCGGACATCGAGCAATCCCTGACGATCGGCGTGCACGGCCCTGGGGAGATGCACTGCGTGATCCTCGACAACGGCCGCGAACGCATGCGTGACGACCCGCTTTTCCGCGACGCGCTCACCTGCATCCGCTGCGGCGCGTGCTCGAACGCTTGCCCCTCGTTCATGGCCGTCGGCGGTCACCAGTTCGGGCACATCTACAACGGCCCGATCGGCCTCGTGCTCACGCCGTTCCATCACGGGCTTTCCGAGGCGGACCTGCCCAACACGCTCTGCACTCAGTGCAACGCCTGTCAGGAGGCGTGCCCCGTCGACATCCCGCTTCCGCGGCAGATCCTCGAGCACCGGCGACAAGGCCGGAAGTCCCTGCGCAAGCGGGCGCTGCTCGGCCTGTGGGAAAGACCCGCGCTCGCCGACCGCGTTCTGCGGACGGGCGCGCCGTTCACGGGGGCCATGGCCGGGGCGCCGAAGCTGGCCGGCCGCCCTTACCGCGACCGAGCACCGCAACCTCGCGGCCGTGGCGAACCGCTCACGATCTTCGCTTCCTGCATGGCCGACCGCGCCCTCCCCGAGGCGGCCGTCGCGCTTGAGCGAATCGCCGTCGCAGCCGGCTTCGACGTTGGTTTTCCCAAGGGTCAGTGGTGCTGCGGTCTGATCTCGGCCAACGCCGGCGACTTCGCGGGCGCCTGCAAATTGAATACATCGCTCGTGGCGAGCCTTCGAAATTCAAAGGGTCCAATCGTGACTCCCTCGGCCTCATGCTTCGGCGCCTTCACGATCGACGCCGCCGACTGGGGTGCCAAGCGGGCCTCGGAGCTCGCCCCGCGGTTCCGGGACTCGACCAGGTTCGTGCTCCAGCTTCTCGAGCAGCGGCCCGAACTGGTTCGGCGCTCAGACCAACGGCCGAGGGTCGCGTATCACGACTCCTGCCAGTCCCTGCGCCAGCTCGGCCTCAAGCGGGAGCCGAGGCGCCTCCTCGAGCTGGCCGGTTACGAGGTGGTCGACATACCTGACATCGCCAAATGCTGCGGGTTCGGCGGGACGTTCAGCGTCGACTGGCCCGGTGTGGCGGCGCGCCTGGCCCAGTGGAAGCTGGAGGCGATCGCCAGGACGGGCTGCAGCCTGGTGGCTTCGGACAACCCCGGGTGCCTGGTCCACATCGCCGCGAACGCGCGCGCTCGCCGGCAGGAGGTGCGCATCGCGCACGTGCTCGAGCTCGTGGCGGAAAGGTTGGAACCTAGGCCTGTATCTGCGCGTTAAGCTCACATGGCCTTGCTGGCCGAAATCAACTCGCCTTCAGATCTGAAGCGACTGAACCAGCAGCAGCTCGCTCAGCTTGCCGCTGAGGTGCGCGCGTTTCTCGTCGACCACATCGCGAAAACCGGCGGTCACCTCTCGCCGAATCTCGGAGTCGTGGAGCTCACCTTTGCGCTTCACCGCGTGTTCGACTCGCCGAAAGACGCGATCGTCTGGGACACCGGCCACCAGGCGTACGTGCACAAAATGGTCACCGGCCGCACGGCCGATTTCGCGACCTTGCGGCAGCAGGGCGGCCTGTCCGGCTACCCGTCGCGGCACGAGTCAGAGCACGATGTGATCGAGAACAGCCACGCCTCGACCTCGCTGAGCTACGCGCTCGGCCTGGCCGAGGCGAGGCTGCGCCGGCGCGACCCTGGATTCGTGATCGCCGTCATCGGCGACGGCGCGCTGACCGGCGGCATGGCCTACGAGGCCCTGAACCAGATCGCCCACCTGCAGCCGCCGAACCTGATCATCGTCATCAACGACAACGGGCGCTCGTACGCCCCGACGGTCGGCGGGCTGGCGCGACACCTGTCGCAGCTCCGGGTCGATCCGCGTTACGAAAGCCTCAAGGACGACATCTCCCGGTTGCTGCGTGACCTGCCCCTGGTCGGATCGACCGCCGATCAAGCCGCGTATCGCGTGAAGGAAGGCTTGAAGCAATTGCTGCAGCCTTCCACCGTTTTCGAAAGCCTCGGCATCAAGTACGCGGGCCTCGTCGACGGACACGACGAAGCCGCGCTCGAACAGGTGCTGCGCCGCGCGTCACGCCTGAGCGAGCCGGTCGTGGTCCACGTGGTGACCGAAAAGGGACATGGCTACGGGCCCGCGGTCGAGGATGAGATCGACAAGCTCCACGGTGTCAGCGCCTTCGATCCGCTCACCGGGCGGCCGCTGCGCACCGAGCTCACGTACACGGACGTGTTCGGCGAAGCCCTGCTCGCGGCCGCGACCACGCACCCCGACGTCTGCGCGATCACCGCTGCCATGGCGTCCTCGACCGGGCTGCTCAATTTCGCCAAAGAATTTCCCGACCGTTTCTTCGACGTGGGAATCTGCGAGCAGCACGCTGTCACGTTTGCAGCGGGCCTCGCGATGGCCGGCATGCGTCCGGTGGTCTGCATCTACTCGACGTTCCTGGCGCGCGCGTTCGACCAGACGATCATGGACGTGGCCCTGCACAAGCTCCCTGTCGTGTTCGTGATTGACAGGGCCGGCGTGACCGGTCCCGACGGATCGTCACACCACGGCGTCTTCGACCTTTCCTACCTGCGCATGATCCCGAACTTGAAGGTGGCCGCGCCCGCCGACGCGACCGAGCTCTGCGCGCTGCTCGAGACCGCGCTGGGAACCGACGGCCCGATCGCCATCCGTTACCCGCGCGGACCGGTGCCTTCCACGCCCGACCTGCCCGCCGAGGCGCTTCCAGTCGGCCGCTGGGAGGAAGTTCGCAAGGGAACCGAGGCGGTCATCTTCGCGACCGGCCGCATGGTCGAGATCGCGAAGGAGGCGGCCGAGCGGCTCGAGGCCATGGGCCTGTCCTGCGGCGTGGTCAATGCGCGGTGGATCAAGCCGGTCGACCCGCGCATGGTCGATTGGGCGCGGGCAGTGGACACCGTGGTGACTGTCGAGGACAACGTCGGCGCGGGCGGCTTCGGCGGCGCGGTGCTCGAGTCGCTCGCGCCTCACGGGCTCGCGGGGAGGGTCAGGACGCTCGCGCTGCCAGATCAATTCCTGCCGCACGGCAAGGCGTCGGACATCCTGCGCGAGCACGGGCTCGATGCCGCGGGCGTCGCGAAGTCGGTCTACGTCGCGGTCAGAGGAGCAGTGCCATCCGAGGAAAAGAAGCCCTAGTTCGTTAAAGCTTCTTGCGGCCGGCGTAGCCCTCGCCGACCCGGTGCCAGTGCTCGACTTTGTCTTCACCGAGCTTCCAGCAGAGCTCGACCAGCTCGCCCTCGCGGTATGAGGGAAAGTCGATGAGACCCTCGAGCGGTCCTTTGAGCTGGATGCCCATGCCGTTCAGAGCGGCCACAGCTTTCAGCAGCTCGAGCTCGGCGCCGCTGACCGCGTCGCGGGCCTGCTGGTGACGGTCGCGGCGATCGTTGCCTGCGCCGTTGCGCTTCGACTCGTACTCGGCGATGCGCGCCTGGTCCTCGAGCTCGGGCAGAAGGGCCGAGATCTCGGCGATCTGCGTCACGATGCGGCGGACGCGCGGGAGCTCCTGGTTCGCTTCCTCCACCGTGTACGTGCGCAGGCGCTGCACGGGTCAAAGATATAGCAGCAGACTTGCCGGATGAACGAGCCGGAGATGCGCGAGCGGTTTGCCACCGCCAGGCTCGCGCACCTCGCGACAGCGGACTCCAGGGGCACGCCTCATGTCGTGCCGGTCGTGTTCGCGCTCGATGGCGACACGATCTACTTCGCCGTCGATCAGAAACCGAAGCAAACGCGCGACCTGAAGAGGCTGCGCAACATCGCGATGAACCCGTCGGTGGCGGTGCTGGTCGACCATTACGAGGAAGACTGGAACGCGCTGTGGTGGGTCCGGGCCGACGGCAGCGCGCGCGTGCTCGATCCAGGTCCTGACACAGAGCGCGCGATGCATCTGCTTGCACAGCGCCACTCGCAGTACCTCACGCAGCCACCGCAGGGCCCGGCGGTCGCGATCTCTGTGCACAGGTGGTCGGCATGGTCGGCGCGCTGAAGAGTCACTGGCCGATTGCGACCAGCTCGGGCTGCGCCTGCCGCACCGGGTAGTCGAGCGCAGTCGCCGGCAGCGTGACGCGGCCCATCGGATACGGACCGAGCCACGTGCCACCGAGCAACGCTCTGAACGTGACGTCGTAGTCGATCGACGCTCGAATCGAGTAGCCGGACCGGCTGTCCGCCTGGAATTCGTGAGCGACTGATGACGGCGCCGGATACGCGACTCCGAAACCATCGCTCCCTGTGTACCGGCCCGTCGAGCCATCGCCGAAATCCCATTGAGCATCGACCGGTGTCGCTGTGACCGCGTACTGTATTCCGCCATACGTTTCCGTTGCGACCAGCGGTTGCGGCGACGGCGTGAGCCACAGCCATGCGTCGAAGCCGGCCAGTCCCAGCGGAGACGGATCCGCACTTACGCGGCTGGGTACGGTCCAGGCCGGCATCGGCGGCGGTGATAGCGCCTGCGCGCAAACAACCCGCCCGGCGGTGGAGTTGCCGACGCGGTCGACAGCCTGCACGTGGGCGCACGCGGTCTCACCGAGCATCAGGTTCTGCGTGATCACCCGCGGCGCGGCGGTCGCCGCGGACTGAAGCATCATCGAGCCGGCCGTGACCCACGAAACGTAGTGGTCGATGCCGGCTTCGAAGAAGTCCTGGCCCGCGCCGTCGCCGCGATCCGCGACCGGGTCCCAGGTGAAGGTCACCGAGGTCGGGGTCGCCGCTGTCACGCGCGGCACCGGGTCGTACGGCGGAATCGCATCGACGTAGATGTCGACCACCGGCCACCCGTACTGGTCGGCCATGTACGGCGGCGCCCAGGTGAAGCCGTAGCGGCCGAGCCCGCACTGGCCGCCGAATGTCCAGTTGTAGTAAGCGATGTACTGCTTGACGTGGCCGTGCACGGCCCAGCCGTTGTCGACGAAGTTCCAGTGATAGTGCTGTGGGTATCGCTCGTGCAAGACCTTGATCCAGCCTGACGAATCGCCCGGCCGCCCGCGGAAGTCTCCGTAGAAGAAGCCGTACCAGTCGTCGTAGCCGGGATCCGGATGAAAGCCGTAGAAGGTGTCTTTCT
>VBIA01000103.1 GCA_005879985.1 Chloroflexota bacterium | reverse complement strand
GCCCACCAGCGGATCGTTGGTGACGACCGACGCCGTCCACATGTCTGAGAACCTCGTGCACCAGCCGGGCGGGTCGCCATAGGTCGGACTGCCCCACGCCGACGCCGCGGCCGCCGGGCCAGGGAGCAGCGCGAGCACGAGAGCCGCCGCCGCCCCCGAAACACGCCTCACGACGGCCAGCTTAGGCGCTAGACAGCGGAGCTGAAACCTTGCCTGTTAACCCTGGTACTTGACTGGACGAGATGTCCAGTCTAGTATCGACTCATGCCCCGGGGAAGGCCGCGACGAGATCGAATCCTGGCAGGCGCGAGGAGCGCGCTGTCGCGAGACGACCGAGCCTCCGTGGCGGCGATCGCGGCCGCGTCGGGCACGTCCAAGGCCGGCTTCTACCGCGAATTCGAGTCCCGGGCCGCGCTCCTCGGCGCCCTGAGCCTCGAGCCCGAACCAGACGCCCGCCAGCGCATCCTCGAGGCGGCTTTCGAGCTCGTCGGAGCCTACGGCCTCACCGCGCTTTCGATGGACGAGGTGGCCTCGCGCGCAGGCGTTTCGCGGGCCAACCTCTACCGCCTCTTTCCCGGCAAGCAGGCCCTTTTCATCGGTGTGATCCACGCCTACTCCCCGCTCGACCCAGTCAGCCAGGCGGCAACCGCGATGAGTGAGGAGCCGCCGGAGGTCGTGATGCCGGAGCTGGCGCGCACCGTTTATCGCGTGGTGGCCGGGCCGCACG
>VBIA01000069.1 GCA_005879985.1 Chloroflexota bacterium | reverse complement strand
TCTCCGCGGATTCGCGCGCACTTCGGGTCTGCCGCCCAACAACTGGGACACCGCGCCGGACGTCTGGCCGGCGCTGCAGTCAGACCTCGAGCGCCACCCGCCTGAGCTCATCGTCGACACCTCGACCGATGACTGGAGTGACTTCGGCCCTTATCCGATGTCGAAGTATCCGGTGCTTGCGAACCTCGTGGCGTCGAGCTACCACCGGGTCGCGACGATCGGCGGGGTCGTGATCTACGCCCGCAACACTTAGGGAAGAGCTGGCGGAGACGGCAGCGGCGGCGGCGAGGGAAGCGGCAGCGGCGAGGGAAGCGGCAGTCGCGGCGCGTTCGGAATAACCACGCCAACTGCAGGCGCGACCTTGCTGACCGTGGCGTTGACAGCGTCCGGAACCGAGCGTTCAACTGCCGCGATGGTCGACGGCGCCACGGTCGACGTCGACAGAGCCGGTGCGGGCGCGATGACGGCGGGTTCGACCGGCGTCCGCGTTACCGGCGTGGCGGTGGCGCCGACGAGCACCGCAGCGGTCGCGCCGGCGGCGACCACCGCGCTCGTCATCAGCGTGTGGTTAGCCGAATCGGTCACATGCCGCCATGAATCGCCAAGTCGCCGAAGCGACAGAAAGCCGAGCACCGCAAACACCGCCCTTCGCCCCGCGGTGCGCCCGTGCTCGACGTACTCGCTCAAGTACTCGAATGCAAGCTTGAGACGGCGCTCGACAGCCCCGACGCTGATGCCGAGGCGCCGCGCGATCTCGCTGTTCGACAGACCGCCGAAATAGGCGAGCCACACAGCGTGCGTCTGGTCTTTCGGCAGCGCGTTGAGCGCGTCGTTGATCGCGAGGCGCACCATGGCGCCCGAGAAGTGCTTCCACGATGGCGGCATCTCGTGGCCCGTGCCGTCGACGAGCATCTGCTTCAGGCCGCGATGCGATCCGCGCAGGCGCCGCCGGTCGCTCACCACGCCCGACTTGCCGGTCAGCAGCCAAGTACGCCAGGATTCGACCGCGTCCGGCGGAAGCACGCCCTCGCCGCGCGCGGTGGACTCATCTTCTTCGTTCTCTGGAGGCGGCGGCCCTGTCCGCGCCCCCCAGCGATTGGCCATCGCTTTGAGTCCTCCTTGAGAGACAACACCCCCCTACCCGCCTGTACCCGCCGGCACGCCGTCGCGGAGATCAGTCCAGGGTGGGCTTGACCGGGCGCTTGATCTCGAGGATGGACGGTTCCCGCGCCGCGATCGCGACGATCTCGTCGAGGATCCGCACCGCATCGCCGTTCAACGGCTGCTGCGCCAACCGCACATACGCCGCCGCGCCGTTCGTGAAAACAAAGGTTGGCGTGCCGAACACGCCGTGCTTGGTGCGGGCCTCCTGATGGTCGCTCGCGAGCGCGTGCAGGATGTCGGGATCCGCAAGGTCGGTGCGGAAGCGGTCCAGGTCGAGACCCGACTGCTTCGCGACCTTCTCCACGACGGAGGGATCGTCGAGGTCCTGGCGGTCGCGATGACGCGCGCGCAGAAGCAGCATGTGAATGTCGCCGAATCGACCCTGGCGGCGCGCCGCTTCCGCTGCCGCGAAGGCGAGTCGTCCCGGCACCGGCTCGGAAGCCGGAGCGCCCCACACAGTCCACGACGGGTCGTGGCGCGAGTTGACCTGCGAGAGTGAGAAGTATCTCCACGCCACCTCGACCTGCCGCTCGCGCGACTCGCGCACCGATTCCAGCATCTCCGCGGTCCTGTACACGAACGGGCAGTTGTAGTCGTAAAACAGCTCGAACTCGATGAGGTCCACCAATCCTGCAACGCAAGTAGCGCTCACCGGTATTCCCGACAGCTGGCGCTGGATGAAGCCGGACCTCGCGATCCGGCTGCTGCCGATGGTGGCCGCGTTCGCGTTGGTGGAGATCATCTGGCGGCCCTCGTGGACTGGGCTTTCGCTCGGGCGCATCGACGCGCAGCTCCTATTCGGGGCGGTGACCGCGCCATTGCTCTTTGTAGCGGCCACCTGGGTCCAGCTCCTGCTGACACGGCAGCGCGGCGCCATCGCTGTTCCCTCGGGTCCGGGCGACGCGTGGTTCCAGGCCGGCTTCTACCTTGTCAACGGGCCTGTCGAGGAAGCCTTCTTCCGGGGGCTCGTGCAGGGCGGGCTTGGGGCCCTGATCGCGCCGCCCGCCGGCTTCATCGCCGGCACGCTCGCCTACGTCCTCTATCACCGCCTCGGATGGTCGTGGCCCGAGACGCTCGCGACCGCGCTCGTCGGCGTTCCGCTCGGCCTCGCTTTCTGGTTGCTGCCCGGGCCGCCGTCGCTGCTCGGCGTCTCGATCGCCCACGTGGCCGCGACGTGCGGCTTTCTTGGACCCGGTCCGTACCTCCTGCGCAAGCTCAACCTGCTCTGATGCCCAGGCTTGACGCGGTCCAAGTCCGCACTCTGTTCTGGGCAGGGCTCGCCGTGGTTCTGGCGGGGTGGAACGGCTCGATTCTGATCCTGGAGCTGCCCGCGGTTGCTCACACGTTCGGCGCCCGGGTCTCTGATCTCTCGAACCTCGGCTCGATCGTTGTCTTCGGAGCGTTGGGCGCCTGGCCGCTGGCGACCCTGGCCGACCGCTTCGGCCGGCGCCGGCTGATCGCTTTGGGCGTGGGCGCCTTCTGCCTCGTCAGCCTCGGCACCCCCTTGGCGGCGAACCTCACGACACTCGCAGTGCTGCGCCTCGGCGCGTCCTGCTTTGAGGGCCTGGTCCTTAGCGTCTCCACCGCCTTGATCGTCGAGGAGGCGCCCCCCGCGCATCGCGGGACGGCTCTCAGCGTCTTTGCGTTGCTGTTCGGCGCCGGACAGTTCGTCCCGGTGCTGGTCTATCCATTCGTCGCGCCGAACTGGCGGCTGCTTTTTTTCGCGGGGGGCCTGGGAGTTATCGCCGCGCCGTTGATCTGGCGCGGACTTCCCGAGAGCCGGGCGTGGCGCCGGGCGCACATAACGGGATCGACCATCCGGATCTTGATGCAGCCTCCATGGCGGCGGCGGGTGCTGATCCTGGCGGCAAGCGCACTCGTCGGATCGATCCTCGGCGAGCCCGCAGGGCTGTTCTTCACGGTTTACGCGAGCCAGTACCTGCACCTGACGCCCGGCGTCATCAGCTGGATGATCGCCGCAGCCGCGGGGTGCGCGATCCTCGGCTACGTAGCGGGCGGGTACCTCAGCGACCGCTTTGGGCGCCGGATTCTCGCCGTGACGCTCGGCGTGATCACTGCCGTGTTTACTGGCGGAGGCTTCGTCGCAGGCACCGCCGGCTTCATCGGGGCGAACCTGCTTTGGAGCGGGTTTGCAAGCGCCGGCACACCAGTCATCGGCGCCTGGTCGGGAGAGTTGTACCCGACCCGAGCACGGGCCACCGCGGAGGCGACTGGCGGTGTCGCCGGGACGGCCGGCGCGATCATCGGGCTGCAACTCGTCGGCGCGCTTTCACCGCTGCTCGGACTCGGGCGCGCCATCGCACTTTTGTTGGTTGCGGGCGTTGCGTCCTCACTGGTACTGCTGATGCTGCCCGAGACGCGAGGGCGGCCGCTGCCCGACTGACCGCTCCGTTGACGGAATGCCGGGCCGGTGTTACGGTTCCGGCCGGTATATCGCGCGCATATCACGCGCGCGGGACATTGGGGAGAACGGGGATGGCGTCCGAGGTTCGCATCCGCGAGGCCGGGCCGAGGGTCACGATCTTCCGCCACGCTGAGCCGCGCTCCCAGAGCGAAGCGGCCTACTTCCTCATTCGCGACAGGATCCTATCGCTCGCGCTGCCGCCCGGGTCGCTGGTGCACGAGGCGCAGCTGCGCCAGGATCTGTCCATCGGCCGCACGCCGATCCGCGAGGCCTTGCAGCGCCTTGCGCACGAGAAGCTCGTCCGCAGCGTCCCCAACCGCGGCACCTTCGTCACCGACGTCAACATCACAGACCTCGCGCGCATAACCGAGGTGCGCGTCGTGCTGGAGGGCCACGCGGCTCGTCTCGCCGCGGAGCGCGGAACGGCCGCGGATCGAGCTGCGATCGGAGAGCTGCTCTCCAAGCTCGGATCTGTCGAGGTGACCGACCAGCGCGAGCTCATGAGGCTCGACCAGGAGATCCACCGCAGCATCTACCGAACCACGCGCAACTCGTTCCTCGAGAGCACTCTCGAGCGGTATTTCAACCTGAGCCTGCGCCTGTGGTTCCTCGTGCTCGACCAGGGCGTGCGGCTGCGGGAGGCGGTCACCGAGCACAGACCGATGCTCGAGGCGATCCTGGCCGGTGACGGCGATCGCGCCGAGCGGGCCATGCGGCAGCACGTGGCGGGCTTCGAGTCCGAGATTCGCAAGGTTCTGGTGGAGCGCTGACAGTGTCCAGCACCCGAATTCCGCCGCAGATTCAAGGCATCAGCGAAGCCCGGCCGCCTGGGCCACGGAAGCTGCAAGGA
>VBIA01000068.1 GCA_005879985.1 Chloroflexota bacterium | reverse complement strand
ATGCGCCGGATTCCCAATCGATCCCATCGCTCCCACGACTCTGCGGCGGAGGGGGGCACGCAGTAGAGGTGCGCAACGAGGCGGAGTCCCGCTTCGTGGAGGATGGAGGTCCACTCCTCGAGAGCTCGATAGCGGTGATGCGCCGCTCGCCGGTCGATGGCCGCCATGTGGGCTCGGGCGGCGGCTTCATCGCCACGCTTGCGCGCGCTCTTCACGGTGTGAAGCGCGTCGTGGAAGTGGATGCTCGGGGTGGACATGAGCAGCGTTCCGCCCGGATTGAGCACGCGCGCCATCTCGCGGACCGCCTGAATGTCGTCGGGAATGTGCTCGACAACGCTGTTGCACAGGACGAAGTTGAAGCTGCGGTCGGCGAACGGCAGGCGCTGTGCGTCTCCCGCGACGAGGTGTCGGTACGCACGGGTGGTGAATCGGGATGGTCGTGGGTCGAGGTCGACGCCGACGTCGATTGGTCCTCGATCGTCCAACCATGAGGCTGAGAAGGAGCCGTCGAACGCGCCGACGTCCAGGCTTGGCCCGGTGATCGGCTCCTCGCCAAGCGCCTCGGCTTCAAGAGCTCTCCAGAGCGCAAGCGAGGGGCAGTAGTAATACGTGGTGGTGTAGGCGTCCAACCACTCGATCGGGTTTCGATGTCTTGCATGGCGCGTTCCGGCGGCTGACAAAGGCACGGGAATTCTAGTGTCAGCGCCCCAGCTTGGTCACCGGCGCGGCCGGGACCGGCGCCCGCGTCCCCACCACAAGCTCCAGGCCCATCGGCTTCGAGACCGTCGTCACTGCGAGCCCGCATCTGCGCAGGAATGCGCCGACCGAAGCGGACGATTCCGGTGGCCGCGGATGGCATTCGACGATGCAGCACGCCACGCCGGCCAGCAGATCCGGCGATGACGCGGCGAGAGTCTCGTACTCCGCGCCTTCGATGTCGATCTTCAACAGATCGAGGTGCGGAAAACCGGTGGCCTTGATGGCGTCGGCAAGTCCAATCGTGTCGACCATGACGTCACCGGCCGCTGCGTCCGCCGCCAGCGTACTTGCCGCGGAGTCCTCGGTGCGGCAGATCGCGCGGCGTCCGTGGCCGGCGGCCAGAGCAAACGGCAAGATGACCACGCGTCCCGAAAGGTTCTGACGCCGCACGTTGAGCTCCAGCAGCTCACGGACCTCCGGGTTCGGCTCCAGGGAGACGATGTGGCTTCCGGGCGACCGTCCCGCGGCCCACAGGGTGAAGCCTCCAACGTGCGCGCCGGCGTCGAGGATGAAGCTCATGTCGCTCCAGGCGATGGCTTCGTGCGCATACTCTGCGGCGCCGAACACCTCGGCCGGACCGTTCACGTCACGGAGTCGGGCGACGAGGACCTGCCCGTCTCGCGTGCGCAGGCGCAGGCGAATGTTCATCAGCCTTCGCGTGAGTGACGGTGAGACGGCGCCCAAGCGGTAGGCGAAGGACCCGAGGTAGCCCGCCACCCACCAGTTGGAGAAGGCCGAGCGAAGCAGGTTGAGTCGAGCACTTCGCCGCATGCTGGCTCCAGTAGGCTAGCGCGCGTTCAAAAGGCGTGAGTACTCTGCCGACACGCCGTCGGCCACGGCTTGCCAGCTGAACTGCTGCACATGCGCGGATCCGGCGTTGCCCATCTTGGTCGCCAAAGGCTCGTCCGACATGAGCTGGAGGATCTTCATCCTGAGCGCCTGTGAGTCGTTGGGCTCAATGACGAAGCCGACCTTTCCGTCGACGACGTACTCGGGCATCCCGCCGAGCCGGGTGCAGACGACCGGTGTGCCGACGGCCATCGACTCGAGCATCGTCAGGCCGAGAAGCTCAGACATCGGCCAGGTGCCACCCCACAGGTCGCGGTAGACAGAAGCGCCTACGGTCACGGCGGACGTGCGGTAGAGCTCGAGGATCTCCTCGTCGTCTGCGTCGGTCAGGAACGTCACGTCGCAGCCGCGGCTCAGCTCTCGGAGATAGGTGAAATAGGCAGGATCCTTGACGCGCCCGGCGACCACCACAGGGATGTCGGAGCGCGCGGCCTCGATCAGGTAATTGATGCCCTTGTGCGGCATGATTCGCCCAACCTGGAGGACACGCCGGCGGCGCGAGCCGGCGTGGGGTTGGAACCTTTCGAGGTCGAGGCCGCCTTTCACCGCGACCGCGCGAGGCCAGACCGATCGCGGCAGGATCGTCCTCGAGAAGTCGGAGATGCAGACGAAGCGCTGGATCAGCCGGTAGAGCCGCAGATGCAGCATCAGGCTTCGCCCGCCACCGCCCACGTCGGAGACGACGATCGGCGTCCCGACCAGACGGCCGAGCGCTGCCAGCATGCTCGTCACGGCGCAACGAAACTGGTAGACATGAATGATGTCGAAGCGCCTGCGCACGAAGAACCCCAGACGCGGAATCGGATTTTCCGGGTCGGCGCCGCCCGCTTTGACGACCACATGCCGCAGGCCTTCGACCGTCTGCTCGGAATAGGTGGGACCGAACGTGACCAGGGTCACGTCGTGGTGCGCTCGGAGCGCTTGCGCGACTCGGAACGCGTACCTGTCCCCGCCGCCAATGAAATCGAGAGGGCCCGCGAAGTAGGTCGGCATCACGATCGCCACCTGAAACCGGGCGGCTTGCGGAGCGTCGTTCAGCAGAGTTCTGACAACAATAGTGAACGAAGGGCAGGATCGGCGCCGTTCGATCGCGGCCAACGGCGCCGACCATCGTCGACTCCAGCCGGCCCCCCAAGTACGATGCCTAACCCTGCCGACTACAATCGACCGCTGGCAAGGAACTCCAAAACCGAGGGCCGAAGGTTCGAATCCTTCCGCCCCTGCGATGCCGCCGAGATCCTGGGCCGCTAGCTCAACTGGCAGAGCGCCGTGCTGATAACGCGGAGGTACGTGGTTCGAGTCCACGGCGGCCCACCATTGAACGATTTGAAGCACGAGGCTTCCGCGGGGTTGAGACAGGTCCACAGGGCGTCTCGCCCCAACCCGCGGTAGTGGCGGTAGCCGGGACCTGGGGCCATGTCCCGTGATGTCGTTTGCCGATGGCTGTTGACAAGTGCACACGCGGCGCGCACGCTGCGCGCGTCGTCGGCCGTCATGTCGACGGTTCCCTCCCGCCGACATAACGGGCGACAGGAGGTATCCACATGAGACGTCTCATGGTTGTCACGGTCGTCCTGCTTGCGTTCGCAGCGTTTCCGGCGACAGTGTCGGCCAGCAGCGGAGTCGCCACGCCATTCAAGGCTGCGTTTTCAGCGGCCACGCCAGACGGATTCGCAGATTTCACGTGCTCGGGCGCGCACATCGTCAACAAGACCGTCAAGGACAGCGAAACATGCCTGATCACTGGCGACACCAACGGCTTCGTTGCCGGTACGTATTTCGGCAATCCAACGGCAGACATACCGCCCCTGGGCGTGGTGCCGTGGTTCTCGGACTTCAACAGTGAGCAGGCCTCGAGGTTCATCGCGACGTTCGTCGATAACGGCGACGGCACGTGGACGATGTACATCGTCGCGTATTACACATGATGTAACGGGGCGACTTTCCCGACTTTGGCGACAGGATCGGCCGAGGCCGCACTGCATAACCCGGGCACCCCACGCCCAGGCTCTCAATCTCGCTAGTACAGCGCTCAGCCGGGCTTACCGCGGAGGTAGGTGGTACGAGTTCACCGCGGCCCACCATCGATATTGCTTCTCCATGAGCCGAAGCGATGCTCTGTCTATAGACTCTGGCGACGTTGGGGTTGTTGTCCGCGGCGTACGACGGATCGATCGAGCTCGACTCCCTTCCGACTGACTGGGTCGATCGGATGGCCCGCCGGATCGAGAAAGGGCTGTTGGCGCCCGGCAGCCGCCGGCGGGCTAACTACGTGGTCCGATCGAGATCGTCCGATGCCGTCACCTTCTCGGCGGATGACTTCTGGACTGCGTTCAACATCGGTCTGAACGATGTCGAGCTCCGGCGCGCAGACGGCAATCGCGTCGCGTACCACGCGTCCTTCAGTC
>VBIA01000102.1 GCA_005879985.1 Chloroflexota bacterium | reverse complement strand
GAAGAACGTCTCCTGCACGTCGCGCGACGCGTGGCCCTTCGGCAGGTTGAGCGCTTCGAAGTTGTACCAGTCGCTCTCAATCTCCGGCCCTTCCTCGACCGTGTATCCGATACGCGCGAAGATGACCTCGAGCTCCTTGCGCACCTGACTGAGCACGTGCGCGTGGCCACGCTCGAGCGGAGGCGCCGGGAATGTGATGTCGATCTCCTCGGTTTCGCCGATGTCCGCGAGGCGCGTGGCCTCGTGCTCCGAGCGTCGCAACGCCAGCGCGGCTTCGACCGCCCTCTTCGCCTCGTTGGCCTCCTGGCCGAGCGTGGCGCGCTGCGATGGATCGAGCTGCGCGATGCCCGACAGCAGCTGGCGGCTGATCTTGCCCTCGCGGCGGCCGAGGTACTCGACCTCGATCGCCTCCAGCTCGGCGTCGTTGCGTGCCGTTGCGATCGCAGCGAGAGCGTTGTCGCGAAGCTTTGTGGCTTCGCTCACGCCGCCTTCCTCCGCGCGATCTCGAACAGGATGACCGCGGCCGCGGCCGCCACGTTCAGCGACTCGACGCCGCGGCCCACTGGAATAGTGACCAGCTTCAAGTCGCCGCGCGAGAGACCATGAGCCTCGCTGCCGAACACGATCACTCCGGCATTTTCCACGGGCGCGTCAGCCAGCGTCGTCCCGCCGCGCGAGGCAGCGCCGTAAGCGTCGAGATCCGCGATGTCTGCCCACGCCGCTCGTGCGACCACGAGCCTGAAGACGTTGCCGGCCGACGCGCGCACGGCCTTGGCGCCGAACGGGTCGGCGCATCCGGCCAGCAGCGCCAGCGCCGGCGCGCCCGCGGCCGCCGCCGTGCGGCAGATGGCGCCCACGTTGCCAGGGTCCTGCACGCGATCGAGCACGATCAGCGGCCAGCCGGCCTCCCGCGCCGCTTGAGCCGCCTCGGCGGCAGTGGCCTCGCGCACCCGGGCCACCGCCATCACGCCCTGCGGCGACACGGTCTGCGTCGCGGCCCGGTACGCCGCCGGCGTGAGGGTCACACGCGACTCCGAATGAAACGGGAGCTTGTCGCCCTCGCGAACCGCGATCAGCTCGAAGTCAAGGCCGGCAGCTTTGGCCTCCTTGAGCACGCGCGGGCCTTCCAGGAGGGCGAGGCCTGGCTCACGCCGGTGGGCGAGGCGCCGAAGTCGGCGGACGACCTCGTTGTCCGGGCTGCTGATCAGCGGCTGGCTAGAGGTTGTTCTTGGCAACCTCCACCAGCCGGGCAAAGGAACCGCTGTCGCGCACGGCCAGGTCAGCCAGCACCTTGCGGTCGATCTCCACTCCGGCCTGGCGAAGGCCGTGCATCAGCTTGTTGTAGGGCAGCCCCGACTGCCTCGAGGCGGCGTTGATCCGCGCGATCCAAAGCTGGCGCATCTCGCGCTTGCGGCGGCGGCGGTCGCGGAAGGCGTAAGAGAGCGCGTGCAGGACCGCCTCGTTGGCGGGGCGGAACAGCAGCTTCTTGGAAAGCCGGAAGCCCTTGGCCCGCTCGAGGATCCCCTTGTGGCGGCGATGCGCAGGAACGCCGCGCTTGACTCGTGCCATCCCGGACTAGATCCCCAGCGCCCGGCGGACCGCTTTGCGGTCGCCCTTGGCCACGGGCTGCTCTGTGTGGTCTTTGCGCTTGTGAGTCTTCGACTTCTGGTGGAGGCGGTGGCTCATCCAGGAGTTGCGGCGCACTATCTTCCCGTTGCGCGTCACGCGCACGCGCTTGGCGATGCCTTTTCGGGTCTTGAGCTTAGGCACTGGTCGCTGTCTCCTTCGGCGCGGCGGCGGCGCCCTGCCGGCTCGGCGCAAGGATCATGAACAGGTTCTTGCCCTCGAGCAGCGGCTGCCGCTCGACCACCGCGAACATGCGCGAGTCATCCGCGACCCTTGCGAGGATCTTGCGGCCGATGTCCTGATGCACCATCTCGCGGCCCCTGAACATGATCGTCACCTTTACCTTCTCGCCTGCTTCGAGGAACTGCTTCAGCCCTTTGAACTTGGTCTGGAAATCGTGCTCGGCCACCTTCGGCCGCAGCTTCATCTCCTTGAGCTTGATGACGTTTTGCTTGCGTCGCTGGTCCTTTTCGCGCTTGACGGTCTCGAACTTGAATCGTCCGTAGTCCATCAGGCGGCAGACCGGCGGGCTCGCTTGCGGCGCCACCTCGACGAGGTCCAGTCCCTTCTCGTTGGCGATGCGCAGCGCGGCGTCCAGAGAAAGCACACCTAGCTGGTTGTTCTGGTCATCGATCAGCCGCACCTCGGAGCTGCGGATCTGATCGTTGATCCTTAGCTCCTTAAACGGTATGGGACGCTACCTCGGTCAAGTTCAGAGTTCTGCTATTCCTCCAATCGCTGCAAATAAAACAAAACGGACAGCTGGAAGCCGTCCGCACTTTCTGGACCCCTTCGGCTCGCGCCTGGGGGTGAGGGTCGTGCCCTGCTTCAGCCCGAGGATGGTACCGGAAACGGAACGGCAGGTGCAGGCGCTCGTTCACCTGCTGATGGGAACGCCCCAACTCCGGGCGGCACTTGCCCGGTCCTGCACGGCCGCTCCGTGAGGGCTCAAAATACCCGCGGTCTCTTGAAGGTCCTTGCCTACGCTGTAGCCATCCTTCTGGTCGCGGCTTGTGGTTCATCGAGCGCGGCGGCGAGACAATCGCCGGTGGCCTCACCGTCGGCGTTGGAGAGCACGTTGGCCGCCGCATCGCCCTCAGCGCCTCCCGTGCCTGTTGCTCACTACGGGGTTCTGGTCGCGCTCGGCGTCGGCGACACATACGCCGTGAGTCTGGTCGACAACACCGGCAAGGTGGTGGCGAGCGCGACCCCCAGCAACCCAACGCCGGTCACCTGCGGCGACAGCGCCGCCGCGGTGCTGCCGCAGCCAGTGAGCACGAGCAACACGCGCGTCTACTTCCTCGACCAGCAGGGCAACGTCAACTTCCTGTCGCCCAACGGCGTCACCGGAGTCGCCACGCACGTGCCCACGGGCGCGTCGATCCGCAGCATGTTCACCGTCAGCCCCGACGACCAGCGGATCGCCGTGGTCGAGAACACTTACAACGCGAGCGGCGCCACGACCGTCCTCTACGCCGAAGACCTCAACGGCGCCACCAACCACGTGAAGCTGTTCACCCAGACCGGCGCCTTCACGCTGTGGCCGATCGGCTGGCACGGCACCAACAACCTCGTCCTGGCGAAGGTTCCGTCCTGCACGCAGGGTGGCGGCCCGACGTGCTGCGGTCCCCAAGAGCTGCACGTCGTGGACCCGGCAACCGCGGGACGCAGGTCGACGGTCGGCGGCAGCACGTGCATCCTGGTCGGGTCCGCGACGCCGGCCGGCGCGCTGTGTGAGAACAGCGCGTTCAGCCAGGTCCACGTTCTCGGCTGGACGGGGGCGACCGTCCAGACATACGCGATCCAGGGCCCGACCCCGGCCTACCTGTCGCCGGACGGCACAACAGTCGCGCTGGTCGTCGACAACGCCACGACGTTCGCGGGCGCCAAGCAGACGCTCGACATGCTCACCTGCGGCTGGATCGACGACACTCACGTCCTCGCCGGCGGCGACGCGCAGCAGCAGCCAAGGATCGGCGACGTGACGACCGGCAACATCGTGCCGGTGAGCGCCCAGGGCGTTTGTGGAGGCACCATCCCAGGCGGCCTCTAGCCCGCCGGGCTATAACGAAGGCATGGCAAGCGCGGGGCCTCCCACCTCGACCGGGCAAATCTCGCCGGACGGACGCTGGCGGTGGGACGGCACGCAGTGGGTCCCGACCGGCCAGGTGGCGACCACCCGACGGCCGACACGCTGGATCTGGTGGCTGGTCGGCGGCTGCGCCGTGCTGGTGATTGTGGCCGTGATTGCGGGCGCGCTAGGCCTGGCGTCGCTGTTCACCAACTTCCAGCGTGGGGGCTTGAGCTGCCTGCCCTCGGGCTTCCCAGCGTATCCGGGTGCGACCGTGACGAGCGAGAACACGTATTTCGGCAGCGGGCTGCCGCCAGGCGACACCCGCGAGTGCCGCATGACGCTGGAGTCCACCGACGACGTTTCCACGGTGACGGCCTGGTATTCCTCGCACCTCAACTCGGGAGACTGGAAAGCCAGCACGGACGCCGCCAGCGGGACGATTCGCGTTCAGAACAATTCGAAAGCGTCCACCGTTGGGAACATCGAGCTGCTCGGTCGTGGACAGCACACTGAGATCAGGATCACGCTCGACAGCTGACCCGGCTAGCGGCGGCGGTCGGCGATCTCCGTCGTCACCCGCTCCACAAACGCCTCCACGGTTTCCTGCGTCCTTTCATCCGCGCGGTTGCGCACCGAGATGACTCCTGCCTCCACGTCCCTCGGCCCAATGACCACGATGTAGGGAACCTTCTGGAGCTTGGCGTCCCGCACCTTGCGGTCGACCTTCTGGTTGCGCGCGTCCAGCTCGACGCGGATCTTCGCGCGACGCATCCGGTCCGCAATTTCCCTCGCGGCGCCGTGCTGGGCGTCGGTCAGTGGCGCGAGCACAACCTGCACCGGATGCAGCCACGTCGGGAACGCACCCACGTAGCGCTCGATGAGATAGCTGAACAGCCGCTCCATCGAGCCCGCTGCGCCTCGATGCACCATGACCGGCCGCCGGCGCGACCCGTCCTCGGCGACGTACTCGAGCTGAAATCGCTCGGGCAGCTGGAAGTCGATCTGCACTGTGGAGTTGGTGAACTCGCGCCGGTGGGCGTCCTTCACCTGGAAGTCGATCTTCGGCCCGTAGAAGGCCGCCTCCCCCACGCCGACCTGGTAGGTCTGCCCCATCGACGTCAGCGCTTCCGCGAGCGCGTCCTGCGCCCGCTTCCACTGCTCCTCGGCCCCGAGCCACTTCTCCTTCATGTCGTCGCGTGTCGAGAGGCGGTACGAAAACTCGTCGATGCCGAGCACCTCCGAGAAGTAGAGCGAGAGCTCGATCGCACCCTTCACCTCGCCCATCAACTGTTCGGGCGTGCAGAAGATGTGGGCGTCGTTGAGGGCGAAGGCGCGCACGCGGTTGAGACCGACGAGCGTCCCAGACCGCTCGTAACGCCAGTTGTTGCCGATCTCCGCGATGCGCATCGGCAGGTCGCGGTAGCTGCGCAGGTCTGACTGGTAGACGACGATGTGGTGCGGGCAGTTGACGGGACGCAGCTCGAGCTCCTCGCCATCCTCGAAAACCATGGGCGGGTACATGTTTTCCTTGTAGAGCTGGGCGTGGCCGCTCGTTCGGTAAAGGTCGAGACGAGCGACGTCAGGCGTGCGCACGTGGAGGTATCCGCGGGCCAGCTCTTCGTCCACGATGAAGCGCTCCAGCTCGCGGCGGATCGTGGCGCCGTTGGGCAGCCACAGCGGAAGGCCCGCGCCGACGCGCTCGTCGACGGTGAAGAGCTTCAGCTCTTTGCCGAGCCGCTTGTGGTCGCGCTTCTCGGCCTCCTCGAGGAACTTCAGGTAGTCGTCGAGCTCCTTCTGCGATGGCCACGACGTGCCGTAGATGCGCGTGAGCTGGGGCTTCTTCTCGTCGCCGCGCCAGTACGCGCCCGCGACCCGCAGCAGCTTGAACGCCTTGATGTCGCGCGTGGTCGGCACATGCGGACCTCGGCACAGGTCGAGGAAGTCGCCCGTGTGGTAGACGCTGACGTCGTCCCCTTCGACCTTGTCGGCGATCAGCTCCAGCTTGTAGTCCTGGCCTCGCCTCGCAAACTCTGCGTTCGCCTCGGCCCGAGTAAGCGTCTCCTGCACGAAAGGACGTCCTTCCTGAGCGAGGCGGCGCATGCGTGACTCGATCCCAGGAAGGTCGGCCTCCGTCAGCGGCTTCGAGAACGCGAAGTCGTAGTAGAAGCCGTCTTCGACCGGCGGCCCGATGCCGTACTTCGCGTCGGGGTACAGCTCCGTGACGGCGGCCGCGAGGAGGTGCGCGGTCGAGTGCCGCAGGATGTGCAGCGGGTCCTGGCTTGACTCGTGTTCCTCGTACTCGCCCATCGGGGAACGCCAGTATATGAACCAGATATGAGAGGAAACCCGAGCGGTTTCCTCTGCGCGCCAGGCGCGACCAGGAAGACCTGCTTGATCGCATCGCGTCGCTTCGCGACGCTGCTCTCTTTCCGGAGTGGTCAGGACTGACTTAGAGTTGCGCCCCGCGATGCTAAGTGCGATGAAGACAAAGTCGAGGCTGGGCGGAGCCCAGCCTCCCCTGCGACGCTAGTGGACACGGCCGGAATCGTTGACACGCTCGGCTACCCCTCCGCGGGTCTTGGCATCCTGATCGAAAGCGCAGGCGTGCCGTTCCCCGGCGAGCTGCTGCTGCTCGCCGCCGGGACCTGGGCGGCCGCGCGGCACCACAGCATCGTCCTGGTCATCCTCTTCGGTTTCATCGGCGCGACCGCCGGCGCGGACCTCGGCTACTTCCTCGGTTATCGGGGTGGCCGGCCGTTCATGGAGCGGTTTGGCGCCCTGTTCCGCGTGCGGCCGGAGCACATCGCGCGTGCCGAGCTGTTCTTCGCGCGGCACGGTGACAAGGCGATCCTCGCGGCCCGCTTCGTGGTCGGCCTGCGCACGTGGGGATCGATGCTCGCAGGCATGGCGCACATGCCCTTCTGGCGCTTCCAGATTTTCAGCGCGATCGGCGGGCTGGTGTGGGCGATCCTGATCGGCTTGGCGGGCTACCTGCTGGGCAGCAATCTCGACCTGATCGAGACAGTCGTTCGTGGCATCGGCATCGGCGGCCTGGCGATCATCGTGATCATCATCGTCATTGCCGTGCTGGCGCAGCGTCGCGCGTCCAGGCCATAGCCACCAGCACGCCACCTCCTATCAGCAGGACGCCGAGCCCGCCGATGACGTGGGCGGTGCCGATAGTGTCGGCGAGCCCGGCGGCCACGAGCACGGGGATCGCTGTCACACCGTTGATGACCATGTAGAGCAGCGCGAAGATCCGGCCGCGGATCTCGTCGCTGGTTGTCTCCATCAGGTAGGTGACCGCCGGGATCATGATCGCGCCGAACTCCAGTCCCAGGGCCAGGCTGAACACTGCACCTGTCAGGCGCGCGTGCGCGTGCAGGTCCGGCAGCTGCGCCATCGCCTGCGGCACCGCGGCGAGGCCGAGCATGGTGACGCCGTTGGCGATCATCGACGTCGCCAGCAGCCGCGCACGGTCCAGGTTGCGCAGGAACTGGCCGAGCACGATCGCGCTGACGATGGCGCCGGAAGTCGCCGGCACGAGGATCACGTACGTGTCCTGCGCTGCGATTTTGATGACCTGGCTCACGAAGGCAGGCGCAAGGGTGAACAGCATGAAAAGGACGAGCACGGCAATGCTCACCTGCACGAACGCGAGCATCAGGCCGCGCGACGCGCGGATCACGTCGATGCCTTCCTTGATGTCGTTGAACATTTGCCGGAACCGGCTCACTCCCTCGGCGACCGGTCGCTCCGTGGTCCGCTCCACCTTCGGGATGTCGGAGGCGAATATCAAGGCGCCCGCGACCGCGAGCAGCGCGGCGCCCACCCAGTAGGGCGCGTACAGGTCGATCCTCGAAAGGATCGGCGCCAGCGCACCGCCGACCACGAGCGTCAGCACCATCGTCAGCAGCGCCATGGAGTTGGCCGTGATCAGGGCCGATCGCGGCAGGATGGTTGGAATCACAGCGGCTTCGGCGGGGCCGAAGAGTTGACCCACGGACGAGAACACCAGCGTGATCAGGAGCAGGTGCGCGAAGTCGTTGCCGAGGCCGGGCACGAATGAAAGCAACGGGATGAGCACGATCGCGGCGCCGCGGCCGAAGTTGCTCCACATCATGATCTGCTTGCGATTGAAGCGATCCGCGATCACGCCCGCCGGCGGTGAGAACAGAACCGCGGGCACCGTGTAGGCCAGCAGCGTGATGGCGACGGGAGTGCTGCCGCCGGAAACCTTGTACGCGAGGATGATCAGCGAGAACAGGAGGAACTTGTCCGCGAGCTGCGCTGCCAGCTGCGCGAACCAGATGTTCCTGAAGGCCGTGTAGCGCAGGACGGTGCGAAAGCCCCCGGGGCCTTCGACCGGGAATCTGATTGGCGCTTCCACGGCGTGAGCAACTTTAGCGGCCGGTGGCCGCGAAGCTACCGAAGATAGCCTCCCATTCCGCAAGGCTGAGCGTCTGCGGCCGGCGCTGCGGATCGATGCCCGCATCGCGAAGGCGTGCAGCGGCCCCCGTGCTGCTGATGCCACTGATGCGTCCCAACGCTCCGCCAAGCTGCTTCCGGCGGAACTGGAACACCGCTTCGACGAATCGGAAGAACGCGTCGAGGTCGCTCACGTTCACCGCGGGCCGTTCGCGCACTTCCAGCAGGACGAGCGCGGAGTCGACATTCGGAGGGGGCGTGAACGCCGATGCGGGGATTGCCATCGCGATCCGTGCGGTGGCGAACACCTGCACCGCCACCGTCGACAAGCTCGCGCCGGTGCTCGCGGTCCAGCGCTCGGCGACTTCCTTCTGCACCACGAGCGACAGTCGCCGCGGACGCGGTGCGGGCTGCAGCAGTTTCTCGATCAGGGCGCCGGTCAGGCTGTATGGGATGTTCCCCGCCACCACCTCGCCGCCTTGCGGGAATGCGGCGTGGATGTCGAATCGCAGGATGTCCGCCTGCACGATCTCGACGTTGCCGTGGCCAGCGACGACTTCGCGCAAAGCAGGTATCAGGCGGCGATCGAGCTCGACGGCGACGAGGCGCCTGCATTTCCGCGCCAGAGCCACCGTGAGCGTCCCCGGGCCCGCGCCGACCTCGAGCACATCGTCGTCAGGCCCAATGGCCGCTGCATCGGCGATGTCATCGCGAATCGCCGGGTCCGTGAGGAAGTTCTGGCCCAGTGAGTGCTTCGCGTCGACACGATGGCGGCGCAGCAGCTCGAAGAGCTGATCGGGATCGGCGGGATCGGTCACTTCATGCGCGTGAAAAGCGCGAGCGCGTTCCTTGTCTCGAGCTCGCCCAGCTCCTCGAGGCTCACTCCCCGGAGCTCGGCGACCACCTCGGCGGTGTCAAGCAGGTAGGCCGGGCGATTCGGAACGCCCATGCGCTTGTGCGCGTTGCCGTACGGCGAGTCGGTCTCGAGTAGAAGCCGGTCCCCCGGACATGCCTTCACGACGTCGCGAAGCTCGCCCCGACTCGGCCGCGTGATCAGACCCGCAAAGGAGAGGTAGAACCCGAGCTCGAGAAAGACCGCGGCGTCTCGCCAGCCGAGAGCGAAGTAGTGCATGACGCCGCGAAGTCCGGGATGCTCAGCGATGAGCTGCGCGACGTCTTTCGCCGCGCCACGGTTGTGGATGGAAACCGGCAGGCTGAGCTCAACCGCAAGGGCGAACAACGAATCGAGGCGCGACACCTGGACGGTCCGTTCGACCGAGCCGTGCTCGAAGTCCAGGCCCACCTCGCCGATCGCGACCACGCGTTCGCCCGCCGCCAGCGCACGTATCTCCTCGAGGTCCGGCTCGGGCTCTTCGGTCGGATAGTGTCCGAGCCCGGCCCACACCGCCGGAAACGACTTTGCCATTTCAACGGCGCGCCGGTTGTGCTCGGCGTTGACGCCGACTGCGATCATCCGCGTCACGCCGGCCTGGCCCGCCAGCGCCACGACCTCGGCGGTGTCGCCGAGCTCCTCCAGGTGGAGGTGCGTGTCTACGAGTCCGATTCCACCACCTCGTCGAGGCGCTTGAACAGCGCCTGGGGTTCGGGCAGCTTACGGCCAGGCTCGAGCTCCGACGGGCGCCACCGATCGAGCGGCTCGCCGTAGTCCCCGGTGATCACGCTGTGCGAGCCGCCGTCCTCCGAGTGCTCGCGCACCTCCGGCTGGGGCGCGATCACGTCGTCGTAGCCGAGCATCGAGTGCAGCTTCTGCGACGAGAACGGGAGAAACGGCGTGAGCATCGTCTTCAGGTTGTCGACGCACCGCAGCGCCACGTAAAGGACGGTGCCCGCGCGCTCGCGGTCCTTCTTGATGGAGTGCCACGGCTGCTCGGTGCCGAGGTAGACGTTCACCTTCGCCGCCATGGCCATGGCGAGCTTGAGCGCGTTCTGGAACCGCGCCTGCTCGAGCTGCGCCGCCACGTCGCCCAGGGCTGCCTCGCTTTCCTCGATGAGCGCCCTGTCGGTGTCGGTCAGCGTCTGCGGTTTGGGTACCGCACCGAAGTTGCGGTGCACGTTGACCAGCGTGCGGTGAACCAGGTTGCCCCACGTGGCGACCAGCTCGTCGTTGTTGCGGCGTACGAACTCGTCCCACGTGAAGTCCGTGTCCTGGTTCTCCGGGCCGGCGATCATAAGGTAGTAGCGGAGAGCATCCGGGTCGTACCTGTCGAGGAAATCGCCGACAAGGATCATCTGCCCGCCGCGGCTCGTCGACAGCTTCTTGCCGCTCATGTTCAAGTACTCGGAGGCGACGATGTCATCGGGCAGCTCGAGGTTGCCCGCGCCCATCAGGATCGCCGGCCACAGCACCGTGTGGAACGTGATGTTGTCCTTGCCCATCACGTAGTAGTGCCAGGACTCGGGGTTCTCCCACCAGCCCTTCCACGCATCAGGCTCGCCGCGCTGCACCGCCCACTCGATCGAGGCGGACAGATAACCGATCACCGCGTCGAACCAGACGTAGATCTTCTTGTGCGGGTTGTCCTCCCAGCCCGGAAGCGGCACCGGCACGCCCCAGTCGAGGTCGCGCGTGATCGCGCGCGGCTTGAGGTTGCGCACGAACTCGAGCGAGTACTTGCGCACGTTGGGCCGCCAGTCCTGGTGCTGCTCGATCCACTCGGCGAGCTGGGTCCCGAAGGCAGGCAGGTCGAAGAAGAAGTGCTCGGTCTCACGAAACTCGACCGGTGCATCGCTGCCGCGCTGGTGCGGGTTGATGAGGTCGATCGGGTCCAGCTGGTTGCCGCAGTTGTCGCATTGGTCGCCGCGCGCATCCGGGAATCCGCAGATCGGGCACTTGCCTTCGATGTATCGGTCGGGGAGCGTGCGCCCGGACGCCGGGTCGAACGCGCCCATCTGCGTCTTCTTCACGAGGTAGCCCTTCTCGTAAAGCTTGAGGAACAGGTCCTGGGTCACGCGGTAGTGGTTGCGCGTCGTGGTGCGCGTGAAGATGTCGTAGGTCATGCCGAGGCGGCGGAGGTCCTCGACGATGGTCGCGCTGTGCTGGTCGACGAACTCCTGCGGCGCGATGCCCTTCTTGTCCGCCTCGTACGTGATCGGCATGCCGTGCTCGTCGGTGCCGCTCGCCATCAGCACGCGCGAGCCGCGCAGACGCTCGAAGCGCGCGAGCACGTCCGCGGGCACGGCAAAGCCCGCCACGTGGCCGATGTGACGGGGTCCGTTCGCGTAGGGCCACGCGGGCGCGACGAGGATGGTGCGGGGGTCAGCCTTTGGTCTTGCCACCGATGACGAGGGTAATTTCACCACGCACGTTGTCGCCGAGCGCGGAGGCAACCTCCGCGGCCGTACCGCGAAGCACCTCCTCGTGCACCTTCGTCAGCTCGCGGGCGAGCGTCAGCCGGCGGTCCGGCAGCACCTCCGCAACGACCGCGAGCGACCGCTTGATGCGATACGGCGACTCGAAGGCGACCGCCGGCTTCGGGTCGTCGGACAGCGAGGCCAGCAGCCTGCGCATCTCACCCGGCTTGCGCGGCAGGTAGCCGATGAAGGTGAACCCCGGTCCCCCCAGGCCGGCGATCGACAGAGCCGCGGCGATGGCGCTCGGTCCGGGTATCGGTACCACTTTGTGGCCGGCCGCCCAGGCCGCATTGACCAGCGCGTCACCCGGATCGGACAGCGTCGGCGTCCCGGCGTCGCTCACCAGGGCCACGTCGCCGGAGTCCAGGGCCGACAGCACTCGCGGCAGACCGCGCCGCTCGACCGGCGCGCGGTAGCTGATGAGCGGCTTGCGGATGCCGTGGCGCGCGAGCAGTCGCGCCGTCACCCTCGTGTCCTCCGCCGCGATCGCGCCGACTTCGCCGAGCACGCGCAGCGCGCGGGCGCTGACGTCCTCGAGATTTCCTATGGGCGTCGCCACCACGTAGAGGGTGCTCACCCGAGCCAGGTGGCGACGTGGTCCGGGATCTCGGATGCCGGTCCGACGAAGCGCGACGCCGGCGGCAGCACCTCCAGGAACGCGCGGCCGTAGTCACGGCCGAGGATGCGATGGTCGAGGATGATGACCACGCCGCGATCGGTCGACGTTCTGATCAGCCGTCCAAACCCCTGCTTCAGGCGCAGCGCGGCCTGCGGCAGCGCCAGCTGGCCGAACGAGTCGCGCAGCTGCTCGGCGCGCGCAGCGAAGACGGGCTCGGTCGGGACCGCGAATGGCAGGCGCACGACGATGACGCAGCTCAGCCGGTCGCCGGGCACGTCGATGCCCTCCCAGAACGTCGAAGTGCCGAGCAGCAGCGTGCGGTCGGTCTCCTGGAACGACTTGAGCAGCTGCCTGCGCTGCCCGTCGATGCCCTGGCCGAGAATGAGCAGCTCGTCGAGGTCGACGCGATGCTTCAGCGCGGTGTGGATATCGCGCAGCTGGCGGTGCGATGTGAAAAGGACGAGCGTGCGGCCTCCGGCCCGCCGGGCAGTCTCCGCGACCGTGTCCTCGACAGCGCGGTCGAAGTCCTCGTCCTCAGGCAGCGGAAAGTCCGAGGGCAGGCAAACGAGCGCCTGGTGGTAGAAGTCGAACGGTGACGGCAGCACGAGCTCCTCGACGTTCTCGCCAAGGCCTATGCGCGAGCGGAAGTAGTCGAACGTCCCGCCCACCGTCAGCGTCGCAGACGTGAACACGATGGAGCGCCTCTCGGCGTAGACGCGATCGCGCAGCAGCGCGCCGACGTTCAGCGGCGCCGAGCGCAGCACCACCGTGTCGTCCTTCTGCACCTGCGCGAACCAGTACACGCGGTTGGGATGCGGGTCGCCGATCGCTTCGCCGATGAGCAGGAGCGCGCCCAGCAGGCGGCCGCGGATGATCTCCAGCTCGCGCACGCCCTGATCCGCTTCGTCACCGCCCAGCCAATCGCGCGCTTGCGTGACGGCAGCGCGAAGCACCGTCTCCAACGCCGCCAGCGCGGTGGCCGCGCTCTCGCCCGCGAGCTCGACGCCGTCCCAGTCTTCGTCCTCACGCAGCTGCGGCGTGAGCCTGAGCGACTCCTCGCGGCGCTCGCCGTCGCTGAGCCGCTCCAGGACGAAATCCGTGGCGATCGCGAAAAGGTCGTGCACGCGCGAACGAGCCCCGGTCGCCAGCGCGATCGCGCTCTCGAGCTCATTGCTCGCCGAGCCCAGACGCGGCTGCGCGCGAAGCTCCTCCAGCAGCCCCGCGGCCGACGCGGTGCCCGCGGGCCGGCTGGCGAGGCGGTCGAGCAGCGCCTCGAGGCCAGGTCCATCGACCTCCTGGCGCAGGCCCTGCGTGGCCGACTCCTCCAGGTGGTGCGCCTCGTCGACCACCAGGTGGTCGTAGTCCGGAAGCAACCCGCCGCCCACCTCGGCGTCAGCGAGCAGAAGCGCGTGGTTGACTACGACGAGGTCCGACGCCTCCGCCTCGGCGCGAGCCCGATGGACGTAGCAGTCCTCGGCGGTGCAGCGCACGCCGACGCAGTCGAGCGGGTCGGAGGCGATGTGAGTCCACAGCACCTCCTCACGACCCTGCAGGCGGAGCTCTGAACGGTCACCGCTTTCAGTGGTGTGCAGCCACACCAGCACCTTCAGCCTGAAGCGAAGCTCCTCCGCGTTCTCGCACGGCTCGGCGAGGTAGCGGCGCCAGCGCCGCAACGATATGTAGTTCGAGCGGCCTTTGAGCAAACACGCCTTGAAGTCCCAGGGCAGCTGCGACAGGCCCGGAAGGTCCTTGTTCATCAGCTGCTCCTGCAGCGTGTGAGTGTGCGTCGAGACCACCACGCGTTCCTTCTGGCGGACTGCGCGAGCGAGCGACGGCACGAGGTACGCGATGCTCTTGCCCGTCCCGGTGCCTGCCTCGACCAGCAGCGTGCCGCTGCGCGCCTGGATCTGCGCGACGGCAAGCACCATCTGTAGCTGGGGCTCGCGGTGCTCGTAGCCAGGCAGCGTCCCGGCCAGTGCGCCTTCGGGGGCAAGCATGGCGGCGATTTCGTGCGGGTCGTCGGGAGGCGGCGTCGCTCCGGGCCTTGGCGCGGTCGACCGGCGACCGGCGACCGGCGTCGCAGGGGTCTCGGGGTTCGGCGCCGTCAGGGCTTCGGCGAAGAAGCGCGCGAGCGCCCATCCGTAAGGCGCGACCAAGGCGAGCACCGACTCCTTGAGCCCTTCGTCGAGGGCCGCGGCATCCTCACGTAGGCGCAGCAACAGCTGCCGGGTCGCATCGGCGTCGTCGAGCGCGCGATGCGGTCGCGGCTGCGAGAAGCCGAGCTCGGTCGCGAGAAGTGGAAGGCTGTGGCTGGCGGCCGCCGGCATCAGGATGCGCGCCACGTCCAGCGTGTCGAGGATGTCCGACTTGGCGTCCCATAGCCCCGATGCAGTCAGGAACTCCATGTCAAGGCGCGCCCCGTGGCCGACTGGCTGGCGCCCGCCGATGAAATGGATCAGCTCGCGCACCGCGGACTCGGCGGTGGCCGCGCCTTTGAGGTCGGCCTGAGTGATCCCGGTCAGCCGGGCGACAGCGTCCGGCAGCGGTCGCTGGGGGTCGACAAGTCGCTCCAGGGTGGCCAGCGTACGGTCGGGGGTGAACGCCACCGCGCCCACCTCGATGACCCGATCGCGGGCCGGATCGAGACCTGTGGTCTCGAGGTCAAGGGCTACGTACTCCGGCACCGGTGGGGATTCTACTGTTGCCTGTAGCCGTCGATTAAGGCCCTCTTAACGAGGGGCTGCCCCAGCGCTGATTGGTATATTTGCGCGCGTGGTAACGGGTGCGATCGAAGCCCCGCGGCGCCTCGAGGACCTTCACGTCCGCCGAGACCTGGTCGCGAGCCTCCTCCTACGCACCCTTGCTTTTGCCGATCAGCTGAGCGGCGCCGCGATTGAATCGAGGCTTGGGCTTCCGTTCGAGACACTGCAGCCGGTCGCCCGATCCCGGTGCGCATGAGCTACACGGTTTCGTCCGCCGGCAGGCAGCGCGCGGCCGAGATGTCATCGGTCCAAACGCGATACCTCGGCCCCTGCCCCATCAACTTCGACGACTACCTCACGCTCATCCGCTCGCAGGTCACCGGCAAGGCCAACGTTACCGACGCTGCGCTGAAGAAGGCGCTGGGCCAGCTCGAGCTCGAGCAGCATGTCATCGACCAGATCGGCGGCGCGATGGTGTCGCGCGCCTCGCTGTTCATCTTCGGGGCCCCAGGCAACGGCAAGAGCACCATCACCGAGCGCATGGCGCTGCTGATGGGCGCGCCGATCGAGATCCCGCACGCGGTCGCGATCGGCGACGAGATCGTCCGGGTCATCGACCCCGTCTACCACAAGATCTCCGAGGGCGAGCAGCCCATCGACCGCCGGTTGGTCAAGGTCGAGCGGCCGGTCGTGGTGGCCGGTGGTGAGCTGAAGCTGGAACAGCTCGACCTCACGTACGACACCGCCAATCGCTACTACGAAGCGCCGATGCAGTGGAAGGCCAACGCGGGCGTGTTCGTGATCGACGACTTCGGACGCCAGGAAGTGCCGCCGATGCGGCTCCTCAACCGCTTCATCGTCCCGATGGAGAAGAAGGTCGACTACCTCGACCTCTCGGCGTCGGGCCGCAAGATCGAGCTTCCGTTCCTGTGCCAGGTGGTGTTCTCGACCAACCTCTCGCCCACCGAGCTCGTCGACGAAGCGTTCCTGCGCCGCATGGCGTACAAGATCGGCGTCGGCAACCCGTCGCCGGAGGCGTTCGGCCGGATCCTGAGATACGAGTGCGAGCGCCAGGGCGTCTCGTTCGACCCGAACGCGGTCACCTACCTCCTGCACACCCTCTACGGCAAGAAGCCGCTTCGAGGCTCGCACCCGCGGTCGCTCGTCGCACGACTCGTGGACCTGGCCAACTACAGGCAGGAATCGCCGCGGCTGACGCCGCAAACGCTGAAGGAGGCCTTCGACGCCTGCTTCAACCCGGCCCTCGGCTCGGTCACCGAAGATGACTGGGCTCGGCCGCAAGTCACATAAAGCTATTAGAGGAAACCCGGAACAAAGTCATGGCCGGGCTCGGCCAACCCCGCTGCGTTAGGCCGGAGTAGTCACTCCCTCCAGCCGTCTGCGCTGACTTTCGAGGTCGCTGAACTCTCCGCGCATGTTCGGCGGGAGCAGCTCCGCGATGTGCAGCATGATCGCGTCGGACGCGTCCTGATGGCCGACCTTCGTGCCGTCGGGCTTCTTCGCGGCGACCCGAAACGGCTTGCCGAACGTCACTGACACTGGCCCGCGTCGCGGCAGCCACGCGCCCTTGGGCATCGCCTCGCGGGTCCCGACCAACGCAACCGGTACGACCGCGCTTCCCGACTTCTGCGCGATGAACCCCGCTCCGGGCTCAGGCTTCTCGAGCGTGCCCGACGGAGTACGCGTGCCCTCGGGAAAGATGATCAGCGCGTGGCCGTCGCGCAAGAGGTCGAACGAGCGCTTCAACGCAGCCCGGTCGGCCGAGTGCCGGACCACCGGAAACGCGTGGTACCACCTGAAGATGGGGGCAGCCGGCGTGGTGAAGTACTCTGACTTTGCAATCGTCCATGCGTCGAGGCGCGGCGTGAAGCCCGGCACCATCGGCGGATCAAGCGTGCCCGCGTGATTCGCGCACACAAGAAGGGCGCCTGTGGCCGGAACGTTCTCTCTTCCTTTAACGGTGAACAGGCCGCCGACCAGAAACGACCGTGTGAGAAAACGCATCAGCCACGTCATGAAGCGGTAGATCACTCGCCGCCCACCGTGTCCTCGATCTCGGTGATGATCGTGTCGACCACGTCATCGAGCGACAGGTCGTCGGTGTTGATCACGACCGCATCATCGGCGGGTCTCAGCGGCGCAACCGCCCGCTCGGAGTCGACGCGATCGCGCAGCTCGACCTCCTTGCGCATCGCGTCCTCGTCGACCGCCTCTCCACGCCGCTCGTACTGAGCCGCGCGGCGCCGCACCTTCTCGGCCAGGCTCGCCGTGAGGAAGAACTTGTGGTCGGCGTTTGGAAACACGACGGTGCCGATGTCGCGGCCCGCCATGACGACGCCGTGCTCGCCCATCCGTCTCTGCTGCGCGACCAGAGCCTCGCGCACGCCTGGCGTCGCTGAGATCACCGGCAGGGCGTCGGAGAAGTCGGTGTCGTAGATGCCCTCCGTGAGCTCCTTGCCGCCGGCCCACACGCGCTCGCCGTCGATCTTCATCACGGTGCTGTGCGCAAGGGCGGTTGTTGCTACCGAATCGTGTGGGTCGATTCCGCGCTCGGCGCCGAGTCGGGTGATGGCGCGATACATCAGTCCGCTGTCGATGAACGGAAGGCCGAGCGCGTCGGCCACGCGCTTTCCCACCGCCGACTTGCCCGACGCGACACCGCCGTCGATGGTGACGATCATTGAATGCCCGCCGCTCTCCGCAGCGCCGCGACCTCTCCTTGGCGAAGGACGCGCCAGTTTCCTGGCTTGAGGCGGCCGAGACGAAGCGGCCCGTAGGCGGTGCGGTTGAGCGCGTGCACCCGATGGCCGATCGCCAGCAGCATGCGCCTCACCTGGCGGTACCGGCCCTCGCGAATGACCACGCGCACCTCGGCGGCCGGTCCCGGAAGCACGCGCAGCACGTCGACCTCCGCCGGGGCGGTAACGCCGTCGTCCAGCTCCACGCCGGAGCGCAGCCGCGCAATGTCGCTGCGGCTCGGGCTTCCGCCAACCATCGCGACGTACTCCTTGTCAACCTTGTAGCGGGGATGCGTCAGACGGTAGGCGACCTCACCGTCGTCGGTGAGCAGCAGCAGCCCCGTGGAGTCCGCGTCGAGCCGCCCGACAGGAAACACGCGGTGGCCCGACGCGCCGTCGCCCAGCACATCGAGGACACTGGTGCGGCCGGCTTCGTCCTTCGCGGTGGTGATCACGCCAAGCGGCTTGTTGAGCATCACGTAGCGGTACTCAGTCGCGGGTTTGACGGTCCGGCCGTCCACCGTGACGCGGTCGCGGGTGGGGTCCACCATCACGCCGTCGGGCGGCGGTACGCGGCCATTGACCCGCACCGAGCCGGAGGCGATCAACCTGTCAGCGCCACGCCGGCTCGTAACGCCGGAGCGCGCGAGGTATGCGTTGAGCCTCGTTTCGCTCACGCACCGCTGCCGGGGGCCGGCAGGTGGTCGAGCGACTCGAGACCCAGCACCTGCAGGAATCTCATCGTCGTGCCGTACAGCTTCGGCTGGCCCGGGCCGCTGCCGCGGCCGACCTCGGCGATCAGGTCACGCAGCTCGAGGTTCGTGAGCACGCTCTCGCAGTTGACGCCGCGGACCTCCTCGATGCGCGAGCGCGGAACGGGCTGGTTGTAGGCGACGATGGCGAGGGTTTCGTAGGCCGCGGGCGAGAGCTTGCCGGACGCCTCTGGGCGCAGCGCGCGGCGCACGGCCGCCGCATGCTCGGGCCGCGTGGCGAGGTGCAGCTCGTCGTGATGGCGCATGAGCATCACGCCCCGGTCGTCGAGGACCAAACGCAGCTCGTCCAACGCGTGCTCGACCTCATCACGCCCCGAGTCGGTCGCCTGCTGCAGCTCGCGCACCTTGAGCGGGCGGTTGGAGCTGAAGAGGATCGCCTCGACCTGCGCGGAAAGGGCGCTCATGCAGCCCGTGCCTCGATGTGAATCGGACCGAATCGCTCCTTCTGCCGCACGGTGATCGCCGAGCGCCGAACGAGCTCGAGCACGGCGACAAACGTCACCACCGCCTCGAGCCGGTCCTCAGATTCGAGGATGAGCGCGAGCAGCTCGATCGGTCCCTTGCGCAGGCGTTTCGTGATGACGTCCAGCTTCTCTTCGAGCGTCCATGTGCGTCCGGTGATGACGACCGGTCGGGGCGGGATGCGCGCGAGCACGCTGTTGAACGCCGCCACGAGCACGTCGACATCGAGCGGCTCCTCCTGGCCCCCCGCCTCCACCGGCCGCGCCGCGGGTGGGAATGCGAACACCTCCTGCTCGGCGCGCGTCATCAGGTCCTGCGCCATCGCCTTGTACGCGCGGTACTCCTCGAGACGCTGCCGCACGTCTTCCTCCCATCCGAGCAGCTCGGTTTCCTCATCGGTGGGCTGCTCGCCGGGCAGGAGGCGGATGGACTTGAGCAGCAGCAGGCGTGCAGCCATCCAGAGGAACTCCGCCATCTCGTTCGGGTCCTGCACCTCGCGCTGGGCGATCTCGGCGAGATAGGCATCGGTGATGCGGGCGAGCGACACCTGGAAGATGTCGACCTCTTCACGCTCGGCCAAAGCGAGTAAAAGCTCCAGCGGTCCCTCGAAGACTGGAGTGCTGATGCGAGGCCCGGCGGGCAGACCCGTCGCCGGATCTTCGGCGCCCATGCGGCCCATCTTCGGGCTCAGCTCCTGCGCTGCTCGCTCACGCATCGCCTCTCTGATGCGCTCGCTCCGCTGCTCGTCGCTTCGCCCGAATCTGGACCACCTGGTTCGCCGAATCTCTCGGCGACGGTCTGCCGCCGGGCCTCTCGCCCTGGGCGTGGGCCAGCGATCGGCGGTTCCATTCGGTCGGTAAGCCTACCTCAGGTCGACGGCGAAGCTACTTCATCGGGACGAGCGGCCGACCCCAGCCCAGCTTGTCGCCCAACCGGCGATAGAAGTCCTCGGGCGGACCGAAGCGGATCACCTTGAGACGTCGTGGATGCGGGCTGCATCGCAGCGTGTCTCCGGTGGCAACCGCCCGGCCGCGACGTCCGCCGTCGACGCGCATCTCGGCCGGGCCGCGCACGATCGACAGGACGATGTCCTGCTGCGGCGAGAAGACGATCGGGCGCACCGTCAGGGCGAACGGGTTCATCGGCACGAGCAGCAGGTCGCGCAGGGTCGGCTCAAGGATGGGCCCGCCGGTGGCCAGCGCGTACGCGGTCGAACCGGTTGCGGTGGCGACGATGACGCCGTCGGCGTCGATCACACCCACGCCCTGCCCTCCGACCTCGATCTGCACGCGCAGCATGCGGGCGTCCTCGGCGCGGTCGACCACAACCTCGTTGAGTCCCATGCTGCGTGCCACTCGACGCGACCCCCGCAGCAGCTCGACCTGGAGGATCGTGCGCTCCTCGATTCGGTGCTTGCCCTCGATGAATCCGGTCACGCCGGTCTCGAGCTGGTCCTCTTCGAGCTCCGTGAGGAAGCCGAGCCGGCCGAGGTTGACGCCGAGCAGCGGGATTCCCCGCGGCCCCGCAAGGCGAGCCCCGGCAAGGAACGTGCCGTCGCCGCCGAGCGTCATGAGAAGGTCGGTCTTCGTGAGCCGCGGCGCAATGGCGGTCTCGGGCTGGTCCCGTCTTGCGTGCCAGCATTCGACGCCGTGTTGGGCAAAGATCTGCTCGGCCCGCTGCAGGATCGGTTCGGGCGCGCCCGGGCCGGAGACGATGCAGGCGATCATCGGGCCGGACCCGCAATGTGAATGAAGATCTCTCGGTTTCCGTCGGCGCCGGCGAGCTCTGACGGCGCCTCGCCAAGCACGCGCAACGAGTTGGCCGCGCACCAATCGCGGAATCGCCGCAGCGCGCCCTCGACTGCATCGAGGTCGCGCACGATCCCTCCCTTCCCCACCTGCGGGCGCTCGACCTGGAACTGCGGCTTGAACAGGGCAACCACCTCGGCCCTCGGAGCTGCAGCAGTGATCGCCGGCAGCACCTTCTCCAGGCCGATGAACGAGACGTCGATCACGACCAGGCTGACCGGCTCGGGGAATGACTCGAGATTGCGCGCGTTGACCCGCTCGATCACGACCACGCCGGCTCCGCGCCGGAGGAGCACGTCGGTGAATCCTCCCGTTGAGGCGCCGATGTCAGCGCACACCCGGCCCGTGACATCGACGCCAAACCGGTCGAGCGCCGGCCCGAGCTTGAGCGCGCCGCGGCTCGCGTATTCCTGGTCTGCGTCGACCGCGATGGGCGTGCCCTCGGCGACCGCGCGATCGGGCTTGCGCACCGTCTCGCCGTCGACCTTGACCTTGCCCGCGAGGATGAGCGCCTGAGCGCGCTCTCGCGACGGCGCCAGACCGGCCTTCGTCACCAGCGCGTCCAGGCGCGGCACTAGAGGATCAACCCGACCGCGACGCCGAGCACCGCGCCCACCAGCACCTCGAACGGCGTGTGCCCGAGCAGCTCGCGAAGCTCCATCTCCTGCATTCCGCGCATGTGCACCAGGTCCTGGACGAGCCGGTTCAGCCGGCGCTGCCGGATCGAGCTCAGAGCCACCTTGGCCACCTGGGCGATCGCCCAGGCCACGACCGGCGGCAAAAGAAAGGTCACGGCTGCAATTGTCGGCTGAGGTCCTCGACACGGGACCTCAAAGCCTTCAGCTCCTCCTCCGCCTGGTCCAGCAGCTTGAGCGCCAGCTCGTGGGCGCTGACCAGCTCCTCCAGCGGCGCGTTCGGGTCCGAAAGGCGGGCGATCGCCCGCTCCAGGCGGTCCAGAACGTCGGCCGGTTCCGCGCTCACGCGATGGCGGAGGCGACGCGGCCGAGGATACCGTTCACGAACCGTCCGGCGTCGTCGCCGGAGAAGGTCTTGGCCAGCTCGATCGACTCGTTGATCGCGGCCTTTGGCGGCACGTGTTTGTCGATCGTCAGCTCGTAGACGGCGATGCGCAGGATCGTGCGATCCACCTTGGCCATCTGCTCGACCTTCCAGTGCTCGGACGCTTCGCGGAGCACGGCGTCGAGCTCTTCGCGGTTGGCGAGCACGCCCCGCACCAGGTCGCTCGCGAACGCCGCGATCTCGGGCGTGGCCGCGCCCTCGGCCGCGTGGTACTGCAGCACCTCGTCGGGATCGTCGGTCGACGTCTCGAGCTGGAACAGGACCCGCAGCGCCAGCTCGCGCGCCTGGTGCCTCTTGCCGGAGTGGCTTCGGTGTGGTTTAGAGGCGCGGCCGGGAGAGCGCACCGGCGGATCTTCGGCGCCCATGCGGCCCACTGCCTCCCGCGCTACGCGCGGGGACCCCAGCGGTTCGGCTGCTCGCTCACGCAGTTCTCCAATGCGCTCGCTCCGCTGCTCGGAGCTACCTCTGGGGTCCCCGCGACGCAGTCGCGGGAGGGACCCCTGGATCGCCGAATCTCTCGCCGGTGGGCTTCCCGCCGCGCCTCCGCCCTAGTTGGCAAACGCCACGCTGGAGACGAAGACGTTCACCTCGCCGATCTCGAGACCAAGCATCCGCTCCGTCGCCTCGACGACGTTGCTCTGCACCGCGCTGGCGACCGGCGCGAACTGCGACTCCGAGTCGACCGAGATGAAGACCTCCAGGTGGATCGAGCGGTCGGCCTCGACCTGCACGCGCACACCGCGGTGAGCCGTCTGCCGCCTGACCCAGTCTCCGAAATGCCGAGCCGCTGCCTCGTCCATGCCCGCTACGCCTTCGACCTCGCAGGCGGCCATCGCCGCGATGCTGGCGATCACCTCGTTGGCAACACGTACGGCTCCGAGAGTGGCGGTCTCTCCCATCCGGCCACCATACGCCGCCTGCCCATGGCGCGGCTAGTGGCCGGCTACAAAAATCAGGCGCGCTCTATGTAGGTCCGAGTTCGTGTGTCGACCCGGACGACATCGCCCGTCTGGAGGAACAGGGGCACCTGAATGGTCGCCCCGGTCTCGAGCTTTGCGAGCTTGGTCGCGCCGGACACGGTGTCGCCGCGAAAGCCTGGATCCGTCGCGACGACCTTGAGCTCGACGTTGATCGGGAGCCCCACGCCGATGAGGCGGTCGTCGTGGCGCTGCAGGAACACCTCGCTGCCCTCCTTCAGGAACGGCAAAACGTCCTCGAGCATGTCCTCGTCCACGGCCACCTGGTCGTACGTCCGTGAGTCCATGAAGTAATGGTGGTTGCCGTCGGTGTACAGGTAAGTCGCCTCGGTGCTATCGATGCGGACCGTCTTGAACTTGTCTCCGCTGCGAAAGCTCTGCTCGAAGATCGAGCCCGTCATCACGTTGCGCAGCTTGGCTTTGATGACCGCGCCGGCGCGCGCCAGCTTGATGTGCTCGACCGTCACGATGGACAGAAGCTGACCGTCCATCTCGAACATCGTCCCCGCGCGAAAGTCGTTAGTGCTTACCACCCTGTTCCGTCAGGTACTCCAGCGCCAGCTTATAGCCGTCGAATCCCAGTCCGGTGATGACGCCACGAGCCGCGCGTGCCGTCACGCTTTTGGATCGAAACTTCTCGCGCGCGTGGATGTTCGAGAGGTGAACCTCCACCACCGGGAGCGCGAGCGCCTGCAGGCAATCGTACAGGGCAAGCGAGTAGTGAGAGAACGCGCCCGGGTTGATGATCACGCCTGCCGAACCAGGCGCTTCCTTCTGCAGGAAGTCGATGATCTCGCCCTCGCTGTTGCTCTGGAAAAGCGACACCTGCACGTGCAGCTCGGCCGCGCGCGCCCGCAACATGTCGTTCAGGTCTGCGAGCGACCGCTTGCCGTAGATCTCAGGCTCTCGCTTGCCCAGCAGGTTCAGGTTGGGGCCGTTGACGACCACGATCTTGGTCACGCGATCGCCCTTCGCACGACCCGCCGCACGAGCCGCGCGGGCACGTCCTGACCGATGACCGCGTGGCCGATGCGGCGTGGCAGCACCCACGCCACCCGACCGCGCCTGGCTTTCTTGTCGGTCGGGATGGCGGCCATCATCCTGTCCAGCGACACGCGCGGATGCTCGTCACGAAGTCCGTAGGTCATGAGCAGCTCATCCTGCGCGGCGACCAACCGATCGGAGCACAGGCCGAGGTCGAGCGCCATGTTCGCGGCGACCCTCATGCCGAACGCCACGGCGCGCCCATGCGAGATGCGGAAGCGGCTCGCGGCTTCGAGGGCGTGCGCGGCCGTGTGGCCGTAGTTGAGGATCGCGCGCGGCCCGCGATCACGCTCGTCGCGTGCCACCACCAGCGCCTTGGCGGTCGCACAGCGTTCGATCACGTCCTCGAGCGCGTCCTGATCGCCCGCGGTGAGTCGCGCGCTCTCTCGGTGGAGGAGGTCGAACAGTCCGCGGTCCATGGCGACGGCGTACTTTACAACCTCGGCGAAGGCCTCCCTGTACCGGCTGCGGGGCAGCGTGTCCAGGCAGGCCAGGTCGGAGATGACCGCCGAGGGCTGCCAGAACGTGCCGATGGCGTTCTTCATGCGCACGCCGTTCACGCCGGTCTTGCCGCCGATGCTGGAGTCGACCATCGCGAGCAAAGTGGTGGGCACCTCGACGTAGCGGATGCCGCGCAGCCAGGTCGAGGCGGCCATGCCTGCAAGGTCGCCTACGGTGCCGCCGCCGACCGCCACGATGCAGCCCCCGCGGTCGATCCGCTGGCGCTCCAGAAACGCGAGCAGGCCGGCGAGCCCAGCGAGCGACTTCGATCTCTCGCCACCCGGTACGACATAGATCGCGTTCTTGACCCGCGCCGCCTTGAGGTGCTTCGCCGCCGCGTGCGCGATCGGCCGCACGCTGGTGTCCGCGATCACCACCGCGGCGGTCGGCTCGAGCCGCGCCATCGTTCGGCGCAGCTCCTTCAGCACCCCGCGACCGATGTGCACGGGGTACGTGCCGCCGGGCGTGTCGACGATCAGCCGGGCCAAAGCGCCAACAGGTCCGTGGCCACCTCATCCGGCGAGCGATCGGCGTCGACCCGGTACGCCGCCTCCTCGTAGCGCGGGCGGCGCCGCTCGAACAGATCGGCCACCTCACGGCGCAGGCGGCCGGCGACGAGTGGTCGATTCTCGCTTCGGCCGATGCGCTCCCAGATGGCCTCGAAGGAAAGCTCGAGGTACACCGCAATAGAGCGCTGCTGGATCAGCCGCCAGTTTGCGTCGTCCATCACGGTGCCGCCGCCCAGCGCCGCGACCGCGCCGCTCTGCAGCGCGTCAGACAGGAGCCGCGATTCCAGGCTGCGAAAGGCGGCCTCGCCGCGCCTTGCGAAGATCTCGTGGATGCTCATTGCGGCTTCGTTCTCGATCATGAAATCGAGGTCGCGGAAAGGCACTCGCGCGCGGTAAGCCACAAGCGCCCCGACCACGCTCTTGCCCGAGCCCATGAAGCCGATGAGCGCAAGGCTCTTCTTGGGCGCCGAAATATGGGTTCAGACGCCTGACTGGCCGGTCGGGCTGCTGGGAATGACACCGCGCCGGCGCTCCGACTGCACAAACACGTGGTCACGAAACACACCCGGCCTGGGCAGGTGCTCGAGCACCTCGGCACCCTGGGCGCCCGCGGCATCGACCTCGACGCGTCCATAGCCAAGGACCCGCCCCAGCAGCGACTGCCGCGTCGTGCAGTCCTGTATTCGGTCGATCGGGATGATCTTCTCCGACCGCGAGAACACGCCAGTCTCGAGCTTGATGCGCTGGTCGGTCAGCGTGTAGACGATCGACTGCCAGCGGATCCACACGATGATGAGCCACAGCAGTGCGATCGCCACGATCGCCAGCGTCAGCGGAAGCCGGATGTTGGTCGCGCTGGTGGAGCCGAGGACGATGTCCGCCACCACCACCAGCAGGAGGAGCGCGATCGGGATCAGGAGTGACTTGGCTACGAAGATCCAGTGCTGGTGGAGCTTGAGGATGAGGTTCTCGCCGGGAAGCAGCTGGCCCGCCATCGGCGCCTAGGGTAACGGAAGGAAGTAGAGACCGAGCAGCGCTCCCGCGGCGAGGTAGGGGCCGTAGGCGATGTTGCCCTTCAACGACCGATGCCAGACGATGAAGGCGATGGCGCCGATGCCGGCGAAGAGAACTCCGTAGAACAGCGCGCTGAAGATCATCGGCACGCCGAGCAGCAGGCCCATGAAGATCGCGAGCTTCACGTCGCCGAAACCGAGCGCCTCTTGCTTCATCAGCGCCGAGCCGCCCGCCGCGAGAAGGAAGAACAGCAAGCCGGCGCCGAACCCTGTCGCGAGGCCGGCCCACCACGGATGACTTAACAGGCTCACTATCGCGGCGACCGCCATCGCCGGGAACATCACCCGGTCGAGGATCAGGTGGTGCTCGAAGTCGAAGAAGATCACCTGGACGAGCACGAGCACGAAGATGCTGCGCAGCGCGAGCAGGCTCGGTGAGCCGGCCAACGCGTAACCGAACACGGCGAAAAGGGCGGCGGAAACAATCGGCGGGCCATAAACCTGCCAGCGCTTGAAGCCGGGCTCCAGGCCCTCGAGGCGGGCGAGCTTGACGGATCCCCAGCGCATGACCCACCCGGCCAGGGCCCCGACCACGGCCCAGGCGATCGCGACGGCCAGCGGATTCATTGTGTGAGAGCTTCGCGCATCGCGTCGACAGGGGCCGGCTTCCCGGTCCAGATCTCGAACGATCGCGCCCCCTGGGCGACCAACACGCCCCAGCCGTCGGCGGTGCGCAGGCCGAGCGAGCGCGCCTTGCGGACGAGCGGTGTGCCCCCTGCGACGTAGACCAGGTCGACCACCGCTCCTTCCTTGGGCAACGCGTTCGGGCGCAGCGGCATCTCCTCGCGACGCCCGAGCGGTGTCGCGTTCAACAGCAGGTCTGCGGCTCGGGCATCTGACTCCCAGCCGTGGTCGAACCACGCCGCCACGTGTCCCGGCAGCTCGCCCGCTTTGTCAGGGTGGCGCGCGATGAACGTCATGTGGGCGCCCTCGAGCGCGACACCTGCCGCCCTTGCGGAACCACCGACGCCAAGCACCACGACCTTCGCGCCGCGCGGGTCGGTCAGGCCGACCTCCTCGAGCGCTGACCGAATGCCGGCCACGTCGGTGTTCGACCCGACCAGGTGCTCGCCGTCGCGGCTGATCGTGTTGACCGCATGCGCGCGGAGGGCGTCGGCGTCGAGGCGATCGAGGTGCTCCATCACTGTCAGCTTGTAAGGAATGGTGACGTTCGCCCCGGCCGCATCAGGCGCGCGCAGCTTCTTGATCGCATCGGTCAGCGCGTCCGGCGGAACGTCAAGAAGGTCGTACGTCCAGTCCAGACCGGCGGCACGGAATGCCGCGAACTGCATCGCCGGGCTGCGTGAGTAGGAGATTCCGTGGCCGAGAAGGAAGATCCTCAGGGCATCACTCGTTGGCGCCTCCGCGTGGCCGGGGTGGCTGGGCTTGGCCCAGCCACGACCTTTATCTCATGCACAGCAGGCGTGGTGGTCTGCTCGAGGAAGGAGAGCAGGGCCGCGAATCCGGCCGGTAGAACCGCGCGCAACCCACCATCGACTACGGCCGTTGAGCGGCCCGATGAGAGGAAACCAGGCGGTTTCCTCTCATATCAGGAACCACTCACGCCGTACTTCTGGATGTCCTTGTTGAAGTCGGTTTCGTTGGTCTCGAAATGCGTCGTGCCGTTGCGGTCGGTGAAGTAGAAGAGGTAGGCCGTCTTCGGCGTGCG
>VBIA01000034.1 GCA_005879985.1 Chloroflexota bacterium | reverse complement strand
TCACGCCCAGCCGGTGGTCGGTGCCGCGCTGGGGCAGCCGGGTGCTGTAGAGGACGACCAGCATCGTGAAGTAGCTGAGCGCGAGCACCTGGCGCAGGACGAACAGGTAGTCGCTGAAGGTCCGGGCGCCCTGGACCGTCTCCGACAGCTGCAGCACCTGGTTGGCGACGAACAGGCTGAAAAAGAGGGCAGGAAGCACGCGGCCGAATACGAGATTGCGCCAGTACGCGCTCGTCCGCCGCTCCGACCGAACCCCGGCAGCCACCATGTGCGAGCCGGAATCTAGCAGCCAGCGACCCGGCGCCCGCCGACTTTCGTTATTGAATTGACCTGCCGGGGACCGCCCGGATAGGATCTCGTCGCGATCAGGCGGCGACCCCGCAAGAACCGGCCACCAGGGCCGTCTAGCAGGGTGAAAGTCCTGGAGTTCGAGAGAAAGGAGGTGAAATCGCAGAAATGTTGAGCCTGTACTGGAAGCTTCGGAGCCTTACGACCCGTCAGGAAGGCCAGGGTATGGTTGAGTACGCCCTGATCCTCGTGCTTGTTTCAATCGTGGTCATCGTGATCCTTCTTACGATGGGCAACCAGATCAAGAACGTGTTCTCGAACGTCGTAGCCGCCCTCGGCTAACGACAAGTCCCACGTAGATAGCACCTTCTACTGGAGAGCCCCGAGAGGGGCTCTCCGCATTTCGGTCAGGATCGCACTACGGAAAGAGGGGGACGATTTGAGTCCCTATAGCTACAATCACACCGCACTTTTTTGGACCCGCATATTCGGAGGTGACTTAAACCTTGGCAACGGCACCAGCTCCGGCAAGACCGCGTCCGGGCGGCGGTCGGCTTTTCATCATCGTCGGCCTTCTCCTGGCCCTACTCGCCGGAGGTGGCGTCTTTTTCCTTGGCACGCTTGGCGGAGGTGGTGGCGGTCTCGCAGGTGGTTCGAGAATCACTGTGGTCACCGCGGCCACGGCCATTCCGCTGCGCGCCCCGATCAAGTCGGAAGACCTCACGACTCAAGACGTCTCGGGCGTCTTCGTGAACACATTCACCAAGGTCAGCGACGTCGTGAACCTGATCGCCCAGGTGAACATCAGCAAGGGCACCGTCATCACATCGGACATGCTGGTCCGGGACGCGGGCCTCATCACCACCAGCAACGCCCCGGCCTTCCTCCCACTGGCGCAGGGTTACGTGGCAATGGCCATCCCCACCGGTGAGCAGCAGGGTGTCGCGGGCCACATCACCGTCGGCGACTACATCACGGTGATCGCCAGCGCGCAGCTGACGCTGTTCAACGTCAAGACCGGCCAGCAAGTGGGCCCGGTGCAGACAGTGGTCAAGACGGTGTTCACCAACATCCGGGTCATCCAGGTCGGTCCGGCGCAGATCAACGTGCAGCCGGCGGCCGGCTCGAATGCGGCGTCGACGAACCAGGGACAGGTGGGTGGAGTCACGTCCAGCCTCACCATCGAGGTGACGCAATGCGATGCCGAGTTCGTCCAGTGGTTCCTGGCCAACAGCGTGCAGCTGAAGTACACGCTGGAGTCGTCCCACGACTACCAGCCGGCCCCGACCGGGCCCGACCCGGCGTGCCTGACGATCTCAGCGGCCAAGGGCGTGAGCGCCACCGACGTCAACAAGCGCTTCAACTTCACGACCGGCGGCTAAGAGACCGGGGAACCGAGCGTTGGGAACCTCACCGGATGGCGGGGAAATGGCACGCGCTCTGCTAACGTTGGCCGGGCTCAAGCCCCACGGAATCGGTCGATTCCGCGGGGGCCCCTTGCACGGGCGCACTTCGAGCGCGAACTGAGATGGGCCTACTAGACCGGGTAAAACAGAATCAGACGGGGGTTCCGGCGGCCGCCACCGCCGGCGGGAACGGTCCCGCGAGCGCCAGCGTGGCCGGCGGGTTCACCACCGCGTCTGCCATCCCGGTCCCGCGTGCCGCCGCGCCGGTCCCATCCGCTCCGCCTGCTCCACGTCCGGCCGCCGGCGGCGAGCAAATGCCCGCCTTCACGGCGGCGAAGGTGCAGATCCACGCCAAGCTGATCGAGAAGTTCGCGGACCAGATCGACTCCAGCAACAAGGAAGGCGTGCGGGCCAAGATCGTCGAGCTCGCGGACGAGTACTTCCGGTCGACCGCCATGACCATGACCAAGACCGACCGCGAGCGGCTGGTCGAGTCGGTCCTCGACGACGTGCTCGGCCTGGGCCCGCTGGAGGCGCTGCTCGCCGACGCGACGATCACAGAAATCATGGCCAACCACCCGAAGCAGATCTACGTCGAGAAGGCGGGCGAGCCGGTGCTCTCCGCGACGGTGTTCGAGTCCGAGCGGCAGATGCGCCAGGTCATCGACCGCATCGTCAGCCTGGTCGGACGCCGCGTCGACGAGTCGACGCCCATCTGTGACGCGCGCCTCAAGGACGGCTCACGTGTCAACGTGGTCATCCCGCCCATCGCTCTGAAGGGCCCGTGCTTGACCATCCGAAAGTTCGCCAAGGAGAAGTGGGGGCCGGGCGACGTGGTCAACCGCTTCCGGTCGTCGAGCCCGGAGCTCATGACGTTCCTGCGCTCGTGCGTGCGCGCCCGCATGAACATCCTCGTCTCCGGCGGTACCGGCTCCGGCAAGACGACGCTGCTCAACATCCTCTCGTCCTTCATTCCCGAGAGCGAGCGCCTCATCACCTGCGAGGACGCGGCCGAGCTGCAGCTGCAGCAGCCGCACTGGATCCAGCTCGAGTCGCGCCCGCCCAACGTCGAGGGCAAGGGCGCGGTGCCCATCCGCGAGCTGGTCAAGAGCTGCCTGCGTATGCGACCGGACCGCATCATCGTCGGTGAGTGCCGTGGCGGTGAGGCCCTCGACATGCTTCAGGCCATGAACACCGGCCACGACGGCTCGATGTCCACCATCCACGCCAACAACCCCCACGAGTGCCTCGTGCGTCTCGAGACGCTGGTGCTGCAGGCCGGTCAGGACCTCCCGTCCCGCGCCATCCGCGAGACGATCGGCGCCGCGATCCACATGATCGTCCAGCAGTCCAGGCTGCGCGGCGGAGTGCGCCGCATCGTGAGTGTTGCCGAGATCACCGGCATAAAGGACGGCGAGGTCCAGTACCAGGAGATCTTCCAGTTCCGCCAGATCGGCGTCAACGCCGAGGGCAAGGCGGTCGGCTACCACACCGCCACCGGCATAATCCCCATGCGCATGGAGCACCTGAAGGCCGAAGGCGAAGAGGTGCCCGAGCACATATTTCAGCCCACCCCCCAGCCACCCCCGGATAAGCTGTACTGACCCTTTTGGAGGACTAGATGCCAACCCTGTCGTTCCCGATGGTCTTCGGCCTCATCATGTCGGCGGCGGGGCGTGACGACCGCGGGGGCGGCGCCGATGGCGACCACCGCCGGCCTCCGCGACACGCTCAACCACCTGTTCCAGCCCGCTGCGGACAGGCTCGGTCGCGGCGACACCAAGAAAGGCAAGCCGTCAGTGGCCGAGCAGCTGCAGCGCGCGGACCTGAAGCTCCGCACGTCGGAGTACTTCATGATCCAGCTCGCCAGCACTGCCGTGTTCGCGCTCATCGCGTGGTGGCGCTGGGGCCTCATCCAGGCCGTCATCGCCGCGGTGTTCGGCTACCTCGTACCCGGCATCTACGTGAAGTACAGGGTCGGCCAGCGGCTGAAGGCCTTCAACAACCAGCTGGGCGACACGCTCACCCTGCTGTCCAACGCCATCAAGGCCGGCTACTCGTTCGCGCAGGCCATCGACACGGTGGCCAAGAACGCGGTGCCGCCCATCGGCGACGAGTTCGGCCGAGCCGTGCGCGAGATGAACCTCGGTGGCTCGCCCGACGAGGCGCTGATGAACATCACCAAGCGCGTGATCAGTCCCGACTTCGACCTCGTGGCGACGGCCTACTCGATCCACCGAACGGTCGGCGGCAACCTGGCCGAGATCCTCGACAACATCGCGTACACGATCCGGGAGCGCGTACGGATCAAGGGCGAGATCGCGACGCTGACCGCTCAGGCCCGAGCGTCCGGCACGCTGATCACGGCCCTGCCCATCGTGCTCGCGGCGTTCATGTACTTCGTGACGCCGACATATTTCCGGCCGATGTTCGGAAGCATCATCGGCTGGATCCTGCTGGCAATCGGCGGTTTCATGATCTTCATAGGCAACCTGATCATCCGGCGAGTGGTCGCCATCGAGGTATAGGGCGATGATGCCACTGCTCGCACTTGTAGTCGGACTCGGAATCTTCATCATCTTCATCGGATTCGCGCGCAACGCGGCTTCGGCCGCCAGCACCGCCGACATCGTTGCCCAGCGCCTCCAGGTCTACGGCGGCGAGAAGCCCCTGACGATGGAGGAAGTCGAGCTGCAGAGGCCGTTCAGCGAGCGCGCCCTGCGGCCGATGATCGAAAAGCTCGGCGCGCTCCTTTCGCGCTCGACCCCGCAGGAGGCGCGCAAGAAGCTGCTTAACGAGCTCGACCTTGCCGGCCGGCCCGGCAACCTCACCCCCGAGGACTTCGGGGCGGTCCGCATCGTCGCGGCAGCCGTCATGGCCGCGGTCGGCCTGCTGCTCGGCCTGGTGCTTGGCAGCCCGCTCTACGCGGTGCTCGGCCTCGCAGGCGGCACGGTGATCGGCTACTTCCTTCCCCAGCTGTGGCTGAGGCAGAAGGTCAACGACCGCCGCCGGGAGATCCAGAGGGGCCTGCCGGACGCCATGGACCTGCTCGTGATCGCTGTCGACGCGGGCCTCGGCTTCGACGCCGCGCTCGCGCGAGTGGTCGAGAAGTACAAGAACGCTCTCTCCGACGAGTTCTCGAAAGTCCTGCGCGAGGTGAGCCTCGGTAGGCCACGCCTCGAGGCGATGGACGAGATGGGCCGCAGCAGCGGCGTCGAGGACCTGCACAACTTCATCCAGGCCATCATCCAGTCAGAGCAGTTCGGCACCGGCATCGGCAAGATCCTCCGCATCCAGGCGGACGAGATGCGCCGCAAGCGGCGCCAGCGCGCTCAGGAGCTGGCCGCGCAGGCCACGCTGAAGATGCTGCTGCCGATGGTCGGATGCATCTTCCCGACGCTGTGGATCGTGCTGCTTGGACCCGCGGCGTTGATCCTCATGGCTCCACGCTAGAAGCCGCGTACTCGATCCAGCTGCTGCCCAGCATCCCGGCGTGGGAGCTGGCGCTTCGCGGCGTCATCATCTACGCCGCGCTGCTGGTGGCGCTGAGGCTGTTCGGGAAGAGAGAGGTCGGGCAGTTCACCCTGTACGACTTGGTCTTCATCCTGCTCGTGGCCAACGCGCTTCAGCCGGCCATCACCGGGCCGGATACGTCCCTGGTCGGCGGGCTCATCCTGATCGTCGCGCTCGTGCTCACCAACTACGTGGTGGGCCGCCTGGACCGGCTGCCGCGGTTCCACAACCTGTTCACGCCCGCACCCGCGGTCATCGTGAAGGACGGCAAATGCCTCACCGACGTGATGCGGCGCGAGGGCGTCGACCGCGAGGAGATCGAGATGGCAGTGCGCGAGCACGGCATTGAGGATCTCAGCGAGGTGAAGCTCGGCGTGCTCGAGCCCGACGGGACCATCTCGATCGTCCCGGCCACGGGCATCGTGCACCGCAGCAAGCGCCGCGTGCGTTACCACCACCGGGCGGGGAACTAACCGGCTTCGAGGAAGGCCAGCGCCGCCTCCTTGAACTCGCGCGCCGGCACTGTGCCGAGATGGTCGCGTCCGGGCACGATGACGAGCTTCGCGGTGGGCATCAGCTCCACCAGGTCCTCGGCGCCTGACACGAGCTCGTCGTTGCCGCCGACCACCAGCAGGATCGGCGTCTTGACGGCCTTCAGCAGCGCGAGGTCCGGCGGCGGGGAGAGGGCCTCGATGCACGCGGCCAGCGCCTCCAGGTCGTTGTGCGGCCTCGCCCTCGCAAACTCATAAAAGCTCTTCGCGACAGGGTTCTCGGGCACGCCGCCGCGCAGGGCGCGTGCGATCGACTGTGCCTGCGCGAGCGCGCCCTTGACGCCTACGCCACCGAGCACCGCCTTGCGGAGCCGCGCCGGGAAGTCGAGCACGCACTGGATGCCGATCCGGGCACCCATCGAGAAGCCGAGGTAGTGAGCCGACTCGATGCCGAGGTGGTCGAGCAGGCGCTCGACGTCACCGGCCATCACGGGCGTCTGATACGCGCGCGGGTCGTGCGGCTTGTCGCTGTCCCCGTGGCCGCGGCAGTCGAGGCCGATGACGCGGAAGCCGGCGCCCGTGAGCGCCTCCTGCCACCTCGTCCCGACCCAGTTCAGCCGGTAGTGCGACGCGAAGCCGTGGACGAGGACGATCGGCGCGCCGCTGTCGAGACCGTGGACCTCGTAATGCAGCCTGACGCCGTCGCTGTCGAAGTCCATCGCGTTCTAATCACTACCCTATGCGATCGTGAGAGCTCGCCCGAAGGCTATACATCAGCGGACAGGCAAGGTGCTGGCCGAGGAGCTGGAGGTTCCGCGCACCTTCATGGGCCGCGGGATCGGGCTGATGTTCCGTGGTTCGCTTCGCCCCGGCACCGGGATGTGGATCGTGCCGTGCAACGGGATCCACATGCTCTGCATGAATTTCGCGATCGATGCCGTGTTCCTCGACCGCGCGTTCCGCGTGAAGAAGGTGTATCCGCGCCTGCCCGCGTGGTACGGCGTCGTGTGGATCGAGTGGGGGGCGCACAGCGTGCTCGAGCTCCCTGCCGGTTCGACGCAGAACCTCGGCCTGCAGCAAGGCGATGAGGTCGCGATCTCTTAGCCGTGTTAAGAAGGGATTGACCGGCCGTTTAGGCTCGACTCGTGCTCGATTGGCTGGTCGATCTCATCCTTCCGCCCCGATGCGGAGGATGTCACCTTGCCGGCTCATGGCTGTGCGATCGCTGCCGGCGGCAGATCCGCCGGCTCGAAGAGCCGCTGTGCCGGCGATGCGGGGCTGAGCTCGACTCCAGGCAAGACACCTGCGGCTGCCGCACGCGCATGCATGCGCTGTCGCGCCTGCGCTCCGCCGTCGCCTACGAAGGCCCCGTCGAACCGCTGGTCCACCGCTTCAAGTACCAGGGCTGGCGAGCGCTCGCGAGACCGCTGGCGCTGTTGCTTTGCGACCGCATCGTCGTCGAGGGCCTGGCCTCGTCCTTCGCCCTCCCGGTGCCGCTGCACCGCGAGAGGCGCCGGCAGCGAGGCTTCAACCAGGCCGAGCTGCTGGCGCGCGAGCTGCGGCAGCACCTCAACCTTCGCGATCCGCCCGGGCGGCTGGTGCGCATCAGGGCGACCAGGCCACAGGTGGGCAGCGACCGCCTGCGCCGCTGGGAGAACGTGAGCGGAGCGTTCGCCTGGCGGGGAGAAGCGCTTGAAGGGCGCTCACTGATGGTCGTGGACGACGTCGCCACCACAGGGGCCACGCTGGAGGCCTGCGCGGCGGCGTTGAAAGCCGCTGGATCGGGGCCCGTGATCGGCGTGACGGTCGCCAGGGTCCGATTTTGAACCGGGCTGAGGCCGATGACCGGTTCGCTATAGTGGCGGGGCACTTGGTGGAGACCACCGCGGAGGCGAACTAATGGCTGTCCGGATCCCCGGGATCAATATCGACGAGTACTACCAGCAGCTCGGGCCGATCGAGCCTCTGATTCGCGACGACCGCGTGACAGAGATCATGGTCAACGGCGCCGACCACGTCTACGTCGAAATGAGCGGCAAGGTGGTTCTCACCAACA
>VBIA01000033.1 GCA_005879985.1 Chloroflexota bacterium | reverse complement strand
CGCGCGCTACCGGCTGACCGAGCGCTACGAACGCGCGTATGAGGCCAAGCAGCGACTGACCGAAGCCAACCTCCGGCTCGTCGTGTCGATCGCCAAGAAGTACATCGGGCGCGGCATGTCCTTCCTCGACCTGATCCAGGAAGGCAACATGGGCCTGATCCGGGCGGTCGAGAAGTTCGACTACCACAAGGGCTACAAGTTCTCGACTTACGCGACGTGGTGGATCCGGCAGGCCATCACGCGCGCCATCGCCGACCAGGCGCGGACCATCCGCATCCCGGTGCACATGGTCGAGACGATCAACAAGCTGGTGCGCGTTTCGCGCCGCCTCCTGCAGGAGCTGGGCCGCGAGCCCGCCGACGAGGAGATCGGGGAGGAGATGGGCATCACGCCCGAGAAGGTGCGCGAGATCGTCAAGGTCTCGCAGGACCCGGTTTCGCTCGAGACTCCGATCGGCGAGGAGGAGGACTCCCACCTCGGCGACTTCGTCGAGGACCGTGAGGCGGTCTCACCGTCCGATGCGGCTTCCCTGACGATGCTGCACTCCGAGGTGGAGGACGTGCTCGACACGCTCACGCCCCGCGAGCGGCGCGTGCTGCAGCTGCGGTTCGGGCTGATCGACGGCCACCAGCGCACTTTGGAAGAGGTCGGCAAGCGCTTCGGTGTCACGCGCGAGCGGATCCGGCAGATCGAGGCGAAGGCGCTGCGCAAGCTGCGCCACCCGTCACGCTCGAAGAAGCTGCGCGACTACCTGGAGTAAGCGCGATTCCACCCGTTTGGCGCCAAACGGGCCCTTGCTGAGCGCTGGTTAGACCCGGTTGGCGCCAGACGGGCGCTTCGATCTCGATTAGATTGAGCCCGTGCCGGTCGTCACGATCGCGCGCCACTTCGGGGCTGGGGGCGACAGTGTGGGCAAGATGCTCGCCGATCGCCTGCACGCCGACTTTCTCGGCCCCCAGCTGATCGACGAGGTCGCGCACCGGCTCGAGCTGCCCAAGGAAGAGGTCGAGGCCGCGGATGAGCAGCCGGGATCCTTCCTGCAGCGGCTGCTGATCGCCCTGGCCGCGGCGAGCCCGGAACACGCGGTCACGGCCGAGTCGCCGACCTGGACGCCGCCCTACTCCGACCCCCAGAGCGACCCGCGCCGCGCTGTGCTCGAGTACACGCAGCAGGTCATCGGCGAGGCCGCGCGCTCGGGCAACGTCGTGATCGTGGGCCGCGGCGGCGCCTACGTCCTTCATGACCTGCCCGGCGCGCTGCACGTTTTCCTCCGCGCGGACGAGAGCACGAGGGTGAAAGCGGTGATGGAGCGCGAGCACATCGGGGAGGAGGACGCACGCCGGCGCGTCAAGCAGACCGACGAGAACCGTCGCGCGTACATCCGCCAGGTCTACGGCCACACCTGGGACCTGCCGAGCCACTACGACCTGGTCGTCGACACCGGTCGCCTTGGTTACGACGCCACTGTGGACGCGATCCTCGCCGCCTTGAAAGGCCGGACCCGCTAAGTTAGACGGCCAGTGACCAGGTCGCTCGGTTCGCGCACGTCAGGCGTCGACGGCTCCAGCGAGGGCGGCCGCATCAACACCATCAACCTTCCAGGCGCCCTCGTCATATACGGCGTGGCGCTGGTTCAGAACCTGCAGTCCAAAGGCGTCAAGGGCCGGCTGACGGTAGCGCCGGTCCTCATCGACGGCGCCTGGTGCCTCGAGCTGACCTATCAGGGCGACGCGCCCACCGGCGTCCCCGAGCGCTGGCATGGCCATCGCCTGGTGGTCAAAGCCGCCGAGCCACCGCCTCCTCCGCCCGCCCCGGCGCATGCCTAGCTTCACCCCGGAAAGCAAAATCCGCGACGTCGTCGCCATTCTTGGCGACCGCGGACGGGACGCCCTGAAACGCCACGGCTACGACACCGGCGAGGGCTTCGTCGATGTCCTGTCCCAGTACCAGACGCTCGAGCACGCCGCCCGGACGGAGAGGTTGCGAGACCTCCCAGGATTGCTCGCTGCACTAAACACCGCACAATAGACCCGACCCTTTTACATACATTGGGAGTCACAAATTAAAGGCAGCGGGTGTACCATGCAGCGAAAATCGCTTCTGGTTCGTTATACGAGTCGAGGAATACGTCATTGCAACCGTCGAAGCCAGAACCAGAGAAGAAAACCAAGTGTGCCTGTGGCCGTAGGCTGAGAGACGCGTCCGTCTACATCTACCGCTCGCACGGTGACCGCTACCTGTTCCACAGGTGCGAGTGCGGGGTGGAATGGACAGTCCATCAGAACGATGTCGACCCCCTCCAGCCCGTCAGCTCGGACGAGGTGATCGAGGTCCACAAGCGCCTGGCGAAGTTCGAAGGTTCGATCGCCGAGCTACTGGAACAACCGCAGCACCCCGCGTAGCCCGCACGCCGCTTAGCCGCCCGCTAACCGGACCTCAGGCCTAGTCTCGCGGCCTCCGCGGCCGCCTGGCTGCGCGACTCCACGCCGAGCTTGCGCAGGATCGATGACACGTGGTGGTCGACCGTCTTCGTCGTCAGAAACAGCTTGCGTGCAATGTCTGCGTTGCGCATGCCGGCGCCGACGAGCTCCAGAACCTCCACCTCACGCTCGGTCAGCTGCGCCGGGTTGCGCTGGGTCGCCGGGCGTGGACCGCGGGCGATGCCCTGCGCGCCGAGCGCGCGGAGCTTCCGCGCCACCACCGCCGCGGTGGCTCTGGCGCCAAGGCGCTGCAGCGTCGTGAGCGAGCGGCGCAGCAGCTCTTCGTCATCGGAGCCGGCCAGCGCCAGCGCCGCGTCGTAGTCGCAGCCGAGCGCGCTCCAGAGCTCGGCGGACCTGGCGTGGTCGCCCTCGAGCTCCGCGCGGTAGCGCTCGGGGAGGCGTGGATGGACCTCGTCGCGCAGGCCGGCGCGACGCCGCCAGCACGTGAGCTCGCCAAGCCTGTGCCAGGCGCCCATCCGCACAGCCTTGGCGAACGACTCTTCGGTCTCTTCCCGAATTGCATCCGGCCTGCCCTCGAGCCATGCCACCTCGGCTCGGGCGACGGCGACCGGAATCTCGTACTGCATCTCGCCCTCGCGCTCCGCCATCAACGCGGCTTCGTCCAGCAGCGGCCAGACCTCGGGGTCGCCGCGTCGCGCGCGGATCAACGCCATGACCGGCAGCGCGGAGACTCGAGGCAGCTGCCCCATCTCGCCGTGCAGCACTGCATCGGCGACCTCGGCGGCTCGCGACCAGTCTCCCTGGTCCAGCAGCGCCAGCGATAGGCTCGTCATGATCCACATGCGCCACAGCTCGAGGCCGTGCTCGAGGCTGAAGTCGATGCCTCGGGCAGCCAGCTCCATGAAGCCGTCGTACTCGCGTACCTGCGTGAGGCAGTACGTCAGGTTGATGTAGGCGCGGCCGACGTGCTCGTCCATGCCCAGCTCCGCTGCGATGTCGAGGCTGCGCAGGACCTTCTCCTTGCCTCCCGGGATGCCGCGAAGAAGCTCATGGGAGCCGACCGAGTTCAGCGTATGCAGCAGCGTCTCGTCGTCCTGGAACCGCTCCGCCAGCTCCAGCGCGCGCCGGCTGTCCTCGATCGTCCCATCGTGATTCACGTGGAACATGACAAGGCCCGAGTACGCGAGCGCCAGCTCGCGCGACTCCGGTAGAGCCTCGAGGAGCTCGACGGCCTTGCGGATCGGGTCGCCCGCGTCGGCGCCGCGGCCTCCGCAGATGTACAGCCGGGAGAGTCGGCGCAGCCCGTCCGCGAAGCCCACCACGTCGCCCGCCTGCTCAAACAGCTCGTTCGCCTGCTCCTGAGCGACGATCGCGCGGTCCGCGCGGTTGACGTGCAGCATCTCTTGGGCGAGCAGGGTCAGGAGGTCGGCGCGTTGCCGCTCAGGCAGCGAGTCTGCGACCCGCAGCGCCCGCTGGAACTGCGCCGCGGCTTCGCGATGGGCGCCGACGGCGGACGCGCGCTCGCCGGCCAGGCGCGCATACCGCAGCTGGGCGTCGGAGTCCTGGGCGGCCTCGGCGTGGTGCGCGAGCCGGGCGGGATCCGGCGCCCCGCTCGGTGGCGACGCCAGCGCACTCAGGGTTCGGCGGTGAAGGACAAGCGCCCTGTCCGGCGCGATCGACTCGACGATCGCGAGCCGGGCGAGCTCGTGATGGAAGGCGACCGACCCGTTCTGCCTGGCCAACATGCCAGAGCCGAGGCATTCGCCCAGCGTGTGCACCTTGTCACTCGCGACCGCTTCGAGCATCCACACGTCCGCCTGCGGCGGGGCGATGGCGACGGCGTCGAGCAGTGCGCGCGCATCCGCCGACATGCGTGCAGCGCGCGCGAGCACCGCATCGCGGACGGTGGATGGGATCTCCTCGTCGGCGGACGCCAGGACCTCAGTCACGAAGAATGGATTGCCGGCGGTCTTGCGGTAGAGCTGCAGCTCGCCCAACAAGAAGCGCAGGGGATGGGTGGGGCCAAGCTCGTCGTCGCGGTAGGTGAGGATCACCAGCCCGGGCGCGCTCTCGATGCGGCGGGTCAGCAGGCGCACCGCGTCGAGGGTGGCCTCATCGGCCCACTGCATGTCCTCGAGCACGATGATCGTGGGCGAACCTCCGCGGAGCTCGTCGATCATTGCCGACGCGACGTCGTACGGCCGCGCCCAGGTGGCGGCCAGCCGCGCCAGCTCGCCTCCGGTGGTGGCGGCAATGTCGACGAAGGGCCCAAGCGGTCGCGGCGTGAACAGCGAGTCGCACGCGCCCCACAGCACACGAAGGCCCCGCGCCTGGCCGCAGAACGCGCGCACAAGCGTGGTCTTGCCGACGCCGGCCTCGCCGCCGACAACACCGAGACGACCCGACGATTGATCGCGGACGAATTCGAGCTGTTTCGCGAGCAGCGTCAGCTCGGCGGATCGCTCCAGGAGCTTCGGGGGAGCGGTGGTCTGCGCCATACGTGGGCCTAGATCCTGCGCCTGAACGCGGCCGCTCAGCAAGCGCTTCAGACAAAGATGGGTGGCGCGAGCGCCCAATTTGGGTGTTGTCCCCCGATGCCGCGCCGCGACGCCGCCGCCAGGCTGGAATCCATCGCGAAGAGCGAAATTTCAGATCAGCGGAGGCACAGCAATGCCCAGGTACATGGTGG
>VBIA01000091.1 GCA_005879985.1 Chloroflexota bacterium | reverse complement strand
GGAAGTGCAAGGCCGTGCCGGCGCTGGCCGAGCATCCGCTGCCTCGCCTGGTGCGAGCAGGCGTGAGATGCACGATCAGCACCGACTCACGCACTGTCGCCGGCACGACGCTCAGCCGAGAGTTCGAGCTGGCCGCCGGGATGGGGATGACCGAGGCAGAGCTGCGCGCGTGCAACGAAACCGCTTACGCGGCGAAGTTCGGCGCCTAGTCAGGGCCACCCGCCCGAGCCGCGAGTGCTGGCACTCGCACATTGGTTTTGATCAACGCTTGGTCCAGTGCCGGCACTCGACGGAGGTCCAGGCGTCAGCCGCCGGTTCCGAACAGTCGATCGCCGAAGTCGCCCAGGCCCGGCACGATGTATGCCTTGCTGTTCAGCCCCTCGTCGAGGGCCGCGGCGTAGATCTGCACCTCCGGGTGGCGTTCCTCGACCACCTTCACGCCCTCCGGCGCCGCCACCACGCAGATGAACCGCGGCTCGACGCCGCCTGCCTCCTTGATGAGGTCCAGCGCCTGCGCGGCCGAGCCACCCGTTGCGAGCATGGGGTCGAGCAGCAGCGGCACCTTGCCCTCGAGCTTGGGCAGCTTGTTGTAGTAGATGCGCGCGACCGCGGTCTCTTCGTCGCGCTCCAGTCCGATGTAGCCGACCGACACACGCGGCAGCAGCTCCAGCACCGGCGCGAGCAGGCCTAGCCCGGCGCGCAGCACGGGGATGGCGACGACCTCCGTGGCCACCATAGACGCGTCCGCTTCGCGCAGCGGCGTCTCCACCGTGCCGCGGCGCACCGGCAGGTCCGCCGTGGCCTCGTAGAGCAGCATCGTGATCACGTTTCGCGCAAGCACGCGGAACTCTTCGGGGTCGGTGCGCTTGTCGCGCAGCCCCGCAAGGCTGTCGGCCACCAGCGGGTGACGGCTAACGGTTAGCGGCATCTCTGTCTTTGGCGATCAATCGCCGCAGCGCGTCAACTGCCACCTTCAGCATCCGGTCCATGTACGAGGGATCGAGGTGATGGATCTCGCCCGCGCCGAGCTCGTCGACGCAGAGGTTGATCGTGCCGGCGCGCAGCTTGCGCAGCCGCGAAACGATGAACAGCGTCGACGACTCCATGTCATTGCTGAGGATGCCTGCGCGCGACCACATGTCGAGCTCCTCACGCAGGTGGCGCGGGCGGGGCATGCGCTCGGGCACGAGGTCGGAGTACAGCGCATCGACCGATCGGATCACGCCGACGTGGTACGGCACCTTGGCGGCGCTTGCCGCCTCGACCAGCGCGTTGACCACGTCCACCGAGGCGATCGCGGGGTACTCAGGCGGTATGTATCCGTTGGGTGTGCCCTCGCTGCGCACTGAGCCGATCGCGATGACGAGGTCGCCCATTTTGATCTCGGGCTGCGCCGCCCCGCACGTGCCGACGCGCAGGAACGTGTGCACTCCGAGCTCGGCGAGCTCCTCGACGCCGATGGCGACCGACGGTCCGCCCATGCCGGACGAGATCGCCGACACCGGCACGCCGTCGAGGCTGCCCGTGAATGTTCGGTACTCGCGGCTGAACGCGACCTCTTTGGCACCGTCCAGGTATTTGGCGATTGCGGGGACGCGACCGGGGTCGCCCGGTACGAGCACGTAGTCGCCCACATCGCCCTTGGCAACGCCGACGTGGTACTTCTTCTCCTCCACCAGAGTCGCTCTAGCCCTCCCCGTGTCGGGGAGGGGTCGGGGGAGGGGGTGTCACAGCCATCGGTCGGACAGTTTAGGTCGTGCCGTGTTTGTCGACTCGGGCCAGCACGTGGGGCGGACGCTGCACCTCATGGGCCACGAGCTTCCACGCCTGGAGCAGGCGAGGCTTCACCTTTTCGGCGAGGTCGGCCGAGCGCGCATGCACGACGACCAGGGGATCGCCGGCCGCGACGCGCGCACCAACAGGCGCCTGGATCACCAGGCCCGCGGCAGGGTCGACCCTGTCCTCCTTCTTGTGCCGGCCGGCGCCCAGATCGAGGGAGGCAAGCCCGACCGCGAGCGCGTCGATGGATTCGACGTAGCCGTCGCTGGACGCAGCCAGAGCAATCTGCACCGGCGCCACCGGCAGACCCGCGTCGATGTTGCCGCCCTGCGCCTCCAGCATGCGCACGAACGTCTCCCGCCCGGCCCCTGACCTCATCGCGTCGGCGGGATCCCTGTCGACCTCGGCAAGCTTGCACATCTCACGCGCGACCGTGAGCGACACCTCGATCAGCTCCTCGTCGCCTTTGCCCGCCAGCGCGTCGAGTGCCTCCAGCACCTCGAGGGCATTGCCGATCGACCGGCCGAGCGGATTGTTCATCGCGGTCACCAGCGCGACCGTGTGACGGCCTGCGCCCTCGCCGAGCTGCACCATCTCCTTCGACAGGGCCTCGGCCGAAGGCACGTCGGGCATGAATGCGCCGCGCCCGAATTTCACGTCGAGCACGATCGCGTCAGCGCCGGCGGCTATCTTCTTCGACATCACGCTCGACGCGATCAGGGGAATCGAAGGCACGGTCGCGGTCACGTCGCGAAGCGCGTACAGAGCCTTGTCCGCAGGGACCATGTGCGGCGACTGCGCCGCCACCGCGATCCCGATCTCGCTCACCTGCTTGATGAATCGAGCCGGCTCGAGGTCGACTGTCAGGCCGGGCACCGACTCGAGCTTGTCCAGCGTGCCGCCCGTGTGCGCCAGCGCGCGGCCGCTCAGCTTGGGCACCCTCACGCCGCAGGCAGCTGCAAGCGGGGCGGCGATCAGCGTCACCTTGTCACCCACTCCGCCGGTCGAGTGCTTGTCGACCTTGATGCCTTCGATTGCGCTCAGGTCGAGCACCTCGCCGCTGCGCACCATCGCCTGGGTGAGCGTGAGCGTCTCGATGCGCGTCATGCCCCGGATGCACACGGCCATCAGCCATGCGGCCATCTGGTAGTCGGGGACGTCGCCAAGAAGGTACGCGCCGAGCAGCCAGTCGATCTCCTCGGATGTATGCTCGCCGCCGTCGCGCTTGCGGCTGATTACCTCCAGAGCATTCAAATCCGACATCCCCTCCCTACCCTCCCCGCATGGCGGGGAGGGGGCATTCACGCCTGGGCCTTGGCCGATCCGCCCAGCATCAGCAGGCCGAGCCGGTCCTCGGACGCGTCCGGGGGCTCGATGCCGACGATGCGGCCCTCGTAGATCACGGCGATGCGGTCCGACAGCGAGCGCACCTCGTCCAGCTCGGCCGACACAAGCAGCACCGCCGCTCCGCCGTCGCGCTCGGCCACGATGCGGCGGTGGATGAACTCGATCGCGCCGATGTCGACGCCGCGCGTCGGCTGCGACGCGAGCAGCACGCGCGGCTGGCTCGCCATCTCGCGCGCCACGATGATCTTCTGCTGGTTGCCGCCGGACAAAGCGCGTGCGGGCACGTCGATGCTCGGCGTGCGGATATCGAACTCCTTGACAAGCCGCTGCGCCCACTTCCGGATCGCGTCGAGGAGCAGCAGGATGTGGTGCCAGGCGAACGACTCGGCGCGCTGGCGGCCGAGGATGAGGTTCTCAGCGATCGAGTAGTTCAGGACCAGGCCGGCGCCGCGCCGGTCCTCGGGGATGTGCGCGATGCCCGCCTCGCGCTCGTCGCGGGCATTGTAGGTGGTGACGTCCTTGTCGCCGAGCCACACCTTGCCGCCCGATGCCTTGCGCGTGCCGGCCAACACCTCGACCAGCTCGCTCTGGCCGTTGCCCTCGACGCCCGCGATGCCCAGGATCTCACCCTGGCGCAGCTCGAACGACACGCCCTTCAGCGCCGGCACGCCGCGGTCGGAGAGCGCGGTGAGATTCTCGACGCGAAACGAGACCGCCCCCGGCTTGGCCGGCTTCTTTTCCACGCGCAAGAGCACCGCGCGGCCGACCATCGCGGTGGCGATCTCCGCCTGGTTCGTGTCCTTGGTGATCAGGTGGCCGACGACCTTGCCGCGTCTCATCACCGTGATGCGGTCTGAGATCTCGAGCACCTCGCGCAGCTTGTGGCTGATGAAGATGATCGTCTTGCCGGCCTTGACCAGGTCCCGGAGCACGACAAAGAGCTCGTTGGTCTCCTGCGGAGTCAGCACGCCGGTGGGCTCGTCCAGGATGAGGATGCGGGCGCCGCGGTACAGCACCTTCACGATCTCGACGCGCTGCTGCAGTCCGACGGGAAGCTCGCCAGTGCGAGCATCGGGGTCGAGCGCCAGGCCGTACTTGCGCGTCATCTCCTGGATGTCGCGCCGCGCCTTCGCACTGTCGTATATGCCGCCCGCGACCACGGGCTCACGGCCGAGCATGATGTTCTCGCCGACCGTGAAGACCGGGATCAGCATGAAGTGCTGGTGCACCATGCCGATGCCGTTGGCGATTGCATCCCTCGAACCGCCGATCTTGACGGGCGCGCCGTTGATCAGGATCTCGCCGGAGTCCGGATGGATGAGCCCATACAGGATGTTCATCAGCGTCGACTTGCCGGCCCCGTTCTCGCCCACGAGCGCGTGGATCTCGCCCGCGCGCACCTCGAGGTCGACGTGATCGTTGGCGACCACCCCAGGAAAG
>VBIA01000101.1 GCA_005879985.1 Chloroflexota bacterium | reverse complement strand
GGAACTCGAACATTTCGACTTGGGTGCCGTGTCGACTCCATAGGTCGGTGAGCTGGTACGTGAATCGATTGTCGAGTCGCGGCTCGGCGGCGTTGGTGATGACCGTGATGCGGTTCGACTCCGGCGGGGCTTTGCGCGCTTGGTTGAAAAGCCGGCGTCCCACCTCGAAGAGGGCGGCGTACGCGTGCGTCGAGAGTCGCGGATAGCCATGCGGTGGGCCGATCTTGTCCTTCAACCGCGAGTTCCACCAGATGTAGAAGTTGGGCAGGACATAGGCCAGCCGCGAGGCTGCTGAAAGCACAGGACCGGGGATGGGTTTCAGCCCGAACATCGGCGCGATCATCACCGTGCGCTCGATGCCCTCACGCGTCTGTGCCATGTAGCCGGCCAGGGCCGCACCGAGAGACAGGCCCGCGACGGTCAGGCGCGTGCCCAGGCCAAAGCCAGCATCCACCGATCGGTTGGCCACCGCGACCAGGTGATCCGCCCGCAGCTCCGCGATGGCGGTGTTGAGCCTGTCCGTGTAGCCGTGGCGCGGGTAGCGCGGGATGAGGACGTTCCAGCCGCGACTGAAGAAATCCTTGCCGATGTCATCAAGCTGGCGAGGGCAGTTGGTGAACCCATGGAGCAGCACCAGCGCGCGCCCTGTCTGCTGCCCATGGGTGTACAGGCGTGTGTGACAGGCCGGATTCACGTTGGGTCCGTCGAGATCCTGGAGGCCTTTGGCGATCTCGATCGCCTCTGCGTAGGACATCCGCCGTGCAAGGATTGCATGCAATGGACTTCGCCCTCAGCCAGGAGCAGGCCGCAGTTCGGGATCTCTGCCGCGACTTCGCTCGCGAGGTGGTGTCTCCGGCCGCGGAGGAGCTCGATCGCGAGCACAGGTTCGGCTACGACATCGTGCGCCAGATGGGCGACCTAGGCCTGTTCGGGCTGCCCTTCAGCGAGCAGTACGGCGGCGCCGGCGCGGACTTCCTGTCCCTTTGCCTGGCGATCGAGGAGATCTCGCGAGCGGACGCCGGCGTCGGCATCACGCTCGAGGCGGCGGTCTGTCTCGGCGCCGCGCCCATCCACGACTTCGGCACCGAGGAGCAGAAGCAGGCGTGGCTTCCGGATCTGCTCGCGGGAAGAAAGCTGTGGGCTTTCGGCCTGACCGAACCTCACGCCGGCTCGGATGCCGGCGCCACCAAGACCCGCGCGGACCTTCGCAATGGCGAGTGGGTCATCAACGGCGCCAAGCAGTTCATAACCAACTGCGGCACTGACATCTCCGCCGGCGTGACCATCACCGCGGTCACGGGCAAGGGCGGGGGCGGAGCGCGGAATGGCGACGACGCTGAGATCAGCGCCATCCTCGTGGCCAACGGCACGAAGGGCTACCACGTGCTCCCGGGCTACCGAAAGCTTGGCTGGCACTCCTCAGACACGCATCCGCTGAGCTTCGAGGACTGCCGCGTCCCCGAAGCCAACGTCCTCGGCTCCCGCGGCGGTGGCTACCGCCAGTTCCTCCACACACTCATGGGCGGGCGCATCGCGATCGCGGCGCTGTCGGTCGGTGTCGCACAGGCATGCCTGGACGCCTCCCTCGCCTACGCGAAAGAGCGCCACGCCTTCGGCGCGCCGATCTCCAAGCAGCAGGCGATCCAGTTCAAGCTCGCCGACATGGCGATGGAGACCGAGCTGGCAAGAACGATGGTCTATCGAGCCGCCACCGCCTATCAGAACGGCACCGGCGAGACCACCGACGAGGTCCGCATGCTCGCGGCCATGTCCAAGCTGTACGCGTCCGAGACGTCGAAGCGAGCGGCCGACCAGGCGGTGCAGATCCACGGCGGCTATGGGTTCATGGAGGACTACCCGGTCGCGCGCTACTGGCGCGATGTGAAGGTCAACGAGATCGGGGAAGGCACTTCCGAGGTCCAGCGGATGCTGATCGCGCGGCTGCTGGGGCTCTAAAGCGCGCTTACCGATACACCCCGTTGTGGCCGATGCTGTGCAAGCCCACGTTGGGGAAGTAGGTGAGGCCGTGGTCCTCGGCCCCCACAGCAATCCGGGCGACGACCTGGCCGGTCACGGTGCTGAAGACATATACCGTCGCGTTGTAGCGACCTGACGCCCACAGCTGGGTCCCGTCGGGGTTCAGCTGCAGCATGTCAGGGCTGCCGCCGCCTGGAATGTGCCACTTGGCCACCACGCGACGTGACGCGAACTCGATCACGGCGATCGATCCCTCGAGTCGGTTCGACACGTACAGATACCGAGCGTCGCGGGACACCTGCAGGCCATGCGCGCCGTGGCCGGTCGGGATGAACTGGATGACCTTCATCGCATTCGGGTCGATGACCGAAACGCCGTCGGTACCCTGGTTCGTGACGTAGAACACGCTGCCGTCCGGCGACACCTTCACGTCGATGGGAAGTCCGCCGACGGTGACATAGCCGGCGAGCTTCATGTTCACGGTGTCGATCTTGGCGACCACGCCCGAGTACTCAGTCGAGATGAGCAGGTAGGTGCCGTCGGCGGAGAAGTCGAGGTGATCCGCACCCGGCCACGGGATCGGCACCGAGCGCAGGAGCTTCCACGTGTGCGGGTCACGAAACTCGATGCGCATCAAGCGCTCGACCACGTCGATGGCCTTGGTACCGTCGGGCGTGAAGTAGAGGTTGTAGGGGTACGGGATGTTGATCGTTCGCGACGGCCGGCCCGTGTGAATGTCGATCACGGTCAGGCTGCTCGAGCCCTCGTTCTCGACGTACAGCTCGCTCAGGTCCCACGCGGGCGAGACGTGGTGGGGGATCTGCCCGACCGCAAAGTGATCGATCACCGTGAAGGTCGTGGGGTCGATGACGTCGACGGTGCCGGCCATCGAGTTGGGCACGTAGACACGCGGCGGCAGCTTGCACAGCGGGCATGGCACGACGCCTGACATATCGTTCGCGTAAACGTTTGGCGCGCCAGCCGGCAGGGTGCTTGACGAAACGTCAGGCGGCACCAGCGGGCTGATGGGATCGCTGCTGGGAGAGGACTGCGACTGCGGGGGCGAAGACTCCAGCGGTGAGTTCCACACGACAGCAGCGACCACCGCCGCCGGGCTCACGATCGCAATCGCGAGCGCGATGGCGGAAACGATCCGGACCGGGCGGGACCTAGCGATGCCGCCGATGACTGTTACTCGTCCGGAAGGTCTTCGAGCTTCGGCGCGAGCTCACACACCCAGCGACCGTCGTCGAGTCTCCTGATGAATCTGCTGTATCCCTGGTTTCGAGCAACGTTCAAGAACTGCTCCTGAGTGATTAACGTTCGAAGGCGGGCCAAGTCTGCATATGTGTTGTCCCGCATGATCCCGCCCACCACGCCGGCGAGCTCGCGCCACTGCCCCTCCGAAAGTGGCTCGCCATACCCGGCGATCGTCACCAGCAGGGCCGCCGTGGCGCCCGTGATCGTGTCCGGAAGCAGCTTTTCGGACTTGGCGCGAGCGATGATCTCGCGGCCGGTGCTGATGATGTCGGCGATGCGGTCACGGCGGACACCGATGATGTCCCGACCACTGCCCACAGTGGTGCCTTCGAGGTAGCGCGGGCCTGCTTCCATCGCGACCCACTATTGTAGGTCGGGGCCTTCGGGCCCTCCATTGATGGATCTCGAGTTAGCGCCCCACCACGAGGCTTTCCGCGCGTCCATGCGCGAGTTCGCGCAGGGCGTGGTCGAACCGCACGCGGCCGAGGTCGACAGGGATCATCGCTTCCCGGAGGAGGCGGTCGGGGCCGCCAAGCATGCCGGGCTGATGGGCGTCCTCATACCGAGGGAGTACGGAGGCGCAGGCCTTGACGCCATCGCCTTCACTCTCTGCATCGAGGAGCTGGCACAGGCGTGCGCTTCGACCGCGGTCATCATCGACGTGCACACCAGCGTCGGCAGCGAACCGATCCTTCTCTTCGGCACGGAGGAGCAGAAGCGCCAATGGCTGCCTCGACTCGCGTCTGGCGAGCTGCTTGGAGCGTTCGCCCTGACTGAGCCGGCGTCGGGCTCGGACGCGGCGTCGCTGAAGACGAGCGCGCGGCGGGTCGGCGGGGACTACGTGCTCAACGGCACCAAGGTCTTCATCACCAATATCGGTCGGGCAGGGGTCTACATCGTCTTCGCCCGGACCGGACCGGACGAGCGAGCCTCAGGCGTCAGCGCGTTCATCGTCCCCGCCGACTCGAACGGCCTGCGCGTCGGCCAGGTGTTCAAGAAGATGGGCCTCAACGGGTCGCCGACCGGCGAGCTCGTGCTCGAGGACGTGGTCGTGCCCGCGGCCAACCGGCTGGCAGCCGACGGAAAAGGCTTTACGGTCGCGATGCGCGCCCTCGACTCGGGGCGCATCGGCATCTCCGGACAGGCGCTCGGCATCGCGCAGGCTGCTGTCGATCAGGCTCGCGAAGTGTTGGCGGCCCGCCCGCGCGCCCAGGGAGACGATTTCGCGCTCGCAGAAATGGCCACGCGGCTCGAGTCGGCGCGCCTGCTCGCGTATCGGGCGGCGTGGCTGTGCGCGTCGCACCGACCGTTCACGCGCATCGCCTCGATGGCCAAGCTCCACTGCACCGACACCGCGATGGACGTCGCGCTGGGGGCGCTGCAGCTGGCCGGCGAAGAGGGCGCGATCGCGGGCAGCCCCTTCGAGCGGCACATGCGCGACGCCAAGGCGCTGCAGATCTACGAGGGATCGAACCAGGTGCAGCGCGTGGTCATCTCGCGCGATCTGGTCAACGCTCGATAATCGACGGAAATGGACTTCGAGTTCTCGGAAGAGCAGGTCGCGATTCGCGACACCATCCGTGAGCTCGTCCAGGATCGCGTCGCGCCGCGCGCGGCGGAGATAGACGAGAAGGGCGAGTATCCGAAGGACATCGAGAAGCTGTTCGCGCAGAACGGCATCCTCGGCATCCCGTTTCCCGAGCAGTACGGCGGCATATCGGGCTCGAGCGTATCCATCTGCATGGGCATCGAAGAGATTGCGAAGGCGTGCGCCAGCTCGTCACTGATCCTCGCCGTGCAGGCGCTCGGCAGCTACCCGATCCTCGTGGCCGGCACCGAGGAGCAGAAGAAGCGGCTGTGCCCGCCGCTGGCGTCGGGCGAGAAGGTTGCCGCGTACGCGCTGTCGGAGTCGGGCAGCGGCTCCGACGCCGCGGCCATGAAGACGCGAGCAAAGCGCCATGGCGACGAGTACGTGCTGAACGGCGGCAAGCAGTTCATCACCCACGGCAGCATCGCGGACACGCTCGTGGTCTTCGCGCAGACCGACCCTGAGGCCGACCACCGCGGCATCTCCGCTTTCGTGCTCGAGCGCGAGAAGAGCCCGTGGCAGGCGCCCAAGCTCGAACACAAGCTCGGCATCCGCGGCTCACCGACTGCGCAGCTGGTGTTTGAGGACGTGAAGGTGCCCGCTTCCAACCGGCTAGGCGAGGAGGGTGCCGGCTTCAAGATCGCGCTCGCGGTGCTGGACCGGTCGCGCCCCGGCATCGGCGCGCAGGCTCTTGGCATCGCCGAGGGCGCCTTCGACTACGCGCTCAACTATGCGAAGGAGCGCCAGCAGTTCGGCCAGCCCATCGCCAACTTCCAGGGCATGCAGTTCATGTTTGCCGACATGGCCACGCAGATCGAGGCGGCGCGGACGCTCGTGTACAGGGCGGCCACCAAGGTCGACTCCAAAGCGCCCGACCTCACCAAGGTCGCGGCCATGGCCAAGCTGTTTGCCTCGGACATGGCAATGAAGGTCACCACGGACTGCGTCCAGGTTCTCGGCGGCTACGGCTACATATCCGACTATCCCGTCGAGCGGATGATGCGAGATGCGAAGATCACGCAGATCTATGAGGGCACCAACCAGATCCAGAAAGTGGTCATCGCGCGGGCTTTGCTCCGTTGAGCGCAAGCAGGCCTGAGATGGCCCCGTCCCCGCCGCCGGCTGCAACAGGCATGCCCGCGATTGCGCCGTACCATCCACCGCCGGTGTATCCGCCACCTCCCACCACGACTGCGGTCACGGATGCCAAGGCGGTGGCTTCGCTCGGATTCGCGATCCTGGGCCTGATCTTCGCGCTGCCGCTTGGGCTGCCGGGCTTGATCGCCGGCCCGATCGCCTACTTCCTCGGCAAGGGCGCGCGGGAACGCATCGCCGAGTCCGGCGGAACGCTCGGAGGAGCGGGCACCGCAGACGCGGGCCGCATCCTCGGCGTCATCGCGACCGCCGTCGGCGCGGTGGTGACGCTGCTCTGGTTCATCGTCATCCTCAACGCCCTCAACGACGTGTCGTTCGGCGAGTAGCCGCACAACCCGCCTATGGATCGCGTCGGCGATGCGTTCGTCTGGCCGGTGCGCGACCCGGAGTGGCCGGGGAAGCTGCTGATCATCGCGCTGACGCTGCTGATACCGATCGTCGGCGCAATCAACGGGCTTGGCTGGATGCTGGCAACGCTCGACCGGCTGCGCGCCGGCGAGGAGCGCATGGCGCCGGCAAACCTGGGCTACATCGGCCGTGGCGCTCAGCTGTTCGTGGTGCAGCTGGCGTACGGCCTGGCTGTCGCGGCGGTGGCGCTGGTGATCTACCTTCCCGCGGTGCTGCTGGCGGTGAGCCAGGGCCATGGCGAGGCAAGCAGCGGGCTGATCGTGCTCGCGCTCTTCCTGAACGTGCTCGCTTTCGGGGTCGCCACCATCGGCTCGCTCGCAGCGACTTTCGCCAGCCCGGCCTTCGTGCTGGCCACCGACAACGGCGGCATCGCGGGCGGCCTCAACGTTCGCGACGTATGGCATCGGTCGCGCGCGAACCTGACCAACACTTTGATCGCGGGCCTTATGCTGATCGCCGCGAGCTTCGTGAGCTCGCTCGGCTCGATCGTCTGTCTCGTGGGGATCTTTTTCACGGCTGCATACGCGCTTGCGATGCAGGCCTGGGTCTACCGAAGCTTCGAGTTGGCTGCCAGGAACGAATCTGGAGCGTAAAAGGAGGACGGAAATGTCGGACCTGCCACCACCGCCCCCGCCCCCGCCGCCGCCCGCAGGAGGGTCGACGCCTCCGCCGCCTCCACCTCCTCCCGGTGGTAGTGGTGGGTACGGCACCCCTCCGCCTCCGCCGCCGCCCCCCGGCGGTGGGTCCCCGCCGCCGCCTCCACCTCCTCCGCCCGGTGGTGGTGCTGGGTACGGCGCGCCTCCGCCTCCGCCTCCACCTCCAGGAGGCGGCTACATGCCGCCACCGCCACCACCCGGTGGAGGCTATAAGCCGGGCGGCGGCATGCAGTACGCGAGCCAGCGCACTGACGGGCTCGCGATCGCGTCGCTGATCACCGGCATCCTGTCGCTCGTCTGCTGCGTGCTCGGCGTGGTGCTTGGGCCGGCCGCGGCGGTGATGGGCTTCGTCTCGCGCGGAAGGATCACCGCGAGCAACGGGACCATCGGCGGAGGAGGGCTCGCGATCGGCGGCCTCGTCCTCGGCGTGATCGGATTTATCGCCGGCGTCGTGTGGATTCTGATCTTCGCCTTCTCGAGCAGCGCCTCGAGCACCACGTAACCAACGCCGCCGGGAAAGCGTTGTCTGAAGCCTGGTGCCACAGGCTAAAATCCCCGTGCGCATGTCCAGGGCCAGGCCTAGGGCCAGGCGATCCCGCTACTCCGTCTCACACCGCCTGACCAGGTCGGTTCCGGCGTTGATCGGCGCCGTCCTGCTGGTGGCCATCGTCGTCACGGCCACGGTCGCGTACAGGCGGATCGACGACTTTCTATCCGCGACCACCGGCAAGCACCTCACGCTCGGCGCGGTCGTGGAGGCGGTGCAGCCCGACCCGGGAACCATCGCGTACAAGCTGCAGCACGGCCAGCCGGTCAACATCCTGCTGCTTGGAATGGGCGGCTACGAGAACGACGCGCCGTTCCTGACCGACTCGATCATGGCCGTGACCATCGATCCCAACTCACACCGCGTGATGCTGGCGTCGGTTCCGCGCGACCTCGTCGCGCATATGAATCTGCAGACGAACGCGAACAGCGTCTGGACGAACAAGATCAACGCGGCGTACGAGGTGCCGTACACGAGCATCATCTGTTGCGTCGCGCCCCAGTACCAGGGACGCGACGGCGGCGGTCACGCGGCCGAGCACGAGGTGGGGAAGATCACCGGCCTCACGTTCGACCGCTACATCGCGATCGACTTCAAGGCCTTCCGCGACATGGTCAACGCGCTCGGCGGTGTCGACGTGTGCCTGACCTCGAACCTCGACGACTACACGTACCCCAACTACGGGCACGGCTACATCGCCATCCACTACAAGGCCGGATGCCAGCACCTGAATGGTGAGCAGGCGCTGCAGGTCGCGCGGTCACGCCATGCGATCGAGGCGCAGCAGGCATCGGACTTCGGGCGGTCGCGCCGGCAGCAGGACATCATGCAAGCGATCAAGAAGAAGGCGACAACGGTCAACGGCTGGGCGAAGGCGCCGCAGCTGCTGGACGCGCTGCAGAAGAACATCCACACCGACATGTCGATTGCTGACATGAAGGCGATCTACGACTGGGGCAAGAACCTCCCCGACAGCGCGATCATCAGGTTGGCGCTGACCGCGCCTTCGGGCGCGGCCGCGGGCAACTTCCTGTACAGCGGCAACTGCGGCATGGGGCCCAACGCGTCGCAGCTGTGTCCCGAGGACCCGTCGTACCGGATGATCCACCAGTACATCGCCTCGGCCTTCATCGACCAGTCGCTGCTGGCGGAGAGGGCGCCCGTGCAGTTCGCCAACGGGTCGTACACGTACAGCGACCTGGCCGATCGAGTGACGACGATGCTCGACCCGCTGGGCCTGCAGCTCGCGAACCCGATCTTGCACGGCAACTCCACGAAGACGCTGATCCTCGATTACTCAGGCGGCCAGTTCCCCAAGACCACTGCGTGGCTGGCCAACTACTTCGGCGGCCAGGTCATCGCCGCGACACCTGCCAGCCCGCAGCCGGCGCGCGGCCAGCAGACGTATGGGATCGTGGTCGTGCTCGGCCATGACTTCGGCGCCCGCTGGTTCACATAGTCTTAGCTTCGTCAAGAACGATCTAGCGGACAGGTTTCGAGCGGGCGACGTGCGCGCCCTGGCGCGCGCCATCACGATGGTCGAGCGCCGCGATGCGGAGGTCCGCGAGCTGCAGCAGGCGCTCCGCGATCGTGTGCAGACGCCCTACGTGGTGGGCTTCACCGGCGCGCCGGGCACAGGCAAGTCGACGCTGGTGGACGCACTCGTCGCCCTGCTGCGAAAGCGCGAGCGGTCTGTGGCGGTGATAGCGACCGACCCGAACTCGCCGTTCACCGGAGGGGCCATCCTGGGCGACCGCATCCGCATGCAAAGGCACGCGCTCGACCCGAAGGTTTTCATCCGGAGCATGGGGGCGCGCGGGCACCTGGGCGGGCTGTCTCTGGCCGCGCGCGAGGCGATCCGGCTGCTCGGGGCCTTCGGCTTTGACCCGGTGATCCTCGAGACGGTGGGCGTCGGCCAGTCCGAGCTGGAGGTGGCCGCGGTGGCGGACACGACCGTGGTCGTGCTGACCCCGAACCTCGGCGACGGTGTGCAGATGATCAAGGCCGGGATCCTGGAGATCGCGGACATCTTCGTGGTGAACAAGGCGGACCTGGAGGGGCACCAGCGGGTCGCGACCGAGCTGCGGTCGATGCTGTCGCTGGCGCCGAAGAGCCAGGACAAGGCCTGGAAGCAGCCGATCGTCGCCACTTCCGCTACACGGCAAGAAGGAATCGAGGAGCTGTGGGCCGCGATCGAATCGCATCGCAAGCATCGGGAGGCGGGGGGCAAGGCGAAGGCGCAGGCCGAGCAGCGGCTGAAGGATGAGACCGCCGAGGTCGTGGCGGAGATCGCGAGGCAGCGGGCGCGGGAGGCGCTTGCGGACGGGGGCGTCCTGGCCGAGCGGCTTCGCGAGGATGGGACTCCCTATGAAGTCGCGGAGGAGATCCTGCGCCTTCTGAGGGGTCCCCGCGAACTCACGCCGTAGGCTCTGAGTTCGTGGGGTTGAACTCGGATAATGGGTTCAGCCATATGAAAGTCAGGGCCCGCGACCCGCACCAGGTCTGGCGCGAGGAGTTCGAGTCCAGCAGGACCAAGCGCACGGACAACATCGAGACCTCGACCATCTCGGGGGTTCCGGTCAAGCCGCTCTACACGTCCGACGACCTCCCGGTGCGCGCCGAGGAGATGCCGGGTCAGTATCCGTACACGCGTGGCATCCACCCGACCGGTTATCGCGGCCGGCTGTGGACGATGCGCCAGTTCTCCGGGTTCGCGACCGCGGAGGAGACCAACAAGCGCTACAAGTACCTGCTCGCGAACGGGCAGACAGGGCTGTCGGTTGCCTTCGACATGCCAACGCTCATGGGTCAGGACTCCGACGCGCCCACTAGCCGCGGCGAGATCGGCCACTGCGGCGTCGCTGTCGACTCGCTCGCCGACATGGAGACGCTCTTCGACGGCATCCCGCTCGGCGACATCACCACGTCGATGACTATCAACTCGCCCGCAGCGATCCTGCTTTGCATGTACCTGGCGGTCGCGGAGAAGCAGGGGGTGCCGTTCAAGAAGCTCGGCGGCACGCTGCAGAACGACATCCTCAAGGAGTTCATCGCGCAAAAGGAGTTCATCTTTCCGCCCGAGCCGTCGATGCGCCTGGTCGTCGACTCCATCGAGTACTGCGCGGCCGAGGTGCCGAAGTGGAACACCATCTCCATCTCCGGTTATCACATCCGCGAGGCGGGCTCGACCGCGGCGCAGGAGCTCGCGTTCACGCTCGCTGTCGAGGAGATCGCCAAGTTCCGCGCGGCGCGCCGAATCTGGGCGCGCTGGATGCGTGAGAAATACGGCGCGCAGGACGAGCGGTCGTGGAAGCTGCGCTTCCACACCCAGACCGCAGGCGTGTCGCTGACCGCGCAGCAGCCGGAGCTCAACATCGCGCGCACGGCGCTGGAGGCGCTGTCGGCGGTGCTCGGCGGCACGCAGTCGCTGCACACGAACGCGATGGACGAGGTGCTCGCGCTGCCGACGGACGACTCGGCGCGCCTCGCCCTGCGCACGCAGCAGCTGATCGCGTACGAGACTGGCGTGGTCAACACCATTGACCCGCTCGGCGGCAGCTACTTCATCGAATCGCTGACCGACGAGATCGAGCGCCAGGCCGAGGCGTACTTCAGGCGCATCGAGGAGCTGGGTGGAGTCATTCCGGCTATCGAGGCGGGCTTCTTCCAGAAAGAGATCGCGGACGCGGCGTTCCGCTACCAGCAAGAGCTGGAGCAGAAGCGCCGGATCATGATCGGGGTCAACGACTTCACTGTCGATGAGGAGGCGCCGATAGAGATCCTCCGCATCGACCCGAAGCTCGAGGCCCAGCAGGTCGAGCGAGTGCGCGCGGTGCGGGCGAGGCGCGACCAGGCGCGGTGCGAGGCGGCGCTGAACCGGCTGCGCACAGCCGCGGCCGGATCCGACAACCTGATGCCTCACATCCTCGAGGCGGTGAAGGCGTACGCCACAGAAGGCGAGATCATGAACACGCTCATCGACGTCTTCGGCGTGTACACGGAAAAGGCCGTCATCTGAGGTGTCGCCCGCCAAGGCGCCGGCGAAGCCAGTACGCATCCTGCTCGCCAAGGTCGGCCTCGACGGCCACGACCGCGGAGTCAAGGTCGTGGCTCGCGCGCTGCGCGACGCGGGTTATGAGGTGATCTACACAGGGCTTCGGCAGACGCCCGAGATGGTCGTCGACGCGGCGCTGCAGGAGGACGCTCAGGTCATCGGGCTTTCGCTGCATTCGGGCGCGCACATGACGCTGTTCCCGGCGGTGGTCAGCGAGCTGAAGAAGAAGAACGCGACCGACATCATCGTGTTCGGCGGCGGGATCATCCCTGACGACGACGTCGAGGAGCTGAAGAAGCAGGGCGTGGCCGAGCTGTTCACGCCCGGGACGCCGCTCCAGGACATCGTCGAGTGGCTGAGGAAGCGCTTCCCCTCCAGCTAACCCTGGCGCAGCCTCAGCCTTGTACCACGACGGAGTTCGCGATCTTGTCATGCCACCCCTGCTTCTTCGGGTCGAATGCCGCCCAGATCAGTCCGATGTAGCACGGGATGACGCTGACCACGTAGCCGAGGTAACGGATCGCAGCGCGGCCGAAGCCGATCGGCAGGCCGGTCTGCGCGTCGACGACCGCGAGCCTGAAGAAGCGCATGCCTCGCGTCGAGCCCATCCCCCAGTAGTAGATGAAGTAGCCGATCGAGATGGTGGACGAGACCAGGTAGGTCAGGTAGGTGAGGGGGCCGCCCTGTGACACGTCAAGGGCTGATCCCGTCACGCGCGCCAGCAGCCCGATGAATATGGCCAGCACGATCTCGACCACGACGGTGGCGACGAAGACGATGACGCCGTCGATGACCACCGCCGCGAAGCGGATCCAGAAGCCGGCGTAGGGAATCCCCGGGTTGTAACCGAGGCCGCCGAAGGCCGGCGGGGGAGCCGACGCCGGAGGCGCGAGAACGCCCGGCGGAGGGATGCTGCCCGGGGGCGGAGGCGGCGGCGGGAGATCGGCCGGCGGGGGCGGCGGAGGGTTCTGCACCAGGTCCCGCTAGGGGGTCTGGAGCACCACCGAGTTGGCCACCTTGTCGTGCCAGCCTTGAAAGCGCAGGGGGATCAGGATCCCCCTGCGGGACCCCCTCGCCTGGCCACGCTGGGTGGTCGCGATGACAAAGTCGCGGCCGAGCCAAGCTCGGCCGCCCCCGCGACGCAGAGGGCCGGTCATGGCGTCTGCAGGACCACCGAGTTGGCCACCTTGTCGTGCCAGCCTTGCTTGCGGGCGTCGAAGGCGACCCAGATCCAGCCGATGTAGCAGGCCCAGCTGTTGACGATGGTCATCAGCCAGCGCACCACGGCACGGCCGATGCCGATCGGCGCCCCGGTGTTGGCGTCAACCACGCGGAGGTGGAACATGCGCATGGCGATCGTCTGGCCGCTGGTGCCCCAGAAGTAGATCTGATAGGCCGCGACCGCGACCAGGGCGAGCAGGTAGAACAGCAGGAACGCGCCGCTGGCCACCCCGGCAGCCGCGTTCTGGGCGTTCTCGTCCGAGCTCGTCGCGCTCAGCGCGGCGCCCGAGATCGCGAGGAACACGAACAGGAGGATGGTCAGCGGGATGCCGAGGATGAGGCTGTCGAGGAAGCGAGCGATGAACCGGATCCAGAAGCCGGCGTAGGTCGTCTGCGGTTGGGGCGGGACCTGGTACTGCTGCATGGGCGCCTGCGGGTAGCCGACCGGGGGAGGGCTCTGCATAGGTTGCGATATCATAGGCATGCCTCCCCCAACCTGAGGCGCACCCATGGGTCGCCGAGGCGACGTCGGGGGGACTAACCGAATGCAGCTCAACGCATCGACCCGCAAGATCGTCGGCAAGCGCTCGCGCCGGCTTCACCGCGAGGGGAAGCTGGCCGCAGTCGTCTACGGTCACGCGGCCGCGGCGACGCCGCTCGTGCGAGATCCAGACCCACACCCGCCGGCTCGGACCGATCCACGTCGACTTCTACCAGGTCAACCTGGAGGAGAAGATCCGGGTCGAGGTGCCCATCCACCTCATCGGTGAGTCCGCCGCGGTTAAGCGAGGCGATGCCGACGTGCTGCAGCCCATCCATGCGCTCGAGGTCGAGTGCCTGCCGACCGAGATCCCTGCGGAGTTCGAGGTCGACCTGACTCCGCTGGCGGAGATCGACGACGGCATGCGCGTCTCCGAGCTCGCCGTGCCCAAGGGCATCACGATCCTCGCCGACCCGGAGGAGCTGGTGGTCAAGATCGTGCACAAGCGCGAGCTCAAGATCGAGGAGGAGGTGCCTGCGGCCGAGGCCGAGGTGCCCGCCGAGGGCGAGGAAGCGCCCGCCGAGGGCGCTCCGGCAGAAGGGGAGCAAGCCGAGACCGAAGAATGATCACCCCACGAAATCTGGTGATTTCGTGGGGACCCCAGTGACGCCTCTGGCGGGGTCGGCCCTGGGCGCATGGTCGCTGTCGTCCGACGACATCCGGAACATCGCGTTCGTGACCGCCGGCCTGGTCGTCTTCATCGTCTTCCTGGTCGCGTCGCGCGTGGTGGCGCACCTCCTCGGGGAGCAGCTGCGCCACCGCGGCGCCCGGGTCGACATCGTTGTCTTGAGCCGCCGCGTCGCTTACGTGGTCGTGATCGGCATCGGTGTGATGGCGGCGTTCAGCTTCGCCTTCCAGACCGCCAACGTGACGCTGGTCGGCATCCTGCTGGCAACCGTGGTGGCCGCGCTCGGCGTGCAGGAGCTGCTGCAGGACTATGTGTCGGGCTACTACATCCTGCTGGAGCGTCACATTCGTGTCGGCGACCGGATCGTGCTTGACGGCCATACGGGCGACGTGGTCGAGGTGAAGCTGCGCGTCACGCTGGTGCGCACCGAGGGGGGCGACCTGCTGGTCGTGCCCAACTCGGAGCTCTTCACGAAGCCGGTGCTCGTGCGCGCCAAGGGGTCGCCTGAGGCGCACGCCGCCAAAGAGGCTGAGGGGGCTAAGCCGTCAGAGCGCCAAGGATGACCCGGTAGAGGGCATGGCGCTGCTTGCCGGAGACGTCGGTCTCCTCCGCGAGCAGCTCCTTCATCGCCTCGACGGACAGAGCAGGGTGGATGCCGTTCGCAACCTGGGTCGCCAGCGACCGCAGGTGGTAGGTGTGGTCGGGTTTGTCCGACTCGCGCTCGAGCTTGATGCCGACCTTGTCCAGCGGGAGGAAATGACGCCAGCGCTCGACCTCTGACCTGCCCGTTTCGGGCGCGTCGGAGAGATGGACGCAGTTGATCCCGCCGAAGATCCCGAACCGTTCGCGCAGCGAGCCCGGACGCGCTTGCGCGATGCGCGTCTCGCCGAGGTCGTAGCGCATGCCTTCGAGGGCTTCGGCCGACGCGGTGATGCGGCCGACCACCAATGGAAGCGCGGTCATGAAATCGACAAGCCACGGAAAGAAAGGACGGCCCTGCAGGAAGTCGTAGTGGCTCTCGATCAGGTCTTTGGGCGGCTGGTACCACGTGAGCGCTTCGAGCTTCCACTTGTACTCGGTGCTGAGCCAGCGCCAGAGATTGGCTCTTACCGCGAGGCGGTATGACGCGTCGGGCTTGAAGATGACGAGGGCGTCGGCCACAGCGAAAAATCCTAAGTGAACGCCCCCTCCTAACCTCCCCGCGACGCGGGGAGGGATCTACTTATCGGTCTTCCTGTCTCGCGGGTTGGGCGTGTACACCTTGCGCTTCTTCAGCTTCTCGGGCATGTGCACCTGGTCCGCGACGCCGCCCTCGAAATCGTGCGCGTACTTGTAGTCGCGGCCATAACCCATCGAGCGCATGAGACCCGTGACCGCGTTGCGCAGGTGCAGCGGCACCGGCTCGTTGCCCGTCTCCTCGATGAGCTCGCGCGCGGCGCCGTATGACGTGAGCGCGGAGTTGGACTTCGGTGCAAGGGCGAGGTAGAGCGCGGCCTCCGTCAGCGGCAGCACCGCCTCGGGCATGCCGACGAAGTGCGCGGCCTGCTGCGCGGCGATCGCGACCTGCAGCGCCTGCGGGTCCGCGAGTCCGACGTCCTCGGCGGCGGAGATGACCAGGCGTCGCGCCACGAACAGAGGATCCTCGCCGGCCTCGAGCAGATGTCGTAGTGCTGGTCGCCGGCGCGGTCATACAGAAGGTGTCGCTCCTGCAGCGCGCGCTCGATGTGCTCGAGTGAGATCTCGTCGGAGCCGGCAAGCGCGGCCGAGGCTTCGAGCCCGTTGAGCGCGACGCGCGCGTCGCCGCGCGACGCTTCCAGCAGCGCGTCCATCGCATCGGTGCTGGTCGTGGCGTTCAGCTCGCGCAGACCGCGCTCGACGACTTGCCTCAGCTCTTCGCGGTCGAGAGCTTCGAGCCTGAACACGCGGCTGCGCGAGAGCAGCGGCGCGATGACCTCGAAGGAAGGGTTCTCGGTGGTCGCGCCGATGAGCGTGACGGTTCCGTTCTCGACGTGGGGCAGGATCGCGTCCTGCTGCGCCTTGTTGAAGCGATGGATCTCGTCGATGAACAGCACGGTGCGCAGGCCGGCACGCTGATGCACGGCGGCCTCCGCCACCGCCTTGCGCAGGTCGGCTACGCCGGCCGTGACCGCGCTCATGGTCACCATCCGCGCCTTCGTCTCGGTGGAGAGCAGCCCGGCGAGCGTGGTCTTGCCGCTGCCCGGCGGTCCCCACAGAACGATGCTCGGCAGGTGGCCTGACTGCGTCAGCTTGCGCAGCACGTCGACCACGCGGCGCTGGCCGACCAGGTCGTCGAACTTCTTTGGGCGCATGCGGGTCGCCAGCGGAGGCGCCGGCCGGACGCCCGCCTCGTTCGGAAAGAGCTCGCCCTGGTCCATCCCAGATCGAATTCTGAACTCGACGGATACAATGCCGCCCAGTGAAGACCTGCTGGTACTGCGGCTCGGAGATCGACGACCAGGAGCAGTACTGCCACGTCTGCGGGCACAGCCAGTCGGACACGTCGTCCAGCCCGCTGTTCGGCGTCGTCGACCCCGTGACCGGCATCTGGAACCAGAAGTTCGCAGAGGCGCTGATCGGCCAGGAGGCGAACCGCGCCGTCCGCTACCACCGCCCGCTTTCGCTGCTGGTGGTCGAGCTCGACCACGCCGAGCACGTCCACAACGAGCTGGGGCAGGTTCAGGTCAACGCGCTGCTGGCCGAGCTGGCCGAGGCGCTCGGGCGGGCCATCCGCGACACCGACACGCTCGGCTTCCTGGAAGCCGACAAGTCACCGCACTTTGTGATCATCCTGCCCGAGACGGACGAGCAGGGCGCCACGCTGGCGGCGGACAAGATCCGGCGGTCGGTGGCGGCGCACGACTTCTCGACCGGCGGCCGCTGGCAGCGCATCACCGTGAGCTGCGGGGCGTCCACCATCGGCGCGGCGCCGCGGACGTATGACGAGGAGGGCGTGCTCAACCGCCGCGAGTACACCGGCAACCTGCTCCGGGAGGCTTACTACGCGCTCGATCACGGACGCTCCGCGGGCACGAACCGCACGTCCGTCGGCGCTTTCCACGCCTGACGATTCCTCGTTCCGTACGATCCTTCTGACGTGCTGACGCCCGTTTATGTCATCAGGCACGCCGACGTCGAGAACCCGCACCGAGTCCTTTACGGGCACCTGCCCGGCTTCCACCTCAGCGCGCTGGGCCGCGCGCAGGCCGAGGCGCTCGGCGACCGGCTGAGCGACGCGGGCATCCGCCGCATCGTCCACAGCCCCCTCGATCGCGCGGCCGAGACCGCGCGCATCGTCAACTCGCGATTGCGCGAGCCGGCGGTGATGGAGGTCGACCCGCAGCTCCGCGAAGCGGACTTCAGCCGCTACCTGCAGGGCGTGCCTTTCTGGCAGATTCCCATGCGCCGGCCGCTGTGGTTCGTGCACAAGACGCGGCGCGGGATCGTCGCGGGCGACGAGTCGTATGACGTGCTCGGCGGCCGCGTGCTCGACGTGGCGAGGCGGCTGGCGCGCGAGCACCCTGGCGAGCCCGCTGCCGTGGTTAGCCACGCCGACCCGATCCAGGCGGCGTGGGTCCTCCTGGACGGCCGGGCGCACAACGAGCGCGAGATGTACCGGAAGGCCGTCGATCGCGCGGGCACTCTGAAGATCGAGCTCGAGGGAGACAGGCCGGTGAGCTGGGAGTACCTCAAGCCGCCCGAGGTCGCGCGGCCGGCGGACGCGGTCGCGTGAACGGTTTCCCCCGCGGGTTTCTGTGGGGCACCGCCAGCGCCGCCCACCAGGTCGAGGGCGACAACAAGAACTGCGACTGGTGGGAATGGGAGCAGCAGCCGGGCAAGATCGCCAACGGCGACAGCTCGCTCGTCGCCTGCGACAACTACCACCGCTATCGCGAGGACTTCAAGCTGCTGCGCGAGATGAACCAGAACGCGCACCGGCTTTCGATCGAGTGGTCTCGCATCGAGCCATCACACGGTGAGTTCGACTCGCGGCAGATCCGCCACTACCGCGATCTGCTGGGCGAGCTTCGCGAGCAGGGCATACAGCCGATGGTCACGCTGCACCACTTCACGAGCCCTTTGTGGTTCGCGCGCAAGGGCGGGTGGATGCACCGCGACTCGGTACGAGCATTCCTGTCGTTTGTGACTCGCGCGGCGGACGAGCTGGGCGACCTGGTGAACCTGTGGTGCACCATCAACGAGCCGAATATCTACGCCACCAACGGATGGCTCACGGGCGAGTTCCCTCCCGGCCACCAGGGTGACTTCCGCGGCTTCTACAGCGTGATCTCCAACATGCGGCGTGCGCACGAGCTTGCGTATGTCGCGATCAAGAAACGGCGTCCCGACTCCCTGGTCGGACTGTCGCACCACAAGTTCCTGTTCCTGCCGGCGAGCGACAAGCGCCGCGACGTGTGGGCCGCGGGGGCCGCGCAGGCGACGGTCGACCGGTGGCCCATCGGCCCGGGACGGATGCAGCGCGTGGTCGAGGCGACGAGCGACTACGTCGGAATCGCGCACTACTGGGCGCAGAACGTCGCTTTTGATCCGCGCCGGCCGCGGGACCAGTTCTTGCGGCGGACCAACGTGCCCGGCGCGCAGCTGACGGACATGGGCTGGACGTCGGATCCGGTGCACATGCGCCGCGTGCTCAACGAGGTGAAGTCTCTGGGCAAGCCCGTATTCGTCACCGAGAACGGCATCGGCACCGACGACGACGAGAGGCGCAAGCGCTACGTGGCCGACGTGCTGGCGAGCGTGCGCGACGCGATCGGGGACGGCGTCGACGTGCGCGGCTACTTCCACTGGACGAACATGGACAACTTCGAGTGGGCTCGGGGCTATGGGGTGAAGTTCGGGCTGATCGAGTGCGACCGCGCGACGCTCGAGAGAACGGTCAAGCCGAGCGGCGTCCTGTACGGGCGCATCGCGGCCGCCAACGCCCTGCCCGAGCAGCCTTCCGCAACCCCCGCGAACTAGACTCACGTGGGTTGAGCGTCAGGAAAGCCATTTACTTCGGCGCGGCCGCCGGGGCGGCGGTTGTGCTGCTGCTTTCGCTGGCGTGGGGCCTCCAGCATGCGGCGCTTGCGAGCCCGCAGCTGCTCGGCCGGCCGGCTCCGCACCTCGCGATCCAGATGCTCAACGGCGCACGCATCGACGTGTCCAAGGAGCGCGGCCGCCCGGTGGTCCTGAACTTCTGGGCGTCCTGGTGCGGGCCTTGCATCTCGGAGCTGCCGGTGCTGGCCGCCGGGTACGACCGCAACCGGCAGGTCGAGTTCATCGGCGCCGCGATGCGGGACTCGTACGGCGGGGTCTCGACGTTCGAGAAAGACCATCCGCACCCCTACCCCGCGGGGCTCATCGTCGAGGGGACGTATCAGTCGTACGGGGTCGTCGGGCCGCCGGTCACGGTGTTCATCGACGCCCAGGGCCTGGTGGCTGCGACGTTCAGCGGGCCGCTTGACGGCCCGACGCTCGACCACTACCTCGGACTCATCACGGGGTGAGCAACAGCATCAAGTGGGGAGCGGTGATGCTGGTCGTGGCCGCGTGCGTCGGCTACCTCATCTACTCGGCGTCGGGCGGCTCGTCGGAGTACTACCTGACCGTCTCCGAGCTGCGCGCGCATCCCGCATACGACCAGGACGTCCGCGTCGCGGGGGTGGTGCAGAACGACGTGCTGCATCCGCCCGGTCCGCCAGGGCACGCGACGGTGCAGTTCACCGAGAAGGATTCGACTGCGTCGATCCTCGTGGTCTACAGCGGGCCGCTGCCCGACATCTTCAAGCCGGGCATCACCGTGGTCGCCGAAGGCCGGCTCGGAGCCGACGGCATCTTCCACGCGCGCAGCATCCTGGCCAAATGCCCGTCCAGGTTCTCGACCTCGCCTTACACGCAGTGAAAGACCGATGATCCTGGCCGACATCGGAGCCGGCGCCCTTCTCGCCGGGCTGGTGCTTGCGGCGTTCTCGACGCTGCTCTCGTTCTGGGCGGGGAGGCAGGAGAACGCGGTGATGGTCCAGGTGGGACGGCGCGCGTTCTACGCCGCCGCGGGCATGGTCGTGCTCGCGTCCGTCGTGCTGGAGGCAGCGCTGCTCACGCACGACTTCACGCTCGTCTACGTCGTCGAGCACAGCGACCTCTCGACACCGACGCCGCTGATCGCGGCCGGGTTCTACGGAGGGCAGGAAGGCTCGCTCCTCTACTGGACCCTGGTGCTCGGTCTGCTGGGCAGCGCCTCGTTGGTGGCGAGCGCGTCGCTCGGAGTACGTCTCGCCGCGTACGCGACGGGCGTGATGGCAACGATCGTCACCTTCTTCCTGGTTGTGCTCGTGCTGGTCGCGAGCCCGTTCGACGTGCTGCCGATCACGCCGGCCGACGGCCTCGGCCTCAACCCGGTCCTGCGCGACAGCGGCATGCTCATCCACCCACCGGTCGTGCTCGCAGGCTTCGCGTCGTTCGCGGTGCCGTTCAGCTTCGCCGCGGCCGCGCTTCTCGCCAACCGCATCGATGCCGCCTGGATCGCGCACACACGGCGCTTCGCATTGCTCGCCTGGAGCTTCCAGACCACCGGGCTCGTGCTCGGCATGTGGTGGGCGTACCACGTGCTCGGATGGGGCGGCTACTGGGGCTGGGATCCCGTCGAGAACGTCGCGCTGATGCCGTGGCTTGCGACCACGGCGTACCTGCACTCGGCCCAGGTGCAGGAGCGGCGCGGCCGGCTGCGCGCGTGGAACTTCGGGCTCGTCATCCTCGCCTTCCTGCTGGTCGTGTTCGGGACGTTCATCGTGCGCAGCGGGGTCGTGCCATCGGTGCACACGTTCGCGGTCAGCGCAATCGGGCCGTGGTTCCTGGGATTCCTGGCCGCGTGCCTGGTGTTCTCGGGAGCGCTGCTGGCGTGGCGCGCCGGCGGCCTGCGCAGCACCGGTGAGCCGGCGGCGGCGGTTTCGCGCGAGGGCGCGTTCGCGCTGCAGAACCTGCTGCTGATCGGCGTGGTGGCGGTCGTTTTCTGGGGCACGGTGCTGCCGCTGGTGTCGGGCATGCTCGGACAGGAGCGCGTCGTCGACGCGAGCTACTACGAGCGGGCGGCGGGACCGCTGCTGGCCGCGCTGCTCGCGTTGATGGCCGCCGGGCCGCTGCTGCCGTGGCGCCGCGCCGGCGCTCCGTGGCTGCGCGCGCTGGCGTGGCCCGCCGGCGGCGCCGTCGTGACGCTGCTGGGCTTGCTGGTGTTTGGCGTCAGCTCGATCCCTGCGCTCCTCGCGCTCCCGCTGGCCGTCGCGGCTGGCGTGACGTGCCTGGTCGAGTACGGCCGGGCGGTCCGCAAGCGGCGCATCGGGCTGTTCGTGAAGCGGCGCCGCAGGTACGGGGCATACCTGGCGCACATCGGCCTGGTGGTGGTGGCCGTGGGCATAGCCGCTTCGCATTTCTGGCAGCAGGAGGCTGACGTGACATTGCGGCCCGGCGAGCACGTGTCGGTGTTCGGCTCCGCGTTCACCTACGCGGGCGCCGAACAGCGCCAGCTGGGCGATCACAGCGAGCTGGTGGCGGTGATGCGGTTCGGGGACACGACGCTCGAGCCCTCGCGCGCGACCTACGCGGGGCTGGGTGGGCAATCGCTGACCCACGTCGCGATCACCACCACACCGCTGGCCGACGTCTACGTGATCCTGGTCGGCTCCAGCCCTGACGGCTCCGCGTCCTTCCGGATCCTGATCAATCCGCTCGTGAGCTGGATCTGGGCCGGCGGCGGGCTGCTGCTCCTTGGAGTGGCGTTCGGCAACCTTGGAGCGCGGCGGGCCGAGACAGTGGCGGCCGTGACACGCCCAGCGGTGGTGCCGTCATGGCGCTGATCGTCGCGACGCTGCTGCTGTTCATTGCGGGACCTTTCGTCCTATGGCCGCTGATACGCACTCCCGAGCAAGACTGATGAGCGCAATCCTCGCGGCCGGCATCACGCACTGGTTCGGCTCCGAGCCTGCGCTCGAAGGCGTGGACCTGGTGGTGGAGCGCGGCGACCACGTCGCGGTCCTGGGCGACAACGGCGCGGGCAAGACCACGCTGCTGCGCATCCTCGCGACCGCGATGCAGCCCAGCGCGGGCGGGCTCGAGATCATGGGCCTTAACGCGCGGCGCGAGAAGCGCCGGCTGCGAGCGCGCATCGGCTACCTGTCGCACGCGCCAGGCCTGTATCCGGCGCTGACCGCGGCCGAGAACCTGGCGTTCTTCTGCGACCTGCGCGGGGTCGACCGCGCGCGCGTGCCGGAGGCGCTGGAGCTCATGGGGCTCACGCAGGTCGCGCGGCGTCGCGCCGCAGAGCTTTCGCGCGGCCTGCAGCAGCGGCTCGCGATCGCCCGCGCGACCATCCACGACCCGTTGCTCCTCATCCTCGACGAGCCCGACGCCAGCCTCGACGCCGAGGCGCCGGAGCTGCTCTCGCGCGTGATGCAGAAGCGGACGGTCGTCTTCGCGACGCACGACCAGGCGCTCGCGGCGCGACTCGGGCACCGCACCGTCCAGCTGCGCAAGGGACACGTGATGGGCGCCGGCTCGCGCCTGCACGTGGTCCACTGACATGAGATCCATCGCCGTCGCGCTGGCCGTGGCGCGCAAGGACCTGGTTTCGGAGTGGCGCAGCCGCGAGCTCGTGCCGGCGCTCGCCCAATTCGTGGTGCTGGCACTGGTGATCGCGAACTTCGGCTTCCAGATCGACAGCCGCAGCGCGCCCGCGATCGCGCCCGGCGTGCTGTGGCTCGCGCTCGTGTTCGCGGGGCTGCTCGCGTTCGGGCGAGCATTCGCCGCGGAGAAGGAGCAGGCGAGCCTGGAGCAGGTGATCCTCACATCCGCGCCGCCCGCGGCCATCTTCGCTGGCAAGGCGCTGGCGGCTGCGGCGCTGCTGGTGCTGTGCGAGGCGGTGCTGCTGCCGGCGCTGGCGCTGTTTTTCGGCACGCCCCTTTCGATAGCGCTAGCGGCCGCGGTCTTCCTCGCCACCATCGGCATGGCGGCGCTGGGCTGCATGTTCGCGGCCATGGTCGCTCAGCTCCGTGCGCGCGAGGTGATGCTGCCGCTGCTGACGCTGCCGTTGTGGATCCCGTTCATCGTCGCCGGCGGGCAGGCGGTGCAGGTGATGATGGGCGGCGGCAACTCGTACGGGCAGGCGCTGTGGCTGCTGATCGACTTCGACATACTGTTCGTGGTGCTCACCTCCCTAGCCGCTCGCTTCGTGCTGGACGAATGAATCGGTACCTGGTGGCGGCGGCCGCGGCGGTCGCGTTGATGCTCGCGGCCGCGGCGTTCATCTTCTTCTTCGCGCCGACCGACGCGCTGCAGGGTCCGGTGCAGCGGATCTTCTACCTTCACGTGAGCTCCGCCATCGCCGCGTTCGTGAGCTTCGCGGTCGTGGTGGTTGGCAGCGTCGCTTACCTGTGGCGCGAGAGCATCGTGGGCGATCGCGTGGCGCGTTCCGCGGCGCTGGTCGGGGTCGTGTTCACGACGGTGACGCTCGTGATGGGCATGATGTGGGCGAAGCCCATCTGGGGCACTTTCTGGACGTGGGACGCACGCCTCACCTCCACGCTCGTGCTGTGGATCATCTACGCGGGCTACCTGTTGGTCCGGCGCCTCGCCGCGCCCGGTCGCCAGGCCGCGCGGTTCGCCGCGGTGGTGGGCATCTTCGGATTCGTCGACGTGCCGGTGGTGTACTTCAGCGTCACGTGGTGGCGGACCGTGCATCCGGGGCCGGTGATCTCCACCGACGCGCTGCCGCCGGAGATGCTTTTCACGTTCCTGTTCACGATGGCGTGCACCCTGGTGCTGGCCGCGGTGATGATCGCGATCCGTTACCGCATCGAGGCGCTGAGCGATGCGCAGCCCCAGAGCCAGTTCGTGCTCCAGGCGGCACAGCGCCCGACCTCATGAGCTACCTGGTCGTCGCTTACGCGTTCGCGACGATCGTGCTGGGCGGCTACCTCGTCTGGTCGCTCATCCGGCTGCGTGACCTGAGCCGCTGAGCGCCTCGCGAAGGCGCGGCGCCAGGCCGTAGAAGATCCGCTCGGTCAGGCCCCACACGACGCTCTCTTCGTGTGCGAGATAGCGGAAGCGCCACGGCGCGTCTGAGACGAGCCAGGCGCTGTCGTCGAGCAGCCTGTCGAGAGGGATCTCGATGACGCCCTCGAGCTCGCGCTGGTCGTGGATGAAGGCCGGGACTGGGTCAGGGAGGTGGGCCAGGAACGGCACCACCGAGAAGTTGGTGACCGCGGCGTAGAGCGGCTCGCCGGCACCCAGCGGGATCAGGCGACCGACAGGCACGCCGATCTCCTCGGCGACCTCGCGCTGGGCCGCGTCCCAGGCCGCTTCGCCCGCCCGCACTCCTCCGCCGGGCAGCGCGACCTGGCCCGGGTGATCGGGCAGGTCGGCCCGCCGGCGGACGAAAGGAACCTTCCAGGCGCCGTCCCGTTCGAACAAGACGAAGGCCACGGCGGCCGGCCGGGCGCCTTGCCTGAACTCGCCCCAGGCGTCGATCGGACTGAACAGGTGTTCGATAGTGGCCAGAAAGTCAGTCATTGAAGAGGCTCGGGAGCCAGTAAGCTTGGAAACGTAGCTGGAGAAACTCGCACATGATTGATCACACGAGCACCCGAATCGAGCAGCAGGAGACGGCCCTTCGCCGCCAGAACCGGCGCCGGTACGCCTTCCAGCGCATGCTGGAGGCCACCGACCGGGTCCTCTGGCAGCTGGAGGAGATGAACCGCGACGGCGTCAAGAACGTGCCGCCGGTGCTGCGGGCCGCGCTGAAAGAGGTGGTCGAGCTGATGCCCGACCACATCCGCGAGCCGCTTCGCGTGGACGGGCCCGTGCAGGACACGCTGGACAGCCTGTTCGAGATCCAGGAGCGGCTCTTCAAGTGGCGCTACCCCGACTGGGACGATACCGAGCCTGACGAGCTGGAGTTCGCCGACTAGGTTCGTCGGCTACACGCTTAAGGCGGTCAGGAACAGGTCCGTCGCGTAGGCCGTCAGGAACCCGAACAGCAGCCCCCACGCGAACTGCGGCGGCGAGCAGAGGCGCCGGCCGAGGTGGAACAGCTCGTTCAGCACGTACAGCAGGGCGCCCGCGGCGATGGCCAGGAAGGCGACGTTCAGGTATTCCGAGCTGGCCAGGTAGCCGATCCACGTGCCGACGAAGGTCGGGCCGCCGCCGATGAGGCCGGCGAGGGCGAGGAAGCCCCACGAGGCGGGCTTGGGGTCGGTGGTCATCGGCGCGGCGATCCCGAAGCCCTCGGTGATGTTGTGGAGCGCGAACCCCACCACCAGCACTCCCGCGAAGGCGATGGCGCCGACGTGCGCCGACTCGCCGATGGCCAGTCCCTCTGACAGGTTGTGCAGCCCGAGCCCGGTGGCGATGGCCATGGCGAGGCTCCGTGGCGCCGGCGCGTGCGCGCCGTGACGCAGGCGGCCGAAGATGGCGCGGTTGAAGTACACGAGGCCGATCAGGCCCGCGGCGACGCCGACGCCGAAGATGGCCGCCATGAGGACAAACGAGGCGGGGCCGAGGCCCACGCGAGTGCCTTGATTTCCGGTCCACTGCACGAGCGCCGTCTCCACCGGCCCGCCCGCGTGGCTGAGGATGTCCCAAAGCAGGAACACGAGGATGCCCGTGGCGAAGGCGTTGAGAACGCCCTGCACGGCGGTCGGCAGGCCGCGGATGCGCGCCACCGGCAGGCCCAGGAAGATGGTGGCGCCCGCGATCGCGCCGAGCAGGACGGCCATCGGCTGGCTCATGATTTCTCTGTACGGTTAGTACGTGCAAAAGACACGATTAGACAAGTCTAACGGGGCCCAACGGGAGCCTTCCGAGGTCATCTCCCGCTACCTCGAGGCGATCTACTACATGTGGTCTGAGGGCGAGCCGCTGCGCAGCGCGCGCCTGGCCGACTGGCTGGGCGTAAGCCGGCCGACGGTGACGGTCGGCCTGCGCCGCATGGCGCGCGACGGGATGGTGCGGCTGACGCGGAGCAAGGAGATCGAGCTCACGGCCGCCGGCATGAAGGCGGCGGAGGCGATCGTGCGCCGGCACAGGATCATGGAGCGCTGGTTGACGGACGCTCTGGGCCTGGACTGGGTCACCGCCGACGAGGAGGCCGCGCGCCTGGAGCACGCGGTGTCGGAGGTGGTCGAGCGGCGCCTCTATGAAGCCCTGGGCCGGCCGCGGACCTGCCCGCACGGCAACCCGATCCCGGGCCACTCGAAAGCGGCGGCGCGCGAGGTGCGGCTGGCCAGCCTCGAGGCCGGCGACGGCGCGGCGGTCACCCGCGTGTCAGAGGTCGCCGAGCGTGAGGCCCCGCGCCTCCTGGCCTACCTGTTCGATCGCGGCCTGGTGCCGGGTCGAAAGCTGAAGGTGGTCGAGGTGGACGACGTCGGACGCACGCTGCGGGTGCGCGCGGGCGACGGCGAGGTGACGCTGAGCCACGAGACCGCTGGGAAGCTGTGGGTGGTTCCGGCTTAGCCCTCTAGGTAGGCTGAGGCTGGGCGCAGAACGCGCAGCGCTTCGCGCCGATCGGGATCTCGCTCAGGCACTCGGTGCATTTCTTCGTCGTGGGGTCTGCCGGCGGCTCCTTGCGGGAGCGCGCCACCAGCGCGTTGATCGGCATCACGACGAAGAAGTAGATGACCGCGGCGATCAGCGCGAACGCGAGTAGTGCATTGAGGAAGTCGCCGTACAGGAACTTGCTGTTGTTGATCGTGAAATAGAGGCTCGCGAAGTCGGGCTTGCCACCCAGCGCCGCGATGAGCGGCGTGACGAGGTCCTTTACGAAAGCGGTGATCACCACACCGAACGCGATCCCGATCACGACGGCTATCGCCAGGTCGACGACATTGCCGCGCAGCAGAAAAGCCTTGAAGCCCCTCAACCCAAACCTCCCGACTAGTCGCCCGACACCGATACCACAACCTTCCCAAACTGTTCCGCCGCGTCCAGCCGAGTCAATGCGGCCTGTACCTGATCTAACGGATAGACGCTGTCGACTACCGGCCGCATGCCGCGGCCGATGGCCTTGAGCACGGCCTCGAACTCGCTCGCGTTGCCCATCGTCGACCCGAGCAGCGAGGCGTGACGGAAAAAGAGGCGCGGCATGCTGATCTCGGCCTTCACTCCAGACGTGGAGCCGCACGTGACGATGCGGCCGCCGGGCGCGAGCGAGCGCAGCGACTCCGCCATCGTCGCCGGGCCGACGTGCTCGAATACCACGTCCACGCCATCGCCGGTCGCCTGCCTCACGGCCGGGCTGAAACCGGTCGAGTCGAACACTTTGTCCGCGCCCAGCTCCTGTGCGCGTTTCCGCTTGGCCTCGGAGCGGCTCGTCGCGAGAACGCGAGCGCCGATATGGCGAGCGATCTGGATCGCGGCCACGGCGACGCCTGCGCCCGCGCCGATGACGAGCACTGTCTCGTCCGGCTGGAGCCTCGCGCGCGTGGTGAGCATCCGCCAGGCGGTGAGGAACGTGAGCGGGAACGCGGCCGCCTCGTGCCAGCTGAGCACTTTGGGTTTCGGGAAGATGCTGCGCGCGTCGACGTGGAAAAGCTCGCACGCAGTGCCGTCGGTGTGCTCGCCGGTGACACCGAATCGCTCGCAGTACACGTTGTCGCCGGCGCGGCACCGCTCGCACTCCCAGCAGCACAGCGTGGGGAAGATGACGACCTCGTCTCCAGGCTTCCAGCGCGGATCCCCTGACGCTTTGACCACGCCTGCGCCGTCGGCGGCGAGGACGCGCGGCGGCGGCACGCGCTGCGCGCCGTGGGCGAGCCAGAGGTCGAGGTGATTGAGGGATGCGGCCTTGATGGCGACGGCCACATGGCCCGGTTTTGGCTCCGTCGTGGGTCGCTCTCGGATCCTGACACCGGCCGGCCCGGTGGGTTCCTCGTACACGGCCGCCCTCCCCTGGCTCAAGACCTCGATCGGTGAAGGACGTAAAGAGCCCATTTGCGAAACTTAACCGGACGCGCGGCCATTGATTGGATGGCGGTCATAGACTGGTCTGTCGCTGTGCGGGTAATCCGAATCTCGTTAGTCCTGGTTGCCCTTGGTCTTCAGCTCATTGCTGCGGCGCCCGCACACGCCGGCCAGGCCCTTGCCCCAGGTCAGCGCGAGGGCCACTACAGCCGCTGGTTCTACCCGAGCCAGATGCCATACGGGGCTCTTGAGACCGGGACGGCCAACCTGCACGAGCCGGCCTCCAGCGGGGCGTTCCTCACGTTGCCCTTCATGGGCGCTCACTACATCACCTCGCTGTTCGACCACTGCTATCCCGACTATCAGGCCAACGGGCGGTTGTGCAGGTGGGACGGCCAGGTGGTCTCGAAGACGGTCGGCGGGCCCGACCCCGGTTTCGATTGGGGCTACGCGCAGACGCCAGGCCAGCACGACTACCTCTACTACGACGGCCACGACGGCTACGACATCGGGCTCTACTACGAATCGGTGGCGGCGGCGGCTCCGGGCCGCGTAAAGCTGGCGGGCTGGGCGGTGCCGTCGTGCCACACGTGCCTGAGCGGGCTGACGGTCGAGATCGTGCACGGCAACGGGCTGCTCACGTACTACGGCCATCTTTCGCGCATTGACGTCGCGGTGGGTCAGTGGGTACAGCGAGGACAGGTCATCGGTCTCTCCGGCATGACCGGCACCGCGACCGGTCCGCACCTGCATTTCGGCGTGTACTACGAAGACGGGCGCGGCCCTATCGATCCGTACGGTTGGGCCGGGGCCGGTCCCGACCCGTGGGCCAAGGACCTCGGCGACCTGTGGCTCGGAGGCTCGCCGCGATTCGCCAACGTGCCGCTGCCGCAGGTCGGCGTGGCCGTTGGTCGCGATCCGCGCGACCCGACCCTCATCTCCGTTTCGTGGCACAGCCCGGGTGCGGGCAACGTCTACCAGGTGCAGTACGTGACGCAGGACGGCGCCGTGGGCGACCTGCTCAGGTCGAACATAGCCGGGACGGCGTGGCTCGCGGGCGAGCCGGGTCAGACCTACTGGTTCTGGGTGACGGTCAGGACGAATCTCGGCTGGACCGACGCCAACTCGTCGCCGTCGATCACGCTTCCGGGGTTCGAGCCGAAACAAGCTCAGTAAGCCCCCGCGGGGAGGGCCACGTTCTCACGCGTCGATAGACTTATTCGTCTTGATTGCCGAAGCCTTGAAGGGCAAGACCATCCTGGTCACCGGCACGACCGGCTTTCTCGGCAAGTCGATCGTCGAGAAGACCCTCCGCGCGATCCCGGAGGTGGGCCGCATCAACCTCGCCATCCGCTCGAGCGCGCGTCGTCCGGCCGCGGAACGGCTCGAGCGCGAGGTGCTTTCGAGCCCGGCGTTCAAGCGCCTGAAGGATGAGCTGGGCGAAGAGGCTTTCGCGCGCCTCGCCGCGGAGAAGCTCTCGGTCCTGGAGATCGACCTCGGCGCCGACGGGCTCGGTCTGACCGACGCAGGCCGCGCCGAGCTGGCGCGCTGCGACATCGTCATCCATTCGGCCGCCGCGGTGGAGTTCGACAACCCGGCCGACCTTTCCGCGCAGACAAACCTGCTTGGCGCGGCACGAATGGTGAACACGGTCCGCGAGACCGGCAAGCGGCCGCACCTCGTGCACATCTCGACGGCGTATGTCGGCGGGCTGATTCGCGGACTCGTGCGCGAGGAGATGCCGCTCGACCCTGGTCTCAACTGGCGTCACGAGGCCGCGGTGCTGGCCGCGCTGCGCGGTCCGGTCGAGGAGGAATCGCGGCGTCCTGAGGTTCTTCGCAAGCTGCGACGCGAGGCGCGATCGCGCGTTGGGCCGGCGGGCACGCCCGCCATGGCGCGCGCCACCGAGCGCTTGCGCGAGAAGTGGGTGAAGGATCGGCTCGTCGAGCGCGGACGCGTGCACGCGAACGCGATGGGCTTCAGCGACATCTACTCGTTCACCAAAGCCATGGCGGAGCACGCGGTGGTTGAGCTGCACGGCGACGTGCCGCTGTCGATCGTGCGGCCGTCGATCATCGAGAGCTCGCTCGATGAGCCGTTCCCCGGCTGGCTCGAAGGCTTCCGCATGGCCGAGCCGATCATCCTGGCGTTCGGGCGCGGCATCCTGCAGGACTTCTCCGGCCTGCCCGACTCGGTCCTCGACATCATCCCCGTCGACTTCGTGGTCAACGCGGTGCTGGCGGTGGCTGCCAGTCCGCCTCCTGACGCCAAGCCGCGCTTCTACCACGTTGCGTCGGGAAGCCGGAATCCGCTGCGGTACCGCCAGTTTCCCGAAATCGGTCGCGAGTATTTCGGCGAGAAGCCGCTTCGCGACCGGTACGGCCAGGCGATCGGGGCACCCAACTGGACGTATCCGACCCGGTCGGAGCTCGCTGCTCGGGCGCGGACCGCGCTGCGATTTACCGAGGCGGCGCAATGGCTGGTGGAGCGTCTGCCGCTTGGCGCGGGCGCGTCGCCACTTTCCGACAACCTGAACGCGGAGCGCGAGCGACTCGAGCGCGGGCTGGGGCTGATCCAGCTGTACGGCGTATACACCGAGGTGGACTGCATCTTCGACACGCGCCACCTCATGTCGGTGTGGGACAAGCTCCCGTCCGCCGAGCAGAAGACTTTTCCGTTCGATCCCGCGCTGTACACGTGGGATCACTACATGAAGGACGTGCACATCCCGACTGTGCTGCGCATGTCCCGCCAGGAGACCGCGGCGCGGCGGGGCAAGCAGCCCACCGGTTCGACTCTGGTGAAAACGGCGGGTGATTCGGTGCGTTCGGCGATCGAGCGGCGCACCGGGCGCTCGGATGTGCTGGCCGTGTTCGACGTCGACGGCACTCTGGTGGAGACGAACGTCGTCGAGTATTTCTTGTGGATGCGCCTGCGCGCGCAGCCGCTCGAGGACTGGCCGGCGTTCATGGCCGAGATGCTGCGGGAGGCGCCGCGGTGGCTCTACCTGGAGCGCCGGTCGCGCGCCGAATTTCAGCGGTCGTTCTATCGCCAGTACGACGGGCTCGATTACGAGGTGATGCGCCGTTTGGGACGCGAGGCGTTGAACGCCGTCACATTGCGACGCGTCTATCCCGAAGGCATGCGCCGCATCCGCGAGCACAAGCGCGCGGGCCATCACGTGCTGCTGTTGACGGGCGCGCTCGACGTGGTGGTGGAGCCGCTGGCGGAGCTGCTCGAGGTCGAGGTCGACTGCGCGCATCTGCTGGAGAAGGACGGGCGCATGACGGGCGACCTGCAATCACCGCCGCCGGCGGGTGAGGCGCGGGCCACGCTTTTGGAGGAGTACGCATCTCGCCACGGCCTGGTTTTGTCGGAGAGCTTCGCATACGCGGACTCGCTGTCCGACCTGCCGATGCTGGAGCTGGTGAGCACGCCGGTGGTTGTCAACCCCGACGCGCGCCTGTCGCAGGTGGCGGGGCAGCGAGGCTGGCGCGTCGAGCGCTGGCGCATGGCGCCGGGCAACTGGCGGCCGCCGATGCCCGACCCGCGATCGCCCGAGTATCGCGAGGCGGTGCGGCGCTAGATGCTGGCCTTGACATATCACCGCTCGGTGCCGGCGTTCGCGTTGGTGCGCGCGTCGGGCGGCAACCCGGAGGTGGCGACCTCGGCGCTGTCGATGCTGCACCTCGGCGACGTGCCGGAGCCGGAGCTGCCGGCCGCGGGCTGGATGCGCGTGATGCCTTCTCTGTCCGGCATCTGCGGCTCTGACCTGGCGGCCATCGGCGGTCACGCATCGCTGTACCTGGATCCATTGACGTCTTATCCCTTCGTGCCGGGGCATGAGGTGGTGGGCGTCCTGGAGGACGGGAGCCGCGTGGTGATCGAGCCCGCCCTGGGCTGCGTCGTGCGCGGCATCGAGCCCCTGTGTCCGCGATGCGCGGAAGGCCGGCCGGGGCTCTGCTACAACGCGACCGAGGGGCCGATCGAGGTCGGCCTGCAGACCGGCTACTGCGCGAGCACCGGAGGGGGATGGGGGGAGGTGCTGGTCGCGCATCCGTCGCAGGTGCACGCGGTGCCGGCCGCGCTTTCCGATGAGGCGGCGGTTTTGATCGAGCCGTTCGCGTGCTGCGTGCATGCGGCGCTGCGTGGCGGTGCGTCGAAGTCCGACGTGGTGGTGGTCGTTGGCGCGGGCACGATCGGTCTGTTGACCGTCGCGGCGGTAAAGATGTTCACGCCGCCGAAGCGCCTGATCGCGGTCGCCAAGCATCCGACGCAGCGCGAGCTGGCTCGGGCGTTGGGCGCCGACGCCGTAATCGCTCCGGGCGACGCGTTTCAGCGCATCCGCTTCGCCACCGCGGCGCGCCGGCTGGATGGCCTGGATCGATCTTTGCTTCTTGGCGGCGCCGACATCACGTTCGAATGCGTCGGTCGCGCGGACTCTTTGAGCGATGCGGTTCGATTCACGCGCGAGGGCGGTGTCGTGGTAGCGGTCGGGATGCCCGGCGACGAGCGCGTCGACTGGGCCGCGATCTGGCAGCGCGAGCTGACGGTGATGGGCGCCTACGCGTACGGCTCCGAGCCGAAGCGCAAGGGGCAACGCACGTTCGAGCTGGCGCTCGAAGCCGCGCCTGAATTGCGATTGGAGCGCCTCGTCGCGCCGCTGTTCTCGCTGGGCGATTACCGCGACGCGATCGCGTACGCGATGAGCGCGGGACGGCTCGGAGCCGTGAAGGTCGCGTTTGATCTGCGAGGATTACGGGCTTAGTGGCGCGGCCAGGAGCAGTCATCGAAGTCGATCGCAACACGCCGCCGACGCTGTTTCATTACGGCGAGGGTGTGCGGCTGGAGCGATTGCCGCTTGGCTCGCGCATCGTGTACCCGCCGGATCCGCTGGAGCCGATCGCGCATCCGGAGCGTGCGATCAAACGTGCGCTCGGCAAGCCGCTTGACGATGACCCGCTGAAGTCGCTGCTCCGGCGGGGTATGAAGCTGACGCTCGCCTTCGACGACCTGTCGCTGCCGCTGCCTCCGATGGCCGCGCCGGATGTGCGGCAGCTCGTGATGGAAGAGGTGATCGACATGGCCGCGGAGGCGGGGGTCGAGGACATCCACCTGATCGCCGCGCTTGGCCTGCACCGGCGCATGACCCAGGACGAGGTGCGGCACATCGTCGGCGATCGGATCTTCTCGACCTTCTGGCCGGACCGGCTCTACCAGCACGACGGCGAAGACCCGGACGAGAACGTGTACATCGGCAAGACTGCGCAGGGCGAGGAGGTGACGCTGAACAAGCGCGCCGCGGAGTCGGACCTGGTGATCTACGTGAACCTGACGCTGGTGCCCATGGACGGCGGCCACAAGTCGATGGCCACGGGGCTCGCGACGTATCGTGGCATCCGCGCGCATCACAACGTCAAGACGCTGCTGGGCTCGCGGTCGTACATGAATCCGCCGGACTCTGCTCTGCACCATTCTTGCATCCGGCAAGGTCAGCTGATCGAGGACACGGTGCGCGTCTTCCACATCGAGACGACCGTGAACAACCACGCGTTTCCGTCAATTGCCTCTTTCATGCAGAAGCGCGAGACCGACTGGACGCCGCAGGACCAGGCGATGTTTCTGGCGATGAAGCAGATGACGGACATCGCGCCGCCGGCGTTCAAGCGCGGTGTGTTTCACGCGATGCGCGCGCCGTATGGGTTGACCTCGGTGAACGCGGGCCAGGTCGACGCTGTGCACGATAAGACTCTGGACGCGGTGCGGAATCAGATCTCTGTGCCGGTCGAAGGCCAGACGGACATCGTGACCATGGGCGTGCCTTATCTGGGTCCGTACAACATCAACGCGCCGATGAACCCGGTGCTCGTGGTGTGCATGGCGGCCGGCTATCTGTTCAACCTTTACAGAGGCAAGCCGGTGCTGCGGGAGGGCGGCGTGCTCATTTTCGAGCACCCCTGTCGATATGAGTTCGATGCGGTGCAGCACCCGAGCTACATCGATTTCTACGACGAAGTGCTAGCAGACACGACCGACCCGTTCGAGATCGAAAAGAAATACGAGCAGCGGTTCGCCGAGGACCCGTGGTTCATTCAGCTGTATCGCAAATCGAATGCGTACCACGGGGTTCACCCTTTTTATGCGCATTATTGGGCAGCCTTCGCGATGCAGTACGCCGGCGACATCATCGTCGTCGGTGGCGAGCGCGAGGTGGTCCACCGCCTCGGCTTCAAAGCCGCCACCACCCTCGAGGACGCGCTCGAGATGGCCGAGCAGACGGTCGGCCGCCATCCCAGCATCACCCACCTCCGCGTGCCCCCGATCATGCTCTGCGACGTCCAGTGACTACATGACGGCCAAGCCCTGGTACTCCGGCGAACGCGGCGTCACCCAGCTCGCGGGCGCCGTCGGCGCGCTGGTCAACGACGTCCAGCGCGTGCGACGTGCCTGGCATTGGGACACGCCCAGGCCTCACACCTGGCCGGAACTAGGCGCGGTCGTCCCGCCGCCCGCATCAGACCTCGGTTGGGCGAGGCAGGAACCCGTGCGAACCATCCGCTACCTCATCCAGCACGGCCTGCTGCTGCCGTTCACCGAAGCCATGGCGCACCCCAGGGTCGAAGGCCGCGAATGGGTGAAGGAGCTCGACCGCCCCGTCATCTTCGCGGCCAACCACTCGAGCCACGCGGACACGTCGCTCATCCTCCACGCGCTCACCGACACGGCGCGCGATCGCACGGTTGTCGCCGCCGCCGCCGACTACTGGTTCAAGCGACCGCTGATGGGCAACATCGTCAGCCTGTTCCTCAACACGTTCCCCTTCTCACGCACCGGCGGCGCGCAGGGTCAGCTGCACGCGTCGAGCACGCTGCTCAAGTCAGGCTGGAACCTCGTCCTGTTTCCCGAAGGCTCGAGGTCCCAGGACGGACGCATCCATGAGTTCAAGCCCGGCGTCGGACACCTCGCGAACGAAACGCGAACGCCCGTCGTGCCGGTCCATATCAGAGGCGCGCAGCGCATCATGCCCAAGGGTCAGAAGCTACCGCTGCCCGCCCCCGCAAGAGTCCGCATCGGCAAGCCCTTGACGCCGAAACCCGGCGAAGGCTCGCGCGAATTCACGACGCGCGTCGAAAAGGCTGTCCGAACACTGGCCGAAACGCCGAAGTCACAGGACCTGCAGGGCACCTGGATCGAGCGCTGGCGCGCGTCCAAGCCGCGCGAGCTCGTCTACGGGGACGACTGAATCAAAAAGACGGGGTGATCCGGCGCGATCCTTCGCAGCTCCGCCTCGGGTGAGTCTGCGTTAACACCACCGAAGAAGACGCCGACCT
>VBIA01000100.1 GCA_005879985.1 Chloroflexota bacterium | reverse complement strand
TTTTTGGTTCGGGCTAGCTCGCAGCAGTCCAGGACGGACAGAGGGCGAAGTTCGCGGTCGTGGGATCCCCCGCCTTGGCGTCGCACTGGTTGCCCTTGATCTCATTGACCATCTGCAACGGCATCATCAGGTCGTCGCCCTTGAGGTTGGTGATGTCCTTGAGGATCGGGAAGGGATAGCTGCTGGACGTGGTAGTTGTGCCCGTCGTTTCACCGACGTTGGCCTGCAGCTCGCTCGAGCGGATCGTGATCTTGTAGCCGCGAAGGCTGTCAAACGAGTGACCTGAGATCTGCTTGACGACCTGGTCCGCGTCGAAGCTCTTGGCCGCGTTGGCGGCCTGCGCCCAAATCGTCAGAGCGTCGTAGTCCATTACCGCCCAGTCCGACGGGTATTCGCCGTTGTAACGGGCTTTGTAACGGTTGATGAAGTCCGTCAGGCGAGCGTTGTTGTCCTGCAGCGCGAAGAAGGGCGCGCGCATGTACGCGTGCATGCCCTCCGGATACTGCGAGCCAAGCGTGGTCAGCTCGTCGACCGAGACCAGTGTGGTCATCGGATACTTGGTGAAGAACTGCGGATCGACGGCCAGTGCCTGCTTGATGAAGTTGATCTGGTCGGCGGCGAAGATGTTGGAGTAGACGAGGTCCGGCTTCAGCGCCTGGATCTGGTTGATCGTAGAGTCCCAGCGCGGGTTGGTCGGGAATGGCACGTACCACGTGCTCTGGCTGTTGACGATCTGGACACTGGAATTTGCCTTCTTCAAAGCCGCGACGAACGCGTTGGTCTCCGAGATGCCGAAGAGGTACTTGGGCGAGACGATGAATATCTTGCTCACGCCGAGCTTGGCGGCCAGCCTGCCCGCGGCGGTCCCTTCCATATACGTATTGGGGACTATCGACACCCAGTACGGGTTGACGATGTCAGGTTGGGTGGTCAGCTGCCAGCTGTTGCACGTGGCGTCGATCGTGATGATCTTGTTCTGCTTGGCGATGGGGCTCTCGGCCAGGCATTGAGCCGAGGTGACCGAGCCCATCAAGGCGACCACGTTGTCCTGCAAGATCATTGCCTTGGTGTTGGTGACGGCTTGGGCGACCTGGGTGCCATCGTCCTGTATGTCCATCTCGATCCTGTAGCCGTTGACACCGCCCTTGGCGTTGATGTCGTCTGCAGCCAGCTTCAGCGACTGGCTGACTGCGTGGCCGTAGAGGGCGGACTGACCCGTCAAAGGAGCTGAGTAGCCGACCTTCTTCGTGCCTTTGAAGGTCACTGACTGGTTGCCGCCGCCGCTCGAGCCTCCGCACGCGGCGATGAGGACGGTGGCGGCAGTGGCGACAGCAAGCCAGCTAAGAGGCCTGACGATGCGTTTCACGTTCATTCCTCCCCAAATGCAGCCGCAGGTGACTCCAACGAGCCTATCGCAGTTACAGGCCGCAGGTGTTTGCGAGGTCGGGAGGGGGCGGCCCCTGGCGGCCCCCGGAACGTCTGGCCGAGAGGCGGCGCAACGTCGACCTCAAGAGCGAAGTTCTCCAGAATTTGTCATCCGGCTGTGACACATCAGCTCCCGCGACCACCACCGAAATTGAGGATTCTCAATCCAAAATTTGGTCGGGGGCCCGGGATTTGAACCCGGGGCCTCACGGTCCCGAACCGTGCGCGCTGCCAAACTGCGCCAGCCCCCGACTCTGAGGCACGCGCGGCAAAGCCGCGCGTCGGGACGAGACAACAGATTCTAGGTGGTCGGAAGATCGATCTTCGTGCCGGTCATCATCAGGGTCGCAGTCGCGTCGGCGATCCGGCCGCCGTCGTCCAGGCTCTGCACGTAGGCGTTGGTGTAAACCAGCGTCCGGCGGACCCGCTCCACCTGGCCCACGACCCGCACCCTCTCCCCCAGCTTCAGCGGGCGGCGAAATGAAACTTGAAGACGCCCAGTGACGCCAGGGTGACCCGCGTGCCACGCCGCCCAGCCCACCGCCTCGTCCAGCATCAGCGCCACCATCCCGCCATGCGCCATGCCGGTCCAGCTCTGGAACTTGGGCTCGACCGTGTACTCGGCGACGGATCCCTCCGGCCCTGGCTCGAACTTCAGTCGCAGCCCGTCAGTGTTGAGCGGACCACAGCCGAAGCAATGGCCGTCCCACTCAACTTCCATGGCAAGAACTATCGCGGAAGTCGCGAAGTTGACGGCCCCACCTGACCTCCCCACACGGTGGGGAGGGACTTGCGAAGTTGACGCCCCCACCTGACCTCCCCACACGGTGGGGAGGGACTCGCGAAGTTGACGCCCCCACCTGACCTCCCCACACGGTGGGGAGGGACTCGCGACGTGACGCCCCCTCCTGACCTCCCCACACGGTGGGGAGGGACTCGCGAAGTTGACGCCGCCTCCTGACCTCCCCACACGGTGGGGAGGGACGTGGCGCGAAGTCGACGCCCCCTCCTGACCTCCCCACCACGGTGGGGAGGGACTGGGCAAATCAGGCTTTGCAGTTCCACGCGCCGGTCAGGTGCTCGGCGCTGGCCTTGCCTGAATCGGCGTTGGTAAGCAGCGCATCGATGGTGCCCGTCTGACCGGACCGATCCAGCGTGAAGACCACTTTGTCGGACGCGGAAGTGTTCTGCCACACCTGCGCCTGATCCGTGGAGTGCAACTGCACGGCTATCGCGCGCGTGTCGTAGGTGCCCGGCCCGCCGTAGTTCTGGATCACGAAGTCGATCCCCCACACCGCAGCGCTAGCGTCGATCGTTCCGTAGAACTTGTTCGACCACGTCTCCCCCGGCCGCGGCTTCGCGCCCGTGCACGCGCTGGTCTGCGTGCCTACGTCGGCCACGATCCCGGTCATGTGCCCGTTCACGTCGCCGGCCAGCGTGAGGTCCTGGTTCCAGGTGTGCTGAACCGGCGCCACAGAAGGCGAAGCCTTCTGCGCTGCGCTGCTCTCGCCGCAGGCCATGAGTAGGACGCATAGGGCGACGATGCCCGCTCCACGGAGCATGTGGTCAGAAGAGTCTAGCCGCCAGCACCCCAGCGAGTCATCAGGGCTTGATCGGCGGCCCGACTACCTCGATGTCGAATCGCGCCGACAGCCTCCGTCGTATCTCGATCGAGTCCTCGTCGGTTTTCGCATCAGCCAGGCCGAGTGAGAGTTCGCGGAAGTACGGCGCAAATGCCGGCGGGCTCAGGATGATGAGGCAGCGGGCCGGCACGCCGGCCGCGTTCCAGAACGTGTGCGGCACGCCGGCGCGCACCAGCACGTGAGAACCGGCCGGCCCGTCGACGGTCCTGCCGTCGACGAGAAAGCGAAACGCGCCGCTCAAGACGTAGAACCCTTCGTCCGTCCGGTGATGCACGTGCACTGGTGGGCTCGCCGCGCCGGGTGGCGCCTCCCACTCGAGCAGCGCGTAGCCGCCGGCGGGGTCTTCATGCACGTACGTGACGGTCACCGGGCCCACGCTCACGGTCGCCGCAGGCATGTGCTCGAATACTAGGGATGCAGGGCAGCGCGGAGCGGATGACCAGGGCCATGCGCGCCCTGGAAGCCGCCTACCTGATCGACGTTCCGGGCCACACCCAGATCTGGCTCGTCCGCCACGGCGACTGCTACGAAGGCATGGCCGACGGCGATACCGATCCCCCGCTCAGCCCGCTTGGCATCAGTCAGGCGACCCGGCTCGCGGCGCGCGTTCGTGAGCTCCACCCGGCCGCGGTGTACGCAAGCCCGGCGCGGCGCGCGCTCCAGACCGCGCAGGCGATCACAGCGGACGTGCGCGTCGACAAACGGCTGCTCGAGATTCCGCTCGAGCTCGGTGACGGCCACGAGTTCAGCTTCACCGAGAAGCCCGAGAGCGTCACCGAGCGCATGACCGCGGTGATGGATGAGATCGTGGCCGCGCACCCCGGCGGGCGAGTCATAGTCGTCGGCCACGCCGGCGCGATCGTCAACTACCTGTGCCACGTGATGCACATCGAGCCCGGCCGGTTGCGCATCCTTCCTTTCTATACAAGCGTCAGCGTCGTGCGCGCCCTGGGCGACCGGCGCATGGTCGGCGCGCTGGGCGACACATGTCATCTCGATTGATCGCGGACGACCTCGAGAAACAGCTGGATCAGCGGGTGGTCTCGGTCGAGGCCATTCCGGCCGGCCATTCGGGCTTCACGTACTTCGTAGAAACCGAGGCCTCCAAACGGTACGTGCTGCGACTTCCGCCACCTGGCGCGCGAATCGCGGCCACAGCAGACGTAATCCGGCAGGCACGAATCATGTCGTCGCTGCATGCCGCCGGCCTCCCTACGCCTGCCATTCCTTACATGAGCTCCGAGCCGGTTGTGGACGGGCGGCCATTCGTCCTCATGGAAGCGGTCGACGGGTTGCGAATCGAGGAGACGAGCGAGCGCGAGAAACCGGAAGAGATTGCGGCGTCGGCGGTGGGCGTTCTCAAGCGGCTTCACACGCTGCCGCTCGAGCAGAGCGGCATCGGCGACGAGGAGCCCATGCCGCTGGTCGGCGAGATGATGCGTTGGGCAATGCTCATGCAGCGCGCACCCGAGGAGCTGACCACCCGCGCCGGCGAGCTGGGCGGGATGCTGGCGGCCGGCGTGCCGGCGGAGGGCACGCCCACGCTGGTGCACGGCGACTACCACTACGGGAACATGCTGTTCCGCGGCCCTCAGGTGGTGGCGGTGCTGGACTGGGAGATCGCACAGATCGGCCAGCCGCTTTTAGACCTGGGCTGTCTCGCGATCATGTCGCATCGCAGCCGGTTCAAGGAGGCGCCGAGCCCGGGAGGGTCGGTCGCCCTGCCGGACGCGGACCTCTTTGCCCTGTACGGCGTGGACGCTTCTGAGATGAACTGGTACGTGGCGATGTCGCTGTACAAGTACGCGGCCATCCTCGGCTACAACCTCATGCTCCACCGCCGCGGCAAGCGGCCGGACCCGTTTTACGAGCTGCTGACGACTACCATCACAGGCATGATCGACGAGGGGATCGAGATACTCCGTTGACGCCCCCACCTAGCCTCCCCGCGCGGCGGGGAGGGACATGAGGTTCCTCTAATGACTTGGGATTTTTCGACTGAGCCGGAGTTCGAAAAGAAGCTCGAGTGGATGCGAACCTTCGTCAAGGAAGAGGTGTACCCGCTCGAAGTACTGGACGCGGACGAGGCCGGATTCCGGCGTGTCATCCGCTCCCTCCAGGACGAGGTGAAGAGCCAGAAGCTCTGGGCCACGCACCTGCCGCCCGAGCTCGGCGGCCAGGGCTACGGCCAGGTGAAGCTCGGCCTGATGCACGAGATAGAAGGCGCCACGATGTGGGCGCCCATCGTGTTCGGCAACCAGGCGCCTGATTCGGGCAACTCGGAGGTCCTGGCGCACTTCGGGACCCAGGCCCAGAAGGACCGATGGCTCTATCCGCTGCTGGACGGGCGGCTGCGGTCGGCTTTTTCGATGACCGAGCCGTTCACGGCCGGCTCGGACCCGACCTTGCTTTCGTCGACGGCTCGCCTCGAGGGGGACGAGTGGGTCATCAACGGCCACAAATGGTTCACGTCGAACGGCATGATCGCGGACTTCCTGATCGCGATGCTCGTTACTGAGCCCGACGCGGGGCCGTACGAGCGCGCCTCGATGATCATCGTGCCATCGGACGCGCCGGGTCTGAAGCGCCTCCGCAACATCCCGACGATGGCGGGCGAGTCGGAGCGGTTCGGCTACGGGCACGCCGAGATTCTTTACGAAAATGTGCGCGTGCCGGCCGCGAACCTGTTGGGCAAGCGCGGCCAGGGATTCTTGATCGCGCAGGCGCGGCTGGGTCCAGGGCGCATCCACCACTGCATGCGCTGGCTCGGCCTGGCGCGGCGCGCCTTCGACATGCTGTGCGAGCGCGCGCTGCAGCGCGAAGCGTTCGGCAAGAAGCTGGCATCTCACGAAACAGTGCAGAACTGGATCGCCGACTCCGCGGCAGAGATGTCCGCGGCGCGCTTGATGACGCTGCATGCAGCCTGGGTGATAGACACGCAGGGCGCCGCAGCGGCGCGGAAGGAGATCTCGCTCATCAAGTTCTTCGGCGCCAAGGTGCTGCACGACGTGATCGACCGGGCGCTGCAGATCCACGGCTCGCTGGGCTACTCCGGCGACCTGCCGCTCGAGGACATGTACCGGCTGGCACGCGGGGCGCGCTTCTACGACGGGCCGGACGAGGTGCATCGGGTGTCGGTGGCTCGGCAGATCCTGTCGGGCTACAAGGAGCCTCAGGGCAAGTGGCCCGGGGAGCACATCCCAACACGGCGGGAGGCGGCGCAGCGCAAGTTCGCGGCTCTGCTGGAGGCGGCCACCACCGACGTTTAGATGACCGTCCTCGTCCGCGTTCGTCTGGCCGTGCTGGAGCGAACGATCGCGAGCGGGCAGGTGCCGACGGCGGGCGAGATCGCGGCCGAGCTGGACCTGCCGATCGCGATGGTGCAGGAGGCTTATGCGAAGCTCGGCGAGGCGCACGTGTTCGTGTGCGATCCAGACGATCCCTCACGTCTGCGCATGGCCAGCCCCTTCTCGGCGGTGCCGACGGCGTTCAGGGTGAGCGCCCGCGGCGGTTCGTACTACGGCAACTGCGTGTGGGATGCGCTGGGCATCGTCTCGTTGCTGGGCGGCGAGGGCTCGGTCGCGAAGGTGTGGTCGAGACTTCGTGCCCGGACTGCTCGCAGCCGCTGAGCCTTCGCGTGACCGGCGGCAAGCTGGTCGAGTCCGACAGCGTCGTCCATTTTTCCGTGCCGGCGCGCCGGTGGTGGGACGACATAGTCTTCACCTGAAGCACGATGCTGCTCTTCAGTTCGGAAGAGCACCTCGAGCGATCCGGCAAGCCAAAGGGCGCCGTCATGACACCTGAGCAGATGGGGCGTCTCGCGGACACCTGGTACCACGACCGCGACGATCCCGAATGGCGGCGGCGCAGCGCCGACGAGGCCGAGGAGGTATTCACCGAGATCGGATTGAAGGGGGATTTCTGGAGTCTGACTGGCTAACTCTCCGAAGGGCTACTTGCTGCGCTCGGCCCACTTGGACCGCCACTCCGGGGCGTCAAATGGGGCGCCGAAGAGCTCGGTCGTCCTGGCGATCTTGCCCGCACGCAGCTCGACCAGCGACATCACCTGCCAGGTCTTCCCGTCGGGGTAGGTCGCGGATCCGATGATGGTGTAGATGTCACCGGTCCCCTCGATTCGCAAGACGTTGAAGCTTGGGCCCACTACCCATTTGTCTTCGCTTCCGATCACCTTGCCGCTGAGGTCCTTTGGCAAACCCCCCGGGTAGTTCTCGGCGACCGCACGAATATTCGCCAAGCCACGAAATCGCTCGCCCGACTGGGGATACTCGGTCACCATGTCGGGAGCGCATACCTCCGCCGAGGCGTCGAGGTCGCGAGCCACAAGCGCGTCGACATATCGCTGGACGACCTCTCGGTTGGTTTTCGGAGCCAAAACGGTCACCTCCCTCTCACTATGAAACCCTCACCCTGACCCTCTCCCGCAGGCGGGAGAGGGATACCTGGGCCCTCACGCTAACCCTCTGTCCCGCAGGCGGGAGAGGGATACCTGGGCACGTCAGACCACCTCGTACCGGATGGGCACCATCTTCATGGTGCTGCGCGGCGGCCGCGTGTAGCTGCGCTTCTGGCGCGGCGGCAGCTTGATGGCCTCCTGCGGCACTTCCTTGTATGGAACGAGCGAAAGGAAGTGGCGGATGAGGTTGAGATGCGCGGAACGCTTGTTGTCGGTTTCGACCACGTGCCAGGGCGCCTCTTTGATGTCGCAGTACGCAAACATCTGGTCCTTCGCCTCGGAGTAATCGACCCAGCGGGCTCGGGCCTGCAGGTCCATCGGGCTCAGCTTCCAGCGCTTGCTGGGATCGTTGATGCGCCCGAGGAAGCGCCGCTCCTGCTCGTCATCGCTGACCGAGAGCCAGTACTTGATGAGGACGATCCCCGAGCGCACGAGCATGCGCTCGAACTGCGGGCACGTGCGCATGAACTCCTCGTACTCCTCGTCGGTGCAGAAGCCCATCACCCGCTCGACGCCGGCGCGGTTGTACCAGCTGCGGTCGAACAGCACCATCTCGCCCGCAGACGGCAGGTGCTCGACGTAGCGCTGGAAGTACCACTGCGTGCGCTCTTTCTCGGTGGGTGCCGGTAGGGCCACCACCCTGCAGTAGCGCGGGTTGAGGAGCGCCGTCATCCGCTTGATGACGCCGCCCTTGCCCGCCGTGTCCCGTCCTTCGAAGATGACGACCACGCGCAGGCCGCGTTGGCGTATCCACTCCTCGAGCTGGAGCAACTCCACCTGGAGCCGCCTCAGCTCCTTCTCGTAGCCCTTCTTGGTCAGCTCGTGGATCTTTGGGGGCCGGCCGTTTGCGTGCTTGCGCTTGACCTTCTTGTCGACCGCCATCTGAGCGCGAAATCTAACCTAGACCGGCTCGGGTAGGTTGCTGGAGTCGAACGGGCGCAGGAACCGTGCCGGCTCGAACGAGATGAAGGACGCCGGGGCCACGTTCAGCGTTCCAAGCGCGGTCGCGGACGCGTTGAGGGTGTCCGGATTCGTGACGCTCGCCCAGTGGCCCGTGTTGATGCGGCTGATCAGGGCCTCCAGCGCGGCGACCGTCTCCGCCGGCGTGAAGGCGCAGTGGCCCGCGCGGTGCACGAAAACCTCGCGCAGCAGCGCACCATTGCCAGCCCTGTTGACGATCGAACGGTACGCCTGCTCGTCGGTGTTGACCACGAGGCCATCGCCGGTGGTGTGCATGGTCAGCACCGGCTTGCCGCCGAGGTCGCCGTTGAAGACGATGTTGTTCTCGAGGTATTTGACCGCGCTGTCATCGGCGGCAATGCGTGGCGCGGAGTTCAGGGCGGCGATGTCGGCCTCGAGGCTCAGCCCGGCTTCCTGATACAGCCCCTGGACCTCGGCAAGATCCACCGAGTGGGCCAGCTGCACGTGGTAGTTGACTCCCGTGTTCCAGGACGGGTTTCCGCCGGCGCGGAACTCTAGCTCCGCCCGCAGCGCGAACTGGAATGGAGCGTCGACCTGCGTGATCCAGCTGTACTGGTTCGCTTCTTGCGCGGCGTAGTCGGTCGCCGCGGGCTCGGCGCTGGCGGGGTCGAACCAGCCGGGCAGGTCGCCCAGGGCGCTCGCCAGCGCGAGGCGGGCGCGACCCGCGGCGGTCAGATGGGCTGTGGCAATCAGAGATTCGGCGTTGTTCAGGTTGGCGCTCGGGTTGGTGATGTGCGCGATCTGCAACCCGCTGCCGTTGAGCAGCAGCTGCTGGATGGCGAACGCAGAGTCGAGGGCCTGGTTCCAGGTGCCGACGCCGCCGGCGAGCACGCCGCACATCGGGAGCGCGGCGGTGAATCTGTTCGGCGCCTTCTGGAGCAGCTCTGCGGTGATGATGCCGCCCAGGGAGTGCCCCCACGCAATGGTGCGAGTGGGCGTGCCAACTTCTGTGGCGAAGACGTCAAGAGTTGCCAGCTGGTCGGTGACCGCCTCCTTCAGGGCCCAGCCGGTGCCGGCATAGGACGAGCCGGCCAGCGCAAACCCGTTGGCGAGCAGGAAGGCGTGGGTGCCAGCGCCGACGTCCTGCGCGGGGTTCGCGCGGCCTGGGACGACGTAGCCGTGGCTGTACAGCAGCAGCGTGCCGTTCCACGGCGTCGGCACCTCGATGAGCCAGGTGGCACCGTCAGCGAACGCGCCAGTCTTGATGGTGGGGTCGGATGCCGACGCCGTGACTGGCAGCACGCTCGCCGCCGCGAGGGCCAGGATGAGCGCGATCACAGCACGGCGAGCCTTGACACCGAACATTGGCGCACCTCCGGTTTCAACAAGCCAATGCGCGCCGCGCCGAGCTGCAGCCTTCGTTCGGGGCGGCGGGGTTACAAAAACGATAGTCCCTTCTAGTGCGGGATGGTCTCCGCCAGGTGCAGGCGAGTCACCCAGTCCTCATACGGCGCGTTGACGTGGATGATCTTCGTCAGCCCCGCCTGCTCGAGCAGGCTGGCGGCGATGCCCGCCCTGTACCCAACCCCGCAATGCACGGCCACGGGCGCATCTTTCGGTAGGTCGCGCGCGTGGTGCGGCACGTCGGGCACGTACATGTGCACGGCGCCGGGCACGTGGCCTGAGCCCCACTCGTGGTCGTCGCGGGCATCGACCACCGTGATCTCCTCGCCGCTGAGGATCCAGCGGCCCATGTCCTCGATGGTCGCGGTTTCGAACTCTGACATGGGCCGGCCTGACGCCTCCCACGCCTCCATCCCGCCGTCGAGCGCGCCGGCGATGTTGTCGAAGCCGATGCGGTGGAGCTGCGTCTGCGCTTCGCCCTGCTCCTGGTCGGAACCGCCAACGAGGACGATCTGGCGCGTACGCGCGATCAGCCAGCCGACCCAGGCGCTGAAAGCCTCGCCGGGCAGGAGGCTCACCGAGTAGCTGCCGGGGATATGGCCGCGGTCGTAATCGCGGCCACGCCGGATGTCGATGACCGCCGCGCCTTTGTCTTTGAGGGCGCCCACCTCGTCGGCTTTCAGCTTCCTGGGCGGCGCGGGGTGGCGGCCGAGCAGCGGCGCGCCCGCGGTGTTGATGGCGCCCATGTCGGCGTAGTAGTCGGGGTAGCGGTGCTGGTCGAGGATGCGCGCGAGGAACTGGATGACCTCAGTGGTAGTGAAGTAAGGGTTGGTCATGCGCTCGTGACCGAGCGTGGTCTCGTGGCCGGCTCCGCCGCTGATGCCGCAGAACGATCCGCTGCCGTGGGTGGGATAGACGGCCACCTCGTCGGGCAGGCCTCGCAGCCGGACCTGCAGGGTGCGAAGCGATTCGAGGCCGAGATGAGCGGCCATGTGCGGGCCAAACAGGTCGGTTCGCGCGGTGCCGCCGACCATCACCGCGCCGCCGCTGAACAGCGCTTTCGGCGTGCCGTTCTCGACCAGCACGTAGCATCTGTGGTCGGGCGTGTGGCCAGGCGTGTACATGGCCCGGATGGTCACGCTGCCGAGCGTCACCTCCTCGTCGGGGTGCAGCGGATCGGTGGCCGTGCCCGCGAGCGCCTTCAGCTCGCGCGCGCCGGAGACGAAGTCGTTGTGGGTGTGAGTGTCAAGCGCGTGGGTCACTTTCAAGCCGAGCTGCTCGGCATGCGTCAGGTACTGGTCGACGTCGCGGACGGGGTCGATGACGACCGCCTGCTTCGTATCCGGGTCGGCGACCACGAAGCTGGCGTTGCCCAGCTCCTTCGCCTCGAAGGGCTGAACAGTGAACATCCGGCTAAATGATGCTCCGAGTTACATTCAGAGGCATGGCGAAGCTGAATGCTGTGGGGATTGTCGCAGCGCTACGCGCAGCTGCGCGATCCGGACGGCAACGCCGTCGACCTGTACGCGAACCTGCCTAGCCAAAGCTGATCGGGACGGTCGTCAGCAGGATGTAGATCGTCCCCAGCGTCACCGCGACTGCTCCGCCGTAGAAGACGATCTGCGCGGGCACGCCGCGCGCCGCCGGCACGCCGAGGTCGACCAGCAAGTACCGCAGGCGGTGCGCGAAGTGGAAGAACGGGAACGCGATGAGCACCAGCAGGTACAGCTTCACAAGGGGATTGCCGAGGACGTTCGCCCACGTGTCGTAATGGCGGTCGACGACCGGCACGATGCCAAGTGGTCCAAGGATTCCCTGGATGAGGATGTGGACCGGCAGCAGGATCGCGGCCAGCACCCCACCCTGGGCGAACATGAACCACCAGAAGAGATGGGCGATCGCGGGCTTGTGTCGGTGGCGGCCCTCACCCTGACCCTCTCCCACTGTGTGCGAGAGGGGAAGCTCCGCGTTCATCTGGCGAAGTAGATCAGCACGAAGCCGACGACTACTGATGCGGCCGCCCACGCGGCGAACTGCGACAGGACGATGAGCTGCGACGGGATCGGCCTGTCCGCGACGTTGAAGTGCAGGATCGCGCCGGCCAGGCTGAGAAAAGTGACGCTGTGATAGAGCGCGAACAGCAGGACGATGACGCTGAAGATCACGAAGCCGAGCGAGCTGTGCGGGTGATATCCACTGGGTCCGTCCTGCGCGCGGCGGATCTCCAGCAAAAACCACAGGAGCCACAGCGCAAGCGGCAGTGATGTGAATTCGCGGACGATGTACCAGAAGTAGTTCGACCGGCGGGTCCACCACCCGCGCGGCATCGTCCAGCGAAAGTCGCGGGTCCCAGCCTCCCCACCTAAGCTCCCCCCGTGGGGGGGAGGAACCACTTCCGTGCTCAATCGCGGTTGCCGAACGGGAGGACGAACCGCATGGTGGTGTCGAGCTTGGTCTGCTGGATCGCCTTCGCCGGGTCGACCCCTTTCGGGCACACGACAGAGCACTCGCCGACGAAGCTGCATTCCCACACGCCCTCGGCGTCGGCGAGGACCGGCAGGCGCTGCCCCAGGCCTTCGTCGCGCGAGTCGACGTTGTAGCGGCGCGCGAGCGCAATAGCGGCCGGTCCGAGGAATTCGTTGTTCAGCCCGTAAACAGGGCAGGCCGCATAGCACAGCATGCAGTTGATGCACTGGCTGAACTGGCGGAACTCGTCGATCTGCGCGGTCGTCTGCACGAACGCCCCGCCGCCGAGCGGCACGGGCTGCTTGCGGATGACCCACGGCTTGATTGCCTTCAGCTTGTGCATGAAGTCGTCCATGTCGATTACGAGATCGCGGATGACGGGGAAGTTGTTGAGCGGCTCGACCGTGATGGGTCGCGGCCAGTGGTCGCGCAGGAACGCGTTGCACGTGAGCTTGGGGACGCCGTCGACCATCATCCCGCAGCTGCCGCAGATGCCCATGCGGCACGACCAGCGATAGCTCAGCGATCCGTCGACGTGGCCCTTGATGTAGTTCAGCGCGTCGAGCACGACCATGCTGTCGTCGCTGAAAGGAATCTCGTACGTCTGCAGGCGCGGCTTCTCGTCCTTGTCCGGGTCGAAGCGCGTGGCTTTGATGGTGATGCGCTTGGTTGCTGTCATCAGTAAGCCCTCGCCTTCGGTTCGAACTTGCCGAGTGTCACATCGCGATATTCGAGCCGCGGGCCCGCCTCGGTGTGGTGCGCGATCGTGTGCTTCAGGTACTTCTCGTCGTTGCGCTCGGGGAAGTCGCGCCTTGCGTGGGCGCCGCGTGACTCCTCGCGAGCCAGTGCCGAGTGCGCGACGGCCACCGCGCAGTCGAGCATGAAGCCGAGCTCGATCGCAGCGGTGAGCTCGGTATTGAAGACCCGGCTCGAGTCGTCGATCTTGATGCGCTCGAAGCGCTCACGGAAGCCGTCGAGGCGCCTGGTCAGCTCGGTCAGCCCTTCTTTCGTGCGGTACACGCCGGCGCCCTCGTCCATCGAGTGCTGCATGTCCTCGCGGATTTCGGCGATGCGCTCGTCGCCGCCCTTCTTGTCGAGGAAGCCGCCCTCAACGCGCTTTGTCTCATCCTTCAGCATCGCTTCGATCGGGTTGGCGCCAGCAGCGGCCAGCGAGCCGACCTGCTCGGCGGCCGCGCGGCCCGCCGCCGCTCCGAACACCAGGCATTCGGACAGCGAGTTCGAGCCCAAGCGGTTGGCCCCGTTGAGACCGACGTTGGCGCACTCGCCCGCGGCGTAGAGGCCCTTCATGAGCGTGGCGCCTGAGATGTCCGCGTCGACGCCGCCCATCATGTAGTGCATTACGGGCCGAACTGGAATCGGATCCTTGACGATGTCGATGCCAACGAACTCGCGGCCGAGCTCGCGCATGAAGGGCAGCCGGCGGTCGATGGTGGCCTCACCGAGATGGCGGACGTCGAGGTGCATGTACTTGCCGTGCGGCCCCTCGAATCCTCGGCCTTCCTCGAATTCGGTTGTCATCGCCCGGCTGATGATGTCGCGCGGGCCGAGCTCCATCTTGTTCGGCACGTAGCGTTTGAGGAAGCGCTCGCCCTGGTTATTGAGCAGATACCCGCCCTCGCCGCGCACCGCTTCAGTGATGAGGATGCCTGTGAAGGGCAGGCCGGTGGGATGGAACTGGACCATCTCCATGTCCTTCAGCGGCACGCCGGCGCGGTAGGCGAGGGCCATGCCGTCGCCCGTGCAGATGTTGCCGTTGGTGGTGAACGCGTAGATGCGGCCGAGGCCGCCGGTGGCGAGGATCGTCGCTTTCGCGGTGATGGCGTACATCTGGCCGCTTCTGACATCGATGGCGGTGACGCCTACGCAGCGGCTGTTCTCGACCAGCAACTTGGTCACGAAGGCCTCGTCGTGGCGGTGGATCTGGTCGTACTTGAGGCTGGTCTGGAAGACGGTGTGGAGCATGTGGAAGCCGGATTTGTCGGCGGCGAAGACGGTGCGCCACGTGGTCATGCCACCGAAAGGCCTCACCGCGACGGTGCCGTCGGCGTTGCGCGACCACGGGCAGCCCCAGTGCTCCATCTGCACGACCTCGAGCGGGGCCTCTCTGACGAACGCCTCCACCACGTCCTGGTCGGCGAGGTAGTCGGAGCCCTTGATCGTGTCGAAGGCGTGGGTGTCGTAGCTGTCGTCCTTGCTCAACACGGCCGCGGCGCCGCCTTCGGCCGAGACCGTGTGGCTGCGCATCGGGTAGACCTTCGAGACCATCCCGATCTTCAGACGTGGGTTGGTCTCCGCGACGGCTATGGCTGCCCTGATGCCTGCGAGCCCGCCGCCGATTATCAGGACGTCGTAGCTGGTTGGGTCCACGTGCGCCTAATCATATTTACCGACGAGAATTGACCGCCGTGGCCCACACCGCTCCGTTCTGGAGCCATCCGAGCGAGCACTACGGCGGGCCGCTGCCCGACAAGGCGGAAATCGTCATCGTCGGCGGCGGCATCACGGGCGTCTCGCTGCTCTATCACCTCAAGAAACGGCGGATGCGCGCGCTCTTGCTGGAGCGCGGCCACCTGGCGTCGGGGGCTTCGGGCCGCAACGCGGGCTTTGTGCTGGCCGGAGTGGCGGACAACTACGCGACCGCGGTCGGGACCTACGGGCGCGAGCGGGCGCGTGAGATCTGGGGCTTCACGCTGGAGAACCATGACGCGGTCACGTCGGCGTTGAAGAACGTCGACGTCGGGCACAACCGGTGCGGGACGGTGATCCTGGCGGCATCGGACGCAGAACGGGTGCAGCTCGAGGAGTCGGCGGAGCTGCTGACCGACGACGGGTTCCAGGCGCATTTCGACGGGGACGTTCTCTACAACCCGCGTGACGGTGAGATCAACCCGACGGCCCTGGTTGCGGCGCTGGCACGAATGGCGCCTGACGGCTCGATTCACGAGCACGTCAACGTCACCGGGCTGGTCGCGGAGTCGAAGCGCGTATTCGTCCACGTCGAGGACGAGACGGTGGAAGCGGGCATCGTGATCCTGGCCACCAATGCGTGGACCTCTTTGCTGGTCCCATCGGTGAAGATCTCGCCGCGGCGCGCGCAGATGCTCGCGATGGCACCGGTGGATCGCGTGACAGTGGAGAAGCCGACGTATTCCGATTTCGGCTACCGCTACTGGCGGCAGCTCACATCGGGTGTGCTGCTGATCGGCGGCTGGCGGAATACATCGATGGAGACCGAGGAGACGTTCGACGACAAGCCCACCGCGGCGATCCAGGAACGGATCGAGGCGTTCGCACGCTCCGAGCTCGGGGCGGACACGCCCGTGACGCATCGATGGGCAGGGACGATGGGGTTCACCGAAGACGGGCTGCCGATCGTTGGGCCGGTCGAGGGGATGCCGCATGTGTTCGCGTGCGCCGGCTACAACGGTCACGGAATGGGCTTTGCGTTCTTGAGCGCAAAGAAAGTGATCGACTCGCTCTAACTAATCGTTGCCTGCCCGACAAACCGTGCCTTGACTCTGCCGGGTCAAGGAGTAGACCTGAGGCGAGATGGAGAGAGGACCACCCCCACGTCCATCGTCCGATTCCCGGTTCCGTCACGGAGGTGAGACATGTACACAGGTGTGATCCGTTCCAGGTATCGCAAGTCAGACCTGGACCAGGCGATCAAGGAGTACCGGGAGAAGGCACTGCCGGCGCTGGCCGCCCACAAAGGCAACCGCTCGGGGACGCTGCTTGTCAACCGGGAAACAGGTGACGTGCTCTCCATCGGCTTCTACGAGGATGAGGCATCGGCCAGGGCGTTCGCCCCCAAAGCGGCCTCGCTCCTGGAGGGCTTCAAGAAGTTCCAGGCCGAGCCGGCCGAGCCCATGCGGGAAATGTTCGAGATAGCGGCGTCGACGCAGCAGGAAGCGAAGGCGGTCGTGGAGAAGGGGCTCAAGGCCTTCAACGCGCACGACCTGGAAGCCCTCGCGCGCGACGCTGCGCCGGACATCGTAGCCACGTACCCGGAAGTCGGACAGGTCAAGGGCCCGCAGGCCGTCAAAGAGCAGAACAAGGTGATGGTGACGGCATTCCCGGACGCGAGGATCGAGGCCAAGAACACCATCGCGCAGGGCAACACGGTGGTCGTCGAGGGCGTGTTCACCGGCACGCACAACGGGCCCTTGAAGACGCCGATGGGCGACGTCGCGCCGACCGGCAAGAAGGTGGCCGGCGATTTCATCCAGGTCTTTGAGGTAGACCGCGGCCTCATCAAGAGGGCACACCTCATATACGACCAGGTGGAGCTGATGAAGCAGCTCGGCCTGGCACCGGCCCCGCCGGCAGCTGCGACGACGAAGACGCAGCGCTAGGGCGGGCGAGTTCGGGCCCGGGCCGTATGGAGCCCGGGCCCTGGGCGGGGGCTTGGTGCCCCACGCCCAGGGCCGGCGAAAGCTAGGGCGCGATTAGGAGTTCTGGCCTACTACGCGGGTAGTGATCTTGCGAGGAAGCCCAGCCAGTTCGTGCCCATGATGCCTTCGACCTGAGATGCGCTGAACTCCTTTCGTAATTTGCGTGACAGCTCGCTGAACTCCCTGGTGTCCTGCATCGCGGAGTGCTTTGCGTCGAAGCCTCCGTCGAGGTCGGAGCCCAGGCCAACGTGTTCGGGACCGCCGGCCGCGAGGGCGAGGTGGACAGCGTGGCGGACGATGTCGTCGAGCGTCGCGGGGCCGCTTGACTTCAGGTGGTGCTCGTAGAAGCTGATCCCGAGCATGCCCCCGCGCCGTGCGATCTCAGCGGCGGTCGCGTTGGTGATCTGGCGGTCGCCGGGCACCAGGTCCCGAGCGTTGCTGTGCGACGACATGATGGGTCCGCGCCACAGCTCGAACGCGTCGGCGACCGCGCGGTCGGCCATGTGGCTGATATCGAGGATGACCTCCTTGCGGTGCATCGCCTTCAGCAGTTGCACCCCGAGCGCGGTCAGGCCGCCGGGCGCGTGCGTGCCGCCGCTGTAGCGGGTCCTCCCCCACGCCGGTCCGATGATCCGGACTCCGCGGTCGACCCACGCACCCAGCTGCGCGGGCGACTCGACAGGGTCGGCGCCCTCCATGAGAAGAACGGCTGCCAGCCGGCCGCGGCGCCAGCCTCGGACATGGCGCTGGAGCTGCCGGCGATCGCCGATCAACGGCAGGTCGCAGGTCCGGTAGTAGTTCACCTCGGCGGTGGCCATGAGGCCGGCCTCGTGGGCGTTCTCGTACACGAACCGCGTTCGCATCGCGCGGCGGGCGCGCGCAGGTGCCGTGTAGAGCGTGGCGAACACCAGGCCCACGCCTCCGCGCGCCAGGCTCGAGCGGCTGATGACGTAGCCCGGAGCCGGCTCTCCCAGGAAGCCTCGCCCCGCGGAGATCGCGTTCCAGGCGATGTCCAGGTGGGCGTCGACGATCACCGGCCGAGAATAACTTGGGCCTCGATCCTGTACTAGGTAATAATGAATCAGTTCAATATGAAAGAAACCAATATGAAGCCATCCGAATCGGAGCTCCACGGCACCCACGCGATGGGACGGGACGAGGCGGGCCGGCTGTACAGCGTCGGGATGCGCGAGCTGATGAAGCCGCTGGGGGTGGACACCACAGCCGTGGAGGCCCTGGCCGCCCTGCGGATCGCAGGGAAGTCGCTGCGCATGATGCAGGAGCGGTGGGCCGAGACGCACGACCTGAGCGAAGGCCGGCTGGGCGTCATGTTCAGGCTGTTCCGCGTAGGCGACTGCCAGCTCGGCGACCTGGCGGACGAGCTCGATTCAACGCCCCGTAACATCACCGGCCTCGTCGACCACCTGGAGCGCGACGGGCTGGTCGAACGCGTGCCCGACCTCCAGGACCGCCGTTCCGTGCGCGCGCGACTCACACCGGCCGGCCGGGAGCGAATCGAGTCGATCTGGAAGGAAGGCCTGGAGCACCAGTTCGAGGTGGTCCAGGGAATGAGCAAGGACGACCTGGCGCAGCTTCGACACCTGTGCCTACAGCTGGTGGAGAACGCCAGGAAGGAGCTGGGGAAGTGATCACGCAAGGACTTTCGCGATCGAAAGTGATCCTGGCCACGGCCGGCACCATGCTGGCGCTGCTGCTGGCCGCTCTCGACCAGACGATCGTTGGCACGGCCATCCCCCGCATCGTGGCCGACCTCAACGGGTTGGACCGTCTCGCCTGGGTGACCACTGCCTATCTGGTGACGTCCACCACGATGACGCCCATCGCAGGCAAGCTCGGCGACCTGTTCGGCCGCAAGCCGTTCCTGCTCGCGGGCATGATCGGCTTCGTCGTCATGTCTGCTTTATGCGGACTCGCGCAGGACATGACGCAGCTGATCGTCGCGCGCGGCCTGCAGGGCCTCTTCGGTGGGGTGCTGTTCGCGACCGTCTTCACGGTCATCGGCGACCTCTTCCCGCCGAGCCAGCGTGGCCGCACGGCCGGCCTGTTCGGCGCCGTCTTCGGCCTGAGCTCGATCATCGGCCCGACCGCCGGCGGCTTCATCACCGACCACTGGGGCTGGCGCTGGGTGTTCGAGGTGAACATCCCCGTCGGCATAATCGCCGTCGCGGTCGTTTTGATCGGCCTGCCTTACGTGCGGTCGAAGGCCTCGTGGCGCGACATTGACTTCGTCGGCGCCGCGACGCTGGCCGGGGGCGTCGTGCCGCTGCTGATCGCGCTGACCATCACGCGCGACCACGCATGGACCTCGCCCGAGGTGATGGGCCTGCTGGCGCTGTCGGCAGTGATGCTGCTCGCATTCGTCACCACGGAATCGCGCGTCGAGCACCCGATCGTCCCGCTGCACCTCTTCAAGAACCCGACGTTTTCGGTGTCGATGCTCGTCGGCTTCCTGACCGCTTTCGGAATGTTCGGCTCGATCCTGTTCACACCGCTCGTGTTCCAGGGCGTTCTCGGCATCTCCGCGACCAACTCCGGCGCGCTGATCACGCCGATGATGTTCGGCCTGCTGGGCGCGAGCACCCTCACCGGCTTTGTGATGCGGCGGATCAGGTACTACCGCTTTCTGGGCACCCTCGGCGTGATGGTGATGATGATCGGGATGTACCTGCTCGCGCAGGTCGCGCCCGGCGTGCCGGAGTGGCACGTGGTGGCCGCCCTGATCGTGGTCGGCCTGGGCATCGGCGTCACCTTCCCGCTGTACCTCACCGCGGTGCAGACGGCGCTGCCGCGCGAGTACATGGGCGTCGCTTCGTCGCAGATCCAGTTCTGGCGCAACCTGGGCGGCACCGTTGGTTCGGCGATCCTGGGCACGGTGCTCGCCAACCGTCTGCCGGACTACCTGAAGACGCAGGTTGCGGCGCTGCACCTGCCGCCGCAGGTGGTGAACAGCCTGCCGAAGGGCGGTTCGGCCAACTCGATCCTGGATCCTGCGCTGCTCGCCAAGCTGCCCCCGCAGTTCATCGAGGCCATTCGCACGGCGCTGGCCAACACGCTGCACGACATCTACTTCTTTGCGGGCTTGATCTTGATCGCGGCTTTGATCTCGACCGTTTTCCTGAAGGAGGTGCCGCTCACGAACGCGCCGCAGATGGGCGGTTTCGGCGAAGCCGCGCCAGTCGACGAGGCCGCACGCGAGGAGCGAACAGAAGTTTCTGCCTGAACTCAGGTCAAGCGCCGTAAGCGGCGGTTAAGACCAGTTTTCCAAAGTGCGGTTAAGGGAGTTAAAATCCCGAACCGCGACTCGGAGGGGGTAGGACGGTCCGTAACCGCCGCGGCCTCTGAGCGGGAAAACATTCGAGGGAGGCCAGACGGTGAGCTTCGTGGATCGGACGTTGACGTGCCGTGACTGCAATCGGGAGTTCCTCTTCACGGCGGGGGAGCAGGAGTTCTACGAGTCTCGGGGCCTCCAGAATGAGCCCCGGCGTTGCCCCGAGTGCCGAGCTGCACGTCGGGCGTCGGACGGAAACGGGCGGACGCGCGTGATGCACGACGTCGTCTGCTCGAACTGCGGCAAGCCGACGCAGGTGCCGTTCGTGCCGACCGGGGCGAGGCCGGTGTACTGCCTGGACTGTTACCAGACAGTAGGCAGGCGCTAAGCCCCGAACCGTCAGGCGATCGCGATCGGGCGGACCGGACTGCCGGTCGCGCCCTGCATCTTCAGCGGCAGGCAGATGAAGACGAACTCGTGCACGCCTTCGGCGGCGAGCTCCTCGAGGTTCAGGTTCTCGATGATCGGGATGCCTGCGCGCACTAGCAGCAGCACGTGGGCCGGAAGGGTGAAGCCGAGCTCCTTGTCGAAGCTGTCGTTGGTGTCGAAGGCCATGTTGTCGGCGCCGACGGCCCTGACCTTCTTGCCGGCCAGCCACTGCGAGGCGGCTGAGCTGACGCCGGCGGACTTCATGTAGTCCTTGGGCTTTTCCCATAGCGCGCCGTAGCCGGTCCGCACCAGGACAACGTCGCCTTCGCGAACGTCGACACTCGCGGCGGCTTGCAGCTCCTCGACCGAGATGAGATGTCCGGGAGGAAGCGTTTGCCTGCCTGCGACATCGAGCAGTACGCCTCGCGCCACCAACGGCGCCATCGTCTCGACCCCCAGCACGCTGAATCCCGTCGCGCTCATCACGCCGCTGTTGACGTCGATTCCGCCGTGGAGCTTCAGGTTCTCGGCCTGATGCGACAGCGCATCGATGTGGGTGCCGGTGTGCTCGGGCATCACGAGCACGCCTGACGCGCTGGTGCGCGGAGGCGGCTCCGGTACGCCGCGGCCGTGCTGGCGGTGCAGGAAGTAGTTGTAGCCCGGCTGGTGCGCCGGGTGCACGGGCATGCGCTGATGTCGGGGCTGCTCGAGGTCGAAGATGCGGGCGGCGCCAAGCGCCTCGATGAGGCTGTCTGGCGGCACCGCGCCGCTACTCGCGGTAGCGGTAAACGATGCGGCCGCGCGTCAGGTCGTAAGGCGAGAGCTCGACGCGGATGCGGTCGCCGGGCGTGATGCGGATGAAGTAGCGCCGCATGCGGCCGGCCGCGTACGCGATGAGCTTGTGGCCGTTCTCGAGCTCCACCTCGAACATCGCGTTCGGGAGAGCCTGCGAGACGGTGGCGTCCATGACGACCGCCTGCTCCTTCTGGTCGCCGTCGTCGCGATCCGTGCGCCGAGCCTTCGGCGTCCTGGTGCCGCGACGCGGTCCTCGTTGCTTGCCCAAATTCCGTATGAGTCTAATCGGCGAAGGGCACGTATCGTATCGGTCCCGAATGGCCCTCCCCACGCCGAACAACTTTCGGAACCTGGCCCGGCTGGCCACCGTCGACATCACGCCGCTGCGCCGGCATCGCGACTTCCGGCTCCTGTACATCGGGCGGTTCGTGTCGCTGTTCGGCAACCAGATCACTTTCGTGGCGGTGCCTTACCAGGTCTTTACCTTGACCCACAGCACGTTCGCGGTTGGACTGCTCGGGGTGGTGGAGCTGGCGGCGCTGCTGACCTTCGCGCTGCTCGGCGGTGCTCTGGCGGACGCGCTCGACCGCCGGTTGATGGTGCTGATGTCCGAGGCGGCGCTGATGGTGGGCAGCATGATCCTGTTCGGCAACTCGCTGCTGTCGCACCCGATCGTATGGCTGGTTTTCGTGATCGTCTCGCTGCAGGGCGCGTTCGACGCGATGCAAACCCCGTCGCTCGCAGCGCTGCTGCCTCGGCTGGTCGATCGCGACGAGCTGGCCGCGGCGGCTGCACTCGGAAGCATGCGATCGACGCTGGGGATGATCGCCGGACCTGCTCTGGCAGGCGTGTTGATCGCCGTCGCGGGCCTGCCGGTCGCCTACGTCGTGGACATCGCGACATTCGTCGTCGGGTTGGTTTGCCTGTGGCTGATGAAGGCGGTGCCGCCTCCGGCCGACGCGGAGCGACCGAGCATCCGGCGCATCGCCGAAGGCCTGCGCTACGCGCGTTCGCGGCCAGAGCTGATGGGCACGTACATCGTCGACGTCGTCGCGATGTTCTTCGGCATGCCCATCGCTCTGTTCCCGGCGATTGCGGCCGGCTACGGCGGCGCGAAGGTGCTTGGCCTGCTTTACGCGGCCATCGCGGTCGGATCGTTCTTGTTCTCGGCGACCAGCGGTTGGACGCGCAACGTGCACAGGCACGGCCGCGCGGTGGTCGTCGCGGCGACGTTGTGGGGCTTTGCGATCATCGCGTTCGGGTTCGCGCCCTCACTGGTGGTGGCGTTGCTGTGCCTGGTGGCCGCGGGCGCCGCGGACATGATGAGCGGCATATTCCGCAACGTGATCTGGAACCAGACGATCCCGGACTCGCTGCGGGGACGTCTGGCGTCGATCGAGCTGCTGTCGTTTTCGGGCGGACCCTTGCTGGGCAACTTCGAGTCGGGAGTCGTGGCGTCGCTTTTCTCGGTACGGTTCTCAGTGGTGTCGGGCGGGGTTATGTGCGTTGTGGGTTGCGCGGTCGCGCTGG
>VBIA01000099.1 GCA_005879985.1 Chloroflexota bacterium | reverse complement strand
CTTGGCATGCGCGATCCGACGCACCTCCCCGACTCGCTGTCGATGATCGTGGCCTCCTTCATGCTGCTGCTGCCGCTGGCAGTCGCATTCGCCAGCCGTCGCTTGGCCGGCATGGGCGGCATCATTCCGGTCGACGAACCGGCCGGAAAAGAGAAGAGCCCCTCCCGAAGAGGGGCTCTTCTAACCCCGGGTCGCAAGTAGGCCCGATTTACTCGGGCCGTCACCTTGCGCCACTCTCACCGCCAAACGTGGCGAGGCGAGGGGGGTTCCGCGGGGGGATCCTGATCCCCCCGCGCTTATTTACATCATGTCCGGAGACATGCCGCCCATGCCCCCGCCCTTCTTGTCTTCCGGAACTTCGGTGACCATCGCCTCGGTGGTCAGCACCATGGCCGCGATCGACGCCGCGTTCTGCAGCGCTGAGCGAGCCACCTTTGCCGGGTCGACGATGCCGGCTTCGAACATGTTTACGAACTTGTCGTTCAGCGCGTCATAGCCCTCGCCGGCCTTGCCCTTCCGGACTTGCTCGACGATGACCGAGCCTTCCTTGCCCGCGTTCAGGCAGATCTGCTTGATGGGCTCCTCGAGTGCCTTGCGGACGATCGCGACACCGGTTGCCTGGTCGTCCTTCAGGCCGAGCGCGCCATCGAGCTTCTTCTGGGCGTTCAGCAGCACGGTGCCGCCTCCCGCAACGATCCCCTCTTCCACCGCGGCCTTGGTCGCGCTGAGCGCGTCCTCGATGCGGTGCTTCTTCTCCTTCTGCTCGACTTCGGTTGCCGCCCCAACTTTGATCACGGCGACGCCGCCGGCGAGCTTCGCTAGGCGCTCCTGCAGCTTCTCCTTGTCGAAGTCGGAGGTGGTCTCCTCGACCTGGGCCTTGATGGACTTGATGCGCCCCTGGATGGCCTCGGCCTTGCCGGCGCCCTCGACGATCGTAGTGTCGTCCTTGGTGATGGTCACGCGGCGGGCCTTTCCCAGCTGCTCGATCTTGGTCTGGTCGAGCTTCAAGCCGAGGTCCTCGCTGATGACCTGGCCGCCCGTGAGGATGGCCATGTCCTCGAGCATCGCCTTGCGGCGGTCACCGAAGCCCGGCGCCTTGACGGCGACGGCGGTGAATGTGCCGCGCAGCTTGTTGACGATGAGCGTCGCGAGCGCCTCGCCCTCGACGTCCTCGGCCACGATCAACAGAGGCTTGCCCTGCTGGACCACGCGCTCGAGCACCGGCAACAGGTCCTGGATGGCCGAGATCTTGCGGTCCGAGATGAGAATGAAGGGCTCTTCGAGCACCGCCTCCATGCGATCGGGGTTGGTGACCATGTAGGCGGCGACGTAACCGCGGTCGAACTGCATGCCTTCGACAACCTCGAGCTCGGTCGCGACCGCCTGGTTGTCCTCAACGGTGATGACGCCGTCCTTGCCTACCTTGTCCATCGCGTCGGCGATCAGACTTCCGATCTGTTCGCTCTGGCTTGAGATCGCCGCCACGTGGGCGACGTCCTCGTGGCCCTTGACCGGCACCGACAGCTTCTTGATCTCCTCGACCACGGCCTCGACGGCCTTCTCGATCCCGATCTTCAGCTGCATCGGGTTCGCGCCCGCGGTGACGTTGCGGAAGCCTTCGTTGATCATGGTCTGGGCCAGGATCGTCGCCGTCGTCGTGCCGTCACCCGCGACGTCGTTGGTCTTGGTCGCCACCTCGCGGAGCAGCTGCGCCCCGGTGTTCTCCATGTTGTCCTTGAGCTCGATCTCGCGCACGATCGTGACACCGTCGTTGGTCACAGTCGGGGCGCCGAACTTCTTCTCCAGGACCACGTTGCGGCCCTTGGGGCCGAGCGTGATGCGAACGGCTGAGGCCACGATGTCAATGCCCTTCTTCAGGGCCTGTCGCGCCTCTACATCGAATGTGACTGTCTTTGCCATAAGCCTTTTCCTTTCCTCTTCGCCTTGATTACTTCTTGGCCTTGCCGTTGCTGACGATGGCGAGCACGTCCTTCTCGGACACGATCAGATACTCGACCTCGTCGATCTTGAATTCGTTGCCGGCGTACTTCGCGTAAAGGACCTTGTCGCCGACCTTCAACTCAATCGGAACCTTGGTTCCGTTGTCGAGGATCCTTCCGGGCCCGACTGCCTCGATGATGCCCTCCTGGGGCTTCTCCTTGGCTGTGTCCGGAAGCACGATCCCAGACTTGGTCCTCTCCTCTTTCTCGACCGGCTTTACAACCACCCGGTCGCCCAACGGCTTCAGGTTCATGAACGCCCTCCTCAGCTTCTTGAAATGGGTTAGCACTCGGGCCCAAGGAGCGCTTGGCACTCCCTGGCAACGACTGCCAATTCTACTACCCAGCTAGAAGGGCTGCTAAACGCCCTCCTGCTGACGCCCCCTCCTGACCTCCCCGCTACGGCGGGGAGGGTTCCTTCAGGACCTCTTTTGCCCGCTCCACCGAGTCTTCGGGGACGAAGACCCTGGCCTCTGTGAAGTTGACCGCCACCGAGTAGGCGGTGTCGCCGAACACCTCCACCTCGATGTCGTGGGCGGCCAGCACCGCCGCCACCAGGTCCGCCTGCAGGCGCTCGCCCTTGAACACGACCTCCCAGCCCTTGACGGTCATCCTCCCCATCCTAGGGAGGGATCGACCGTGGCCGGGTGCCGCGCGCCGAAGTGGCCCGCGGCCGCGATCATCGCGGCGTTGTCGGTGCAGAGCTCTAGCGGGGGCATGGTCAGGCGCGCCCGATCGCCGACCACCTCGGCAGCCCGCCTGCGCAGCAGTGTGTTGGCCGCCACTCCGCCGGCAACGACGACCTCCTTGCTCGGCACCTGGGTCAGTGCCGCGTCCAGCTTTTCGAGCAGCGACTCGACGACCGACTCCTCGAAGGCGGCCCCCAGGTCCGCGCGCGTCTGTTCATCCGCGTCGCCGAGGTCGCGCAGCCTGTACAGCAGCGCGGTCTTGAGACCGCTGAAGCTGTACTCGAGGCCGGGGAGCGACGGCCGAGGCAGGCGCTGGCGCCGTGCGTCGCCCGTCCGGGCCAGCCGATCGAGCGCCGGGCCCACGGGGTAGCCCAACCCGAGCATCCGGGCGGCCTTGTCGAAAGCCTCGCCGGCGGCGTCGTCGCGGGTGCGGCCGATCACTTCGAATCGGCCGTGCTCGGGCATGCGCACGAGGTCCGAGTGCGCCCCGCTCACGACCAGGCCGAGCAGAGGCGGCTCGAGGTCGGGGACCGCGAGCATGGCGGAGTACATGTGGCCCCAGAGGTGGTTGACTCCGGTCAGCGGCACCGACCACGCCGCGGACAGACCCTCCGCGATCCCGGTGCCGACCAGCAGGCAGCCTGCCAACCCCGGCCCGCGTGTTGCCGCGATCAGCTCGATGTCAGACGGCCTGGCGCCGGCGCGCTCCAGCGCCAGTTCGAGTAGGCCCGGCAGACGCTCCAGGTGGTCGCGAGCCGCGAGCTCTGGCACGACGCCGCCGAAACCTGCGTGCAGCTGCACCTGCGAGTGGATGACGTTGCTGAGAGTCTTCCGCCCGTCCTCCACCACCGCGACGGACGTCTCGTCGCAGCTGGTCTCTATGCCGAGAGTCAACACGCCCTCACCCTAACCCTGCGCGCCAGGCGCGGTACGGACGCGTTCCTCGCGTTCATTTTGTGCTCCCGCGGAGCGGGAGAGGGGAACCTACTGGGTTAGGAGGTCCCTGCGCAGGCCGCGCACGTCGGACTCGATGCGCTCGAGGTTCGACTCATACGCGCGGCGGAAGCGTGGCGAGTGAATCGAGTCAGACCACATCACGATCGCGTCCTCGCCGTTGTCGGTGTAGTAGCCCTTGCGACGCCCGATCACCTTGAACCCGAATCCTTCGTACATGTGCATCGCATTCTCATTGGTCGTGCGGACCTCGAGCGTGATCCACTTCGCGCCCATGTCGTAGGAAGCCTGCACGAGGCCGGCGAAGAGAACGCGGCCGAACCCGCGGTGATGCAGGTCGCGGCGCACGCCGATGGTCGTCACGTGCGCCTCGTCGTACATGCGCCACATGCCGCCGTAGCCGATGATCGTCGAGTCGAAGTCCGGCGCGCGAAAACGCGACGTGTCTTCGGCCGGCCCCTCCTGCCTCAGCACGACGTAGTGCGCGCTGGAGCGCGACGCCAGCTCGCGGAAGTACGCGTTGCGCGGCCACGGCGTCGCGAAGATCTCGCGCTCGATCTCCTGCACGGTGGCGACGTCGCCCTCGCGCATCAGATCCAGTGTCAGGGACTGGCGGACCTGCACCATGTCTAGAACTTGCTCGCGAATGACTGCATGTACTCGAGTCTGAGACTATCGTAGGCCACTTCTCTCGCGGTCTTCAGGACGAGCGCGGCGGCGGCGCCGAAGGTTCGCAACCGAGATTCGTCCTGCATGCGCACACCGGCGGCGATAAGCGCCTCCTGCGTCGCGGGCCGGAGCCAGCCGACGGCGGGCCATTCCTGCGGAAGCTCGCCGGCTTCCGCAAGACCCGCCTCGCGGCCCGGAGCCAGGTGATATACGCGCCCGCGCCCGGCCTCGGACACGGCCAGCACCGGTTCCTCGCTGCGGGCGGCCTGGATTGCGAGCGTGGGCAGCGGAACGATCGGAACCTTGAGGCCCATCGCCAGGCCCAGCCCGAACGACACGCCCACGCGCAGACCGGTGAACGATCCCGGACCGGTGGCCACCGCAACCCTGGACAGAGGGCGGCCTTCGCGCATGACGCGGACGCCGTCCGCCAGGCCGAACACCGGGCCTGATTGGCTGACCTGCTCGCCAGCCACGCTGCCGTCCGGGCGCAGCAGCGCGATCGCCGACCTGGCCGAGGAGGTATCGATGACGAGGATCAAGCTTCGGCTTCGAATCGCAGCCGGCGCCGGTCTTCGCCGAGGTTCTCGAACGTGACCAGCTCCGCGCGCCGCAGGTCCACGCGGTCGCCCCATTCGATCACCATGGCGCCGCCATCCAGCAGCTCGTCGAGCCCGAGGTCGGCGAGCTCGCCGGCGGCCTTGACGCGGTACAGGTCGACGTGCGCGAGCTGCACGCGGCCGGGATAGATGCGCACCAGCTGGAACGTCGGGCTCTGGACCTGCGCGTCGGAGCCGGTGCCGCGCGCCATGCCACGCACGAACGTGGTCTTGCCCGAGCCAAGCGGGCCGGCGAGCAGCACCAGGTCGCCCGCCTTCAGGCGCGATCCAGTCTGCTCGCCAAGCGCCTCCGTCTCGGCAGCCGAGGCGGTCGTCACCTCACGCAAAGTGGTCGTAGCCACGTGTCGCTATCTCGGCGCCCTCGAGATTCACCTCGCGCTCCCGCGTGAGCACGCCGACCATGGTGAGGCCGGCCTTCCGGATCAGGTCTTCGGGACCGACGCACACGAGCTCCACCTCCTCCCCGCTCGTCAGCGCGTCCTCGAGCGATGCGCCGTCGGCCACCGGGACGTCGTGGGCGCGGAGGTCGCATCCGCAGCCCGACATCTCCGCGAACTTCTGCATCTCTCTAATAAGACCGTCCGAAATATCGCCGCAGCAGAGTCCCAGCTCGTTGAGGCGCTTGCCTTCCTCGAGCAGCGGCTCGAGTCGCAGCGCCTGTCGCTGTCTGAGTGCGAGCGCCGCGCCGCCGAGCGGCCCCGTCACCGCCACTGACCATCCCGGCTTCGCGGCGCTTCGCGGGAGCGGCCGTCTGGAAGCGCGTCCAGCGACGGTGAGAGAGAGAACCGCAGGCCCATCGATCGCACTCATGTCACCGCCCTCGATCGCAATGCCCACCTTCGCTGCGAGCGCGTGCATGCCGGTGAACAGCCCGACGAAGTCGTCGACCTTCCACGACCGCGGCACCGCGACCGACGTCAGCGCCCAGGTGGGGCTGGTACCCTTCGCGGCGAGGTCGCCGAGCGCGAGTGCCAGCGCGCGCCACCCGGCGTCCTCGGCGGTCATCCATGCGAGGTCGAAGTGGACGCCCTCGACCGCCATGTCGGTGCTGACGATCGTGAAAGGGCCCGTCTCCTCCACGACCGCGGCATCGTCGCCGCCGGCCTGCGCGCCCAGATAGTCCGTGATGAGCTCGAGCAGCCTTAGCTCGCCCGTCCCACCGATGGTCGTCACGCCTCCAGCATTGCACGCAGGCGTCGAGCGGCCGCCTCGGGGTCGCGTGCGTCGCCTATCGCCCTGATCACACAGACTCGATGCAGCCCGAGTCTCGTCAGCTGCTGGACGTTGGACTCGTCGATCCCGCCGATGGCGAACACCGGCACCTCCGCGCCGGCCGCATTCGCCACCTTCAGCACGCCTTCCGGCCCGATCACCTTCTTCTCCGTTTTCACCGGCGTCTCGAATGCGGGCCCGACGCCGAGGTAATCCGCGCCGGCGGCGATCGCCTGACGGCCGGCTTCGGGCGTCGATGCGGACGCGCCGATGAGCAACCTGTCGCCCGCGGCGGACCGCGCACCTTCCACGGTGATGTCGTCAGGTCCGACGTGCACGGCGTCCGCGCCCGAGAGCAGCGCGATGTCGACGTGGTCGTTGACCACGAAGAGCCTGTTCGCCTCGGCGGTGATGGCCCGCAGCGCCCTGGCAGCGGCGAGCAGCTCGCCTCGCGCCAGGTGCTTGTGGCGCAGCTGGACGATGTCCGCGCCTCCCCTTACGGCCGCCAGGGCGAGCGCCGCCAGACGAGGCGGGTCGACGTCGGGAGTGATGAAGTAGAGCCGGCCGGCCGCTAGGTCAGGATCTGGCGAAGCTTCTCCCGGAACGCCGCGGGGGCGGCGTCGCAGTCGCACGAGTGCTTGACCAGCCGCTTGAGGTGGGCCTGGAACTCGTACTGGTCGCTGCACTCGGGGCAGCCCTCGAGGTGCAGCTGGAGCTCCAGGACCTCGGTGTTGTTCAGCTCCCGATCGACGAATCGGTCGAGCTTGTCTTTGCAGTCAGGACAGTTCATTGCGGAGTTGCACCGTTCGTGCTGCCGCGCACAATACCGGATTCCACGGCGTACTCATATAGGCTCCTTTGGAGTTGCTGGCGGGCCCGGTGGAGGCGAGACATGACGGTCCCGATGGGCACGCCCAGCGCCTGGGCGGCGTCCTTGTAGGAGAAGCCCTCGACATCCACCAGCAGGACCACCTCCCGGTGCAGCGGGGGGAGCTTTTCCACAGCCGAGACCACCTCGGAAGCGGCTATCCGGTCCAGGACGTCGGCTTCGGGCCGGGCGCCCTCGTCGCGCAGCTTCTCGAAGAGGACGAAGTCGCCGACGTCATCGAGGCTGACGTCCTCCTTGCGCGTGCCCTTGAAGCGGTCCCAGAAGAGGTTGCGCATGATCGCGAAGAGCCAGGCCTTCATGTTGGTGCCGGTCTGGTAGCTGTGCTGGTAGCGGAGCGCGCGCAGGTACGCCTCCTGGACCAGGTCCTGTGCCTGGTCGGGATCCCGCGTCAAGCGGAGCGCGCCGCGATACAGCGTGTCCAGGTGCGTCAGTGCCTCTTCCGCGAAGGCAGTTCGGGCCGGGCTCTCAGCCATCAGTAAAGCCAGTTTAGATTCACCTGCCTTGCCCAATCCAAACGTGAACGGGCTTGGTGGTTATTCCGCTTCGGCTATTCGATGTACCTGCGCTCGACTCGCTGGCCGAGCGACGTGAGCACCTCGTAGGAGATGGTGCCGGACCAACGACCTACCTGCTCGGCGGTGATCTTCTCCCCGCCGTCGACGCCGATCAGGGTCACGGCGTCGCCTTCCGTGACGTCTTCGATGTCGGTGACGTCGAGAGTGATCGCGTCCATGCTGACGGTGCCGACCAGCGGTGCTCTCTTCCCACGCACCAGTGCGTGGCCGCGATTCGAGCGCACGCGGTGGACGCCGTCCGCGTAACCGATGGCCACGGTGGCGATGCGCGATCGCGCTCGTGCGCGCCACGTGGCCCCGTAGCCGACGGTGGTTCCGGGGTCGACAGTCTTGAGGTGCGTGATGACCGAGTGCAGCGTCATGGCCTGTGCCATGCCTGGCCAGTCGCAGCCGTAGAGCGCGATGCCGCAGCGGACCGCATCGAGGGCGTACTCAGGAAAGCTTCTCGCGCCGGCGGAGTTGCACGCATGCCGCACTCCGGGATCGGCGCCGAGCGATGCGAGCGTCTCGGCGAACAGCTCGAACTGCTTGCGTGTCATCTGCGCGTCCGTGTCGGCCGACGCGAAGTGCGTCCAGGTGCCGTCGAGTCTCAAGCCTGCTGACTGCTCGATGTACCTGGCCAGCGCCGGCGCGTCTTCGGGGGCGCAGCCGTAACGGCCCATGCCCGTGTCGATCTTCAGGTGCACCGGCACCACTTCGTCCGTCTGGCTCATTGCTTCCGCCATGGCGAGGCTGGACACCCCGATGGTGCAGCCAGACGCGGCGGCGGCCCCAGCCTGCGCGGGGACAAGGCCTCCCATGACCAGGATGTGGTCGGCGTGTACGAGCCCTGTGAGCTCTCTCGCCTCCGCGAGCGTGGACACGGCGAGCCTGGTGGCGCCTCCGTCGAGGGCCGCACGCGCCGCTTTGACGGCGCCGTGCCCGTAGGCGTTGGCCTTGACGACCGCGAAGAGGTGGGTGCCTTTGGGCAGGTGCTCGAGGATGCGGGCCGCGTTGGCGCGGATGGCCTTGAGGTGGATGTCAGCCCAGCGGAGCTGGCTGGTCAGAGGCCGCCCTGACGGAGCACGTTCATCACGAGCGGGATCTCGGTGAGGAGGTCGCCCGCAAGCAGTCCGCTGTCTCCGAGCTTTTGCGCCACGCGCCTGCCCGCCGCGGCGTGGATGTAGACGCCGGTGACCGCTGCAGTGAAGGCGTCGAGTCCTTGCGCCACGAGCGCGCCGATGACGCCGGCGAGCACATCGCCCGTGCCGCCGGTGGCGAGCGCGGGCACCTCGTGTGGATCCTCGCTCCACCGGCCGTCGGGGTGGGCGACGACGGTCTTCGCCCCCTTGAGCACGATGACCGCCCCCCACTCCTTCGCGCCCTTGCGCGCCGCGCCCTGCCGGTCGGCTGTGATCTGCTCGATGGTCTTGCCTGTCAGGCGCGCCATCTCGCCCGGGTGCGGCGTGAGGATGCGGCGCGGACCGAGCTTGCGCTTGCTGCGAGGCGAGTCGGCGAGGGCATTGAGGCCGTCGGCGTCGATGACCATCGCGCACTCGGCGTGCATCGCGAGGTCGACGACGAGCCGCCCTGTCGAGCGGTCGCGGCCGAGGCCGGGGCCGATGACCACCACCTCCGCGCCGGCGATGTTTCTCAACACGCTGTCGTGCGCGGCGTGCCCGATGGCGCCGGGTGCGACCTCGGGCACCGGTGTCGCCATGACCTCCGTGACCTTGGTCGCGAGGATCGGGTAGATCGACTCGCCGATCAGAAGCCTGACGAGCCCAGCGCCGGTGCGCGCTGCTGCGGTGGACGCGAGGTACGCGGCGCCCGTGAGACCGAGGCTGCCGGCGATCACGACCACCGTGCCGAATGTGCCTTTGTGCGCGTCTTTCGGCCTGGCGGGCAGGACGACCGCGTCCGGCGCGGGCAGGAGGTCGGCCATGGTTTCTTCAGGCATCTCGAGGTGAGACGTGGCCACAGCCAGCCCGCTGTGGTGGGTGATGCTCACCTCGACGCGCGCGCCGCGGGCGTCGCCGAGGAGCCTGACGCGGGGCGCGCCGAGCGGTCCGGGAAGGACCTCGATGCGCTTGCGCGTAAAGCAAATGCCCGTGCCGTCAAAGCACTTGATCACCGCCTCTTTGGCGGCCCACCGGCCGGCGAGACGTTCGGCGTTGCCCGCGCAGTAGGCGAGCTCGGCGCTCGTGTAGACCTTGGTCAGAAAGCCGGTTCCGGAGCGCTTGACCGCGAGCGAGATTCGCTCCACCGAGACGGCGTCCACGCCGATGCGCTGCATGAGCACATTTTGCGGTGGTTCAAGAGTCGACGCCCCCACCTAGCCTCCCCACATGGTGGGGAGGGACCTTATTCGACCGTGACGCTCTTGGCCAGGTTGCGGGGCTGGTCGACGTTCTGGCCCAGCTCGACCGCGACGTGGTAGGCGAACAGCTGCAGCACCACCGAGTTGAGGACGGCCGCTGCGGCCTCCTCGGTGTGCGGAATGGTGAACAGGTCGGTGGCGACACCATGGAGCGAGGTGTCGCCCTCGGTGACGAGCGCGAGCACAGGGGCGTCGCGCGCGACGACCTCATGCACGCTGTTCACCATCTTCTCGCTGGTCGCGCCGGCCGTGCAGATGGCGATCACCGGGAAGTTCTTGTCCAGCATTGCGATGGGGCCGTGCTTCAGCTCGCCGCCGGAAACGCCCTCAGCGTGGATGTAGGAGATCTCCTTGAGCTTCAGGGCACCCTCGAGGGCGACCGGGAAGCCAAAGCCGCGTCCCGTGTACAGGAAGCTGCGGTAGCGGCTGTACTTGTGCGCCAGAGCCGCGACTTCCTTCTCGCGCTCGAGGATGCCGCGGACCTGGTCCGGCAGCTCGCGAAGCGAGGCCACCAGCTCCTGCTTGCGCTCCTGCGAGACACGACCGTGCGCCGTCGCCAGCCGCATGGCCAGCAGGTACAGGCTCACCAGGTGCGCCAGAAAGGTTTTCGTCGAGGCAACTCCGATCTCGGGACCGGAGTGCAGGTAGATCGCGCCGTCCGCGTCGCGTGTGGCTGAGCTGGCAAACACGTTGGTCACCGCCACGGTAAGGGCGCCGCGTCCCTTCGCCAGCCTCATGCCGGCCAGGGTGTCCGCGGTCTCGCCAGACTGCGTGATGACCACGGCCAGCGCGTCGCGGCCAAATGTCGGCCGCCGGTAGCGGAATTCGGCCGCGTCCATCGCGCGCGCGTGAATGCCTGCCCAGTCCTCGATCGCGAGCTCGCCGAGCAGCGCCGCGTGCCTTGAGGTGCCCATGCCCAGCAGCAGCACTTCCCGTAACCGCGCGAGCTCTTTGTTTGCCGGCGAGAACTCGCGGAAGGAAACCACCCCGTCGTCGGTCAGGCGGCCCCGCATCGCGTTGGCCACGGCCTCGGGCGCCTCGTGGATCTCCTTGAGCATGAAGTGCGGGTAGCCGCCCTTCTGCGCCTGGCTCACATCCCAGTCGACGTGCACCAGCTTCGGCTTCACGGTCGTGCCGTCGAGCGTGGAGACCTCAGCCCCGAGCGGCGTCACCGCGGCGACCTCGCCCTCACCCAGCACGAGGACGCGCTTGGTGTACGGAATGATCGCTGTGATGTCCGAGGCGATGTAGTACTCGTCGTCGCCGAGACCCACCACGAGCGGCGCGTTCAGGCGCGCCCCGACCAGAAGCTCTGGGTCTTCAGTCGAGAACATCGCGAGTGCGTACGCGCCGGTGATTCGCTTGAGAGCAAATCGGACCGCGGCGAGGAAGTCGCCGTTGTAGTAGGACTCGATCAGGTGGGGCACGACCTCGGTGTCGGTCTCAGACGTGAACTCGTGACCCTTCGCCTGCAGCTCGGCGCGCAGCTCGGCGAAGTTCTCGATGATGCCGTTGTGCACGACGTAGATCTGGCCCTTGCAGTCGGTGTGCGGGTGCGCGTTGATGTAGGTCGGCTTGCCGTGGGTCGCCCAGCGGGTGTGCCCGATGCCGAGGTGGCCCGAAGGCATCCCTGCCTTGAGCTTGGCGATGAGGTCGTCGACCTTGGCCTCCGACTTGGTGACGCTCGTCCGGATCAGCGATCCGGGCCTGGGTGTCTCCAACACGGCGACCCCGGCCGAGTCATAGCCGCGGTACTCGAGGCGCTTCAGGCTGTCCATGAGGATCGGGGTGGCCTCTTGATCGCCCAGGTAACCGATGATCCCGCACATTCCTCTTTACATAACTCCTAGATCGCGTGCTTAGACCGACGCTGGTTTCGAACGGCTGGGAAGGGCCTCAGGTTACGCCTACGGACTCGGGGTTACGTTCGGATTGCGCCGGATGATGAACGTGACCAAAGCTGTCGCCTGGTTCCCGCTGACGTTGTCGGGATACGGGATGCTGACCTTGAAGGTCATCGTGGAGGTCACCCCGCTCAGATCGACAGCGGGCAGCGTGATCCACTGGATCTTGCTCAGCGTGGCCGGATCGCTGCTGATGACGACCGAGCCCGGATTGACCGTGATACCCGTGAGCTGATACTGGGGCGGGGGTGGTTGCGCGGGCGCCGCCGCGACCAGAGCCACCGTCTTCGCTGTTGACCCTTGCTGGGCTTCGATGTGGACCGCAACGGAGGCAACGTCCAGCCCGACCTGCGGATAGGTTTGACGCGCCAGATTGATCGGGCCTGAGCTGTTCTGAAGCTTGATCGGCCAGTTCTGCGAATCCTGGGAGTTGAAGTTGACCAGGGTTGTGTAGATCACAATCGCACGAATCTGGTTCTCCCACGAGGCGGGACCGCTGAAGTGGATCTTGCATGGGGTCGGGTTGGGCGGGCAGCTGGCGATCGACTTGGCGACCTGCCAGCCCGAATCGACATGGGCGATCACAAGCTCCACCGGCACTTCTACGGTCCTCAGCAGATCGATGCTGACCACGATCTGAGCGGGGTTCGCAACATTGACCCCCACGATGGTCGAGGAAGCTGTGACGTTCAGCTTGACCGCCGGACCTGCGGTCGCCGCAGTTGCATCGGCAAAAGCAGTGAGATTGTCGGGCCGCACGACCCCGATCACGTCAGCGAGGCCCGAGAAGGTCACGTTGACGGTCGATGGACCATTGGTCACGATGATCGTTGGGTTCGGTGGCAGCCGGTAGATGAGGGGGACCGTCAGAGTGCGGGTCGTCGGGGGGTTCTGTGAGAACGCCACGGCGCCGAGCATCATCACCGCGAGGGCCAGCGCGAGCAGCTTCAGACGCCAGTCGTCAGTGATCCAGCTCATCCGAAGAATCCATTGCCCTTCGCGACTTTGGGGCTGACTCGCTGGCGCAGGCCATCTCCGTCGAGATTACGGGTGATCTTGCCCTCCTCGATGACCGAGATCGAGCCGGTCTCCTCGGACACCACCATCACCAGCGCGTCGGACGCGAGCGAGAGGCCGACAGCAGCTCGGTGCCGGGTGCCGAGGCGCTCGCGCACGATGCCCTCCTCCGGCAGCGGCAGCAGGCAGCCGGCGGCGATGATCTTGCTGCCGCGGACGATCACAGCCCCGTCGTGCAGAGGCGAGTTCGGGTAGAAGATCGACTGCAGCACCTCGGCCGAGATCTCGCCGTTGATGCGGACGCCGGTCGCCGCGTAGTCCTCGAGTCCCACCGATCTTTCAAACGCGATGAGGGCGCCCTGGCGTTTCGAGCTCAGACGCTCGGCGGCGCGGATCGCTTCGGAGATGGCCAGGTTGTACTGGCCGGGGTTGTATCCCGAAAGCGGGCGGCCCAGGCGTCCGAGGCGGCCCAGACGGCCTACCTGGTCGAGGGCGCGCCTCAGCTCCGGCTGGAACATGACGATGACCGCGATGATGATGAAGAAGGTCGCGTTGCGGAACAGCCAGCCGAGCAGAACGAGGTTGAACTGGTTGGCGACCACGCCGATGACGGCCAGGAGGATCAGGCCGACCAGCACCTGTGTCCCCTGAGTGCCGCGCAGCAGCCGGAGCAACTGGTACAGCGCCAGCGCCACAACCGCGACATCGATCGCTTCGACCCATCCGAGGTGGTGGATGACCTCAAGGAGCTGGCCGTAGAACTGCTGGATCGCCTGGCTCATGTGCCGGACCCGAACAGCTCGGCCATCAGCGCCATCTGCGCGTAAAGGCGATTGCCCGCCTGTTGGAACACGACGGACTGCTTGCCGTCGATGACCGCGTCGGTGACCTCTTCCCCGCGATGCGCCGGGAGGCAGTGCATGAAGACCGCATCAGGCACGGCCGACATCAAGGCCTCGTTGACCTGGTACTCGGCGAACACCCGCCTTCGCGACTCGCGCTCTGTCTCGTGGCCCATCGAGGTCCACACGTCCGTATAGATCGCGGTCGCGCCCTCGACCTTAGCAAGCTCGTTGGTGATGCTGAGGCGATCGCCATCGAGCGCAAGCCCGCGCGCTCTCGTGATCACGGCTTCATCGGGCTCGTAGCCGCTGGGCGTGATCACCGTCAGCGGGAAGCCTAGGCGCGTGGACGCCTCCATGAGCGAAGTCGCGATGTTGTTCCCATCACCGACATATGCAACGTGCTGGCGGGCCAATGGGCCACGCACCTCCTCGAGCGTCATCAGGTCGGCCAGGATCTGGCAGGGATGCGAGCGCTCGGTGAGGGCGTTGATGACCGGTTTCTCCGCGGCGGAGGCCAGCTCGACAAGATCCGTGTGGCTGCGCAAGCGCGCCACGATACCGTCCACGTACCGGTCCAGAACCCTGGCGGCGTCGCCGACGCTCTCGCGATAGCCGAGCTGGACGTCCTGCTCGCCCAGCGTCGTCCGCGAACCTCCCAGTCGGGCGATCGCCACCTCAAAGGAGACGCGCGTGCGGTGCGAGGGTCGCTGGAAGAGCATCGCGATGTGACGACCGGCCAGCGGCCGCTGCGTCCATCGCCCGGCCTTGATGTCATGAGCGAGGTCGAGCAGCGCCCGAAGCTCAGCGGCTTCGAGATCGCCTACGTCGAGAAAATCACGGCCGAAAAGACCGTTCACTCCTGAGAATCATGATCCCCCGGCGGAGGGGTGTTCCGGACCCGGTTACAGGCCTGGGTCGGACATCTCACCCGCCACGACGGGGGCTGCCGCCAGGTCCCGCGCGGAGTCGAACTCCGGGAGCCGGCTGCGCAGCTCGCGGTCGTCGCGAAGCCGAAGGATGAGGTCCCGGCACGAGCCGGCCTCGAGCCCAAAGTCGGCCGGCTTGAAGCGGATCGGCGGCTCGTATCGGAGGTTGATCGTCAACCTGTCCGTGAGCTTGATGCTCGGCCACGAGGCCTGGTCCGCAAGCGTGACGGTATCCATGCGATCCCACAGAGCCCTCATCTCGTGGCGGTCGTGGACGACGAGTAGGCGGTCCCGGAACAGCCCCAATTTGCCCGCGGGCCATGCCCGCAGGCCCAGAGCGGCCCACACGGTCACGGTCAGGCCGACCAGCACACCGGCCCCGAGGGCGACAGCCGCCACCAGGCCGCCAGGCACTTGCAGCGCGAGGTACGCGAGGGCGGCGAAGGCTAGCGTGCAGCCGGCAGCGCAGATTGCCAGGGTCACGATCGGCCTGCGCGAGCGGACGTAGATCACTCCCGCCCCACCACGAATTAGTCTAGGGCCAGCCTTATCTGGTGGACGGGCGCCGGCCGGCGCATGATGCGCACAGGAGGAGGCATTACATGGACGTAACGGCTGAGCGGGCCGACATCGACAAGAAAGTCTCCGGGAAGACCGTCTGCACGATCTTCGCCGATGCCGTCCGGAACTGGCCGGACAGGACCGCGCTGCGCTGGAAACGGGACGGGGAATGGCAGCAGCTCACCTGGCGCGAATACGGGGACCAGGTCGCCGCGGCCACCCTGGCGCTGCGCGAACTCGGCTTCGGCCCGGGCCAGTTCGGCCTGATCATGGCCCGCAACGTGCCCGAGCACGTGATCGCCGACCTCGCCATCGTCCATGCCGGCGGCGCGGCGATCAGCGTTTACAACACCCTCGCCCCCGAGCAGCTCGAGTACGTCGCGAATCACTCGGAGGCGACCGTCGCGTTCGTCGAGGACGAGGCATTTCTGAACAAGTTCCTCGCCATACGCGCCTCCGCCCCCCACCTTCGCCACATCGTGCTCGTCCGCGGCTCGGCACCCGAGGGCGTGATCAGGTGGGACGACCTGCTCGCCCGGGGCCGCGAGCTGCACGAGGCCGAACCACAGATGTTCGAGCGCTCGTGGCGGGCGGTCGGCCCGGAGGACACCGTGTCGCTCATCTACACGTCCGGCACGACCGGTCCTCCCAAAGGAGTTGTCTACTCGCACAACAACATCATCTGGACGCTGGAGTCGATCGATCGGACGATGAAGCTCGAGATGGAGACTCTCATCAGCTATCTGCCACTCGCCCATGTCGCCGAGCGGTTCGGCTCGCAGTGGCGCGGGATCTACGACGGCTTCGAGGTATGGATGTGCCCGGACCCCAACCTTCTGCTCCCATACCTGCTCGAAGCGCGGCCGACGTTGTTCATCGGCGTGCCCCGCGTGTGGGAGAAGCTCATGTCCGGCATCCATGCAGGGCTCGCAGCCGAGCCCGACGAGGCGAAGCGGAAGATGGCGCAGGGCGCTGTCGCGGCGGCGGTCACGGCCTACAAGCTCCGCCGTGACGGACTTCCCGTGCCGGACGAGCTCGCTGCCGGCGTCGAGCGAGCGCAGCCGCTGTTCACGATGCTGCGCGCCAAGGTCGGCCTCGACCGGTGCAGAATCCCGGTCACCTCCACTGCGCCGTGCCGGCCTGAAGTGCACGAGTTCTGGGCCGCCCTGGGAATGCCGCTGTTCGAGGTGTGGGGTATGAGCGAGCTCACCGGACCCGCCACCTCT
>VBIA01000159.1 GCA_005879985.1 Chloroflexota bacterium | reverse complement strand
GGCCTCGATCCTCACCGGCCGGCCCGCGCGTGACGACATCGCGATGACGGGCGAGATCACGCTGCGCGGGCGCGTGCTGCCGATCGGCGGCGTCAGGAGAAGGTGCTCGGCGCGCACCGCGCCGGCATCCGGCGCGTGATCCTGCCCAAGCGCAACGAGGCTGACCTGGACGACATTCCGCCCGACCTCCGGCGTCAGATCGAGTTCGTGATGGTGGAGTCGATCGACGAGGTGCTGAAGCAGGCGCTCTCGCGCGACGATGTGCCGGCGAAGGCCACTACAAACGGAGCAACCGACGGGTCCGGTTCGGCTAGCGTTCCCCAGCCCGTGGCTGGGCCCGCTGCAGGATCTTTGCGTGCGCGGCGAGCTCGATCGAGTCGTCCAGCGGCACGAGTTCGGCCATTCCGCGGCGACTGAGGGCGCGCCTGATCAGGTAGTCCGCCAGGTGCGGGTTCTTCGGCAGCAGCGAGCCATGCAGGTACGTGCCGACCACGCCGCCCTGGACGCAGCCTTCGGTGCCGTCGCTGCCGTTGTTGCCCGATCCCAGGCGGACGCGCCCAAGGGGCCTCGCCCCGGCTCCAAGAAAGGTGCGCCCGCTGTGGTTCTCGAATCCGACCAGCGTCGACGGGTCGATGCCTTCGATCGTCGCGTCCACGACCACGTCGCCGATGAATCGTTTCTTGCCTGCTTCGGTGCGCACGTCGATGAGCCCGATGCCGGGAAATCGCTCGCCTTCGGCCGTCTGGTAGTAGTGCCCGAGCAGCTGATAGCCGCCGCACACCGCCAGCACCACTGAGCCGTGGGCGACGGCCGCCTCGAGCGGCTCCTGCTTGATCTCGATCAGGTCGTCATACACGAGAGCCTGCTCGCGGTCCTGTCCGCCACCGAAGAAGAAGATATCCACGTCCTCCATTCCGTGCGCCGCGCCGCGGCCGAGGTCAATGGCGCGCGCGTCCAGGCCTCGCCATTCGGCGCGCTTCAGCAGGGTGAGGATGTTGCCGCGGTCGCCGTAGATGTTCATCAGGTCCGGGTAAAGCCATCCGACCGTGAAGCGGTTCTTCTTTTTCGTCATCAGGTGTGCGCCGTCGCGCCTTCCGGTGTGACCGAGATCAGGTCGTCCAGCGCCCGGCCCGGCTCGGTCTGCGGCGGGCGCGCCTCCACCCCTGCGTACTTCAGGCGCACGGCGAGGTCGTGGGCGCGCGTGCCCGCCGGGACCACGACCTCGGCCTTGCCGGCGAGCTGCTCGAAATCGACGTCCCAGATCCAGGACACGTCAGTGCCGTCGGCCTTGCGATCGTTGAGCCCGAGGATGAAATGCGTCGCGCCCGCCATGTCGACGGCCGTCCTCAGCGTCTCGTTGAAACCGGCGGGATTCTTGGACAGCACCAACACCAGGTGCCGGCCGCGAAAGTCCATCTTCTCCTGCCGGCCGAACGCGGCCTTGAAGCCGTGCATGCGCTCGGCCATGTACTGGCCGTCGACACCCAGGACCATGCCCGCCGCGAAAGCGGCAAGCGCGTTGTATGCGTTGTAGAGCCCGCCGACGGGCAGCTCCAGCCGCGTCTCCCCGATGTTCATGGCCACGCTGTCGAATCCGTCCAGCACGATGTGGGTCGCTGCTACTCCCGGTGCAGGCCTCGCGAAGTCGCCGTTCGGACACTCGTACACGCCTTCGTGCCCCAGATACACCGCCGAGAAGCGCAGGCTCGCACCGCATTTCGGGCATGTGCGCGCGTCGGCGGCGTGGGGCAGCTTTCGCATCGCCACCTCGGGATCCTCGATGCCGAACCAAAGCGGTGTCCGCGCGAGGGCCAGGCCGATCTCCCCGACCCGCGGGTCGTCGGCGTTGAGCACGGCCTGCGCTCCCTCGGGGATGCTCTCGAGCGCCGCTTCGATCGTCTTCGCGATCTTCTCCAGCTCGCCGTAGCGGTCGAGCTGGTCGCGAAACAGGTTCAGGACGATCGCAATTCGCGGCTGGATCTCTTCCACAGCCCTCGGCAGGCTTGCCTCGTCGATCTCGAAGACGCCCCAGTCCGCACGCAGCCTGCCGTCCGGCCCGGCGCTTCTCAGCGCGGCCGCGGTGGCCCCGAAGATGAGGTTCGCCCCCGCGCGATTCGAAACGACGCGCTTGCCCATCCCCTCGAAGATGCTCGTGAGCAACCGAGCGGTGGTCGTCTTGCCGTTGGTGCCGGTGATAACGATCGAGCCTTCGGTCAGGTCCCCCGTGAGCTTGCGCAGGACCGTCGGGTCGATCGCCCGCGCCACATCGCCGGGCAGCGTCGTGCCTCCGCCGCGTCCGCTCAGGCGCGACAGCGCGCCGGTTGCCTTTCCCGCCCACACCGCGGCGGTGCGGCGCATCACGCCCACGCTCCGACCGCGCGCGTGACAGCGGTCCAGCAGTCAAGCTTCCTCACCGCGTCTTCAGCGCCCTCCCGATCCGGACATGCAAGGAAGAACGCCGAGCCGCTGCCAGTCATCCGCCAGCCCTCGCCGAGATGCTCGGCAAACCGGTCAACTCGTTCGTCGACGCGGCCCGCCGCGACGCGCAGCTGGTTGGGGCCTCTCGCCTCTGCCGGATCGAGCTGGTTCCACGCCTCATAGACCGCCGCCGTCGACAGCTCGATGCCCGGCCAGGCGATCGCGAACCACGACCCCTCCACGTCAATCGGCGTGACCCGCTCGCCCACGCCCTCAATCAACGCCGCCCCGCCCCTGAGGAAGAAGCTCACGTCCGCACCGACGCGTGCGGCGAGAGGCTTCAGATCGATATCGAGCCGGTACAGGGTCGCCAGGGCTCGCATCGCCGCGGCCGCGTCAGAGCTGGCGCCGCCCAGGCCGGACCCTGGCGGGATCCGCTTGTGCAGGCGGTAGCTCGTCGGCAATTCGCGCTCCGCCGAGGCCTCCACTGCGTTGTGCGCGCTCAGCACTGTGTTGATGACACCGGCCGGCAGGTCGAAGCCGGTGGTCGTCAGCGACGTTTCCCCTGCCGGCTCAGCGGTGAGCAGGTCATGGAGCTCGACCGCCTGCATCCGCGTGCGTAGCTCGTGCATCCCGTCCGGCATTCGCCGCACGACGTCGAGGTCGAGGTTCACTTTCGCGCGCGCCGGCAGCGCGATGCTGCGCGCGGCAGCGGCGGCGGGCTTTGGGCTCCGCACCGGATTCAGGGACGCGCGATGCGTAGCTCTGACCGGTACGCGATCGCTCTTTCGCGATAGTGCCGAGCCGAGCTGTCGACCCAGCTCCGCGAGGAGCCGTCCAGCTCCTTCCTCACCCTCGCCGGCACCCCCGCGGCCAGGTGACCCGGCGGAACCTCACTGCCCTCGCGCAGAACCGCTCCCGCGGCAAGCATCGAACCGGCCCCGAGGCGGCTGCGCTGCAGCATCGTCGCCCCCATGCCTACCAGCGCGCCGGCCTCGACCACGCAGCCCTCGAGCTGCGCGGAGTGTCCGATGGTGACGTCGCGTTCGATCACTGTCGGCAGGTCGCGGGCGCAGTGGATCACCGCATTGTCCTGAACGTTCGAGCCTTCGCCGACTTTGATCGCCGCCTCATCGCCGCGCAGCACCGCGCCGAACCACACGCTGGCGCCTGCCGCAACCTCGACGTCTCCGATGAGCACGGCAGTGGGTGCGATGTACGCATCGGCGTGCACCTGAGGGCGGCGGCCTCGGAATTCGAATTCCACGGGCCTCTATAATTCCAGATTCGTGCTCAACTCCCTCCTGTCGATGGCGCACGTTTAGCGGATGGCCAAGCGAACCGCGTCCGCCAAGAAGCAAGCCCGTGCAGGCGTGCGGCGCTCTGCGCGCAATCGAGGCGTGCGCTCCGAGGTCAAGACGATGGTCGTCAAGGCCCGGCGCTCGTTCACCGAGAGCCCGGTGGCCGAGGCGGACCGCGCCGCGGTGACCGTGGACGCGATCCGCGCACTCGACCGCGCGGCCGCCAAGGGCATCGTTCACCGCAACAACGCGGCGCGGCGTAAGTCACGCCTGATGCGTCAGCTCGTGAAGCTTGGTGTTCCGGCACCGGCGGCTGCTCGCACCGCGGCCAAGGGCAAGAAGGGCGCCGCCCCGGCGCCGGCCCCCGCTCCGGCCAAGCCCGACAAGAAAGGAAAGAAGTAGGCCCGAGCCGCATCGCGGCGCCTACAGCCGGCTGAGCAGCACCTCCAGCCCGAGCTCCGCGTCCACCTGGCCGGACTTGACCTCCCACTCGTAGTCCCGGATCGCCCTCAGAGCCGCCTCGAGCCTGTCAGGCTGCACGGAGCGCGCGGCGTCGTACGCCTTCTGCACCACGAACGAGTGCTCGCTCATGTCGCTCTGGATGTTTTGGAGTGACTCGCCCCGGTCCTGCCTGGCTCGCACCTTGAGCACGAGCGCCAGATGGCGCGCGATGCGATACGCGACCGACGTCGGCTGGTAGCCGGAACGCGTGAGGTTGCGCGCAACGGTCCAGGCCTGAGCGGTTGGGTGAGGCAGGAGGTTGTCGGTGAGCTTGAACACCTCGTCCTCGCGCGCGCCGGCAAGCAGCTCGTTGACCGCTTCAGGCGTCAGCTTCGCGCCGGACGCTTTGTAGGCCGCGAGCTTCTGCAGCTCTGAGTCCACGACGCCGAGGTCCGCGTGCGTGACGCGCGCCACCTGCATGCCGACCGTGCGCGTGAGGCCGAGCTCCTCGGCGCGCTTCACCGTCCAGTCGGTGAGCGCTCGCCCGCGCATCCGCGGCGACTCCTCGACCTTGCCGCCGGCTGCAGTAACGGCTTTCGCCAGCTTGTTGGTGGCGCCGATGCGGCCATTGATGGTGATGAGGAGACGCGTCGTCGCGGGCACCTGAGCGAGTGCAGGCGCCAGTAATTCGGCCCGGGTGGCGGGCACGCCCCTCGCCCACACGACGCGGTGCGGGTCGAGGAACGGCGCCTGCAGGATCGCGTCAAGCAGACGGGCGACCGCCAGCGCACCGCCGTCCAGCGGCTCGTACCCGAAGTCGGACACGAGCTCCTGCCTCCAGCCGGCGATGAGCGCCCGCGCCTTCTCCTCGACGAGGAACCGCTCCTCTCCATGCAGGAGAAGGACTGCCGGCGCCGTCCCGCCCGATGCCCGCGGCATGGTTCGATCGTAGCTACAGCGGCACGGTGATCGTTCCCTCCTGGTCGGTGCGCAGCACGGTCGGCGGGAACCCGGCAGCGATGCGTCCCGGTCCGCGTGATGCGATCAGCGCAGGGTCGCCGGCGGCGCGCTGAAGCTCAGGTGACAGCACGCTCGCTCCGCCGGCCGGAAGCAAGAGGTATGTGCACGGACCACGCAGTCGCGCGGCCGCCACCGTCTGCGCGTCGAGGTCGAGGTCACTGATGTCGCAGAACGTCCTGCCGTCGGGAGCCACGACGCGCAGCCCCAGGTAGCCGGCGCCCGGCACGTCGCCCGGTGCCCCGCTCTCAGGCGCGACGACCTCGAGGCGAAAGCCGGCGATGTCGAGCACGCTGCCGGCGAGCAGCCGGGCGATCGCCGCGCCGTGCTCGGCCTGGTCCAGCGCCGTGGTGCGCCATGTCGTGCCTGACAGCTCGACGTCGGGCAGCATCACTGTTCGCGCAGTCCGGTCGAGTCCGCTGAAGCCTCCGACGTGGCCCTGCGTCGGCGCGGTGATCACCAACGCCTCCAGCCGGCGCTCCCATGGCGGAAGGAGCTGACCCAGGCCGTCGCCAAGCGCGGCCGGGCTCGGACCTGCATCGATCAGGACCGAGCCCCGCGGCCCGTGAAGTAGAACCGCCTGGCCTGAGCCGACAGCGAGAACGCTCGCCTGCGGGGGCTGACTCGCCCAGTTGACCATGGCCCCGAGCGAGATGATGACCGGCCCGACTGCGCCGACCAACAGGGCGATGCGGCGCCGGTTCCCGCGTACCAGGCGCGGATGGTGGCGGCGAGTCGCAGCAGGCCGGCAACCGGAATGGCCGCAGCCGCGGCGACCTTCGGCAGAAGCGAGAGCGGGCCGAGCAGCAGCCCGACCGCGACCATCGCCGGCAGCAACGGGAGGACGAGCGCGTTCGCCAGCGGGCCGACAGGCGAGATGAGATGGAAATCGGTGGCCATCATCGGCAGCGTTCCGATCTGGGCGGCGCACGTGACCGCAAACGGTTCACGCAGAACTGAGGGCAGCCAACCCAGCCTCGTTTCGATGCCAGGCGTGAGCAGGATGATCGCGCCCGTGCCGGCGAAGGAGAGCTGAAAGCCGACGTCCCACGCGAGCTCGGGTCGCCATCCGAGCATCGCCGCTCCGGTGATCGCGAGGGAGGTCCACACGTGCGAGGGCCGGCCGAGTCGAGCGGCGATGATCGCAAGACCACCCATCGCGGATGCCCGCACCGCGGCCGGCGTCGCACCGCCGGCGAGGGCGTACAGGCCGATGAGCGCGATGGCGGGCCAGGTCGAATGGCGGCCGAGCAGCGGGCGAAGCGCGGCCTGCGCGATCCGAGCGAAGACCGCAACTTTGAGCCCGCTCAGCACGAGCAGGTGGACGAGGCCGGTGGCGACCAGCGCCTCCTGCAAATTCGGCGGGATGCCCTGGCGGACGCCCAGCACGACGCCGAGCAGCACCGATGCATGGGGCGGAGGCAGCACGCGGTCGACGGCGCCTGCGTACCAGGCGCGGATGGTGGCGGCGAGTCGCAGCAGGCCGTCGTGCCTGCCGGTTACGTTGATGCTCGAGGCCTGCAGCTCGAGGTAGGCCTGGCGCTGAGCGAGGTAGGCGCGCCGATCGAAGGTGGGCAAGTCTCGCGGCAGCATCAGCTTGCCCGTGGCCTGCACCTGATCCCCGTATGCAACGGTCAGGGGACCTCGCCAACGGATCATCAGGTTGCCGATGTCGATCACAGCCCGGCCGTCGACCGCGATCAAGGACGGGATCACGAGGACCTCGGCGCCACCGCCCGCCGGGCGGCTGTCGTCATCGACCTGACCGCGGATCACAGCCGCGTGTCCGGCCTCGACGCGTGCGCGATCGGCGACGTGCGGATCGATCGCAGGCAGCTCCGCGCGCGCGACTCCGGCCAGCGCGGCTGCGAGCGCGATCGCGATCACGGCGGGTCGAAAGGCGAAGGCGAGGGCCAGCGCCGGCAGGACGAGCCCTAACGCGACCATTCCGGCGGCGGGAAGCGACGGCAGCGCGACATCGGCGGCGGCGATGGCGGCCGACCACGCGACGGCAACGATGGCGGCGGGCGTATGCAGGCCGACATCAAGCCCGCCCTTGCTCACAGCGTGAGGTATCTCCGCGTAATCACGAACTCGGCCTCGCTCATGCCGAGCACCTCGACCAGCTCGCGGATGTTCTGGAACCCGCCGAAGTTGGTCCGGTAGTCGACGACGTCCTGTGCAAAGGCAGCGGTGAACCCAGGCAGCAACTCGAGCTCCTCGACAGTCGCTGAGTTGAGGTTCGTCCTCGTGATGACGACCGATCCGGCGGTGCCGCTCGCGAAGGGGACCTTGACCTGCTCGCCATCCTTGAGCCGGCCCGCGAGGTTGGGCAGGCGCCCGGGATCGGCCTGCTCGGTCAAGCCGCCGGCTGCCGCGATGGCGTCGTACACCCGGTCGCCGCGGTTCATGCGATAGAGGCCCGGGCGGTTGACCGCTCCGATGATGTCGACGAGCAAGCCTGACGGCGGCGGCACGTCGAGGTTCTGGAGGACTGGCGGCGGCACGCCGCCGGCCGGCCGGTTCGACTGTGCGTACACGAATGTGGCCGCGAGCGCGCCGACACCGATTACGACAGGGAGCGTGATCGCGAGCACGCGGCGGCCGCTAGGGATCAGGCGGATCATGTTGCGCATGCCGCCGACCCTAGAGGCGCGCTGTCGCGGCAGGAACGCTGCCTGTTAAGGGCCGAGTTCCGCGGGAAGGATTCGAACCTTCGGTCGAGGATCCAAAGTCCCCTGCCTTACCACTTGGCTACCGCGGAGCGCGCCTGCAACAGTACCGCGGAAGGCGCGGCCCATCGATCGGCGCCGTGACCCGCGGCGGGCGAGCGTCGTTGGCTCATTTGATGAGGTTCCTGATCGTGTCTGCGGCGGCGCTCGCGAGCTGCGTGCTGCTCGGCGCTTGCGCGGGCTACCGGTTTCCGGGCGCACCCGCCTCCGGCACAGGCACGGTCAGCGGCCAGGTCACAGTCGTGCCGTGCGCGCCGGTGGAGAAGGCGGATGCTCCCTGCCAGGGCAAGCCCGCCGCCAACATCGCGATGATCTTCACCTCGTCCAGCAGCGAGCAGGTGATCGCGCAGACCGATTCGGCGGGCAACTACGCGGTGGAGCTCAAGGCGGGCAAATGGACCGTTGCGATCAAGGGCGCCATGCGAGTGATCAGTGGACCGTCGACCGTGACGGTCGAGGCGGGCGGCAGTGTGATTGCGAACTACGTGGTGGACTCTGGCATCCGGCTCCCAGCGCCGGCCGCAGGCCCCGTGAGCCCACCATCCGACTAGATCCCCCACCCTCCCCTAATCCCCACGAAATCAGAGGCTTCGCCGTGATTTCGCGGGGACCCCTTTCACTTGGGGGCGGGTGGGAAGGCTACGAGGCAGGCCGCTGCGGCGGCAACCCTGCCTGTTCAGGCACCAGGTTGAT
>VBIA01000098.1 GCA_005879985.1 Chloroflexota bacterium | reverse complement strand
GGCGGGGGTCGAACCCGCGCTGGACCGGGTTTAAGCCGGTTGCCTCTGCCATTGGGCTACGGGGGCGACTCCATTTTGCCCCCGCCGCCGGGGTGCCTCGGCGGGCGGCAGCCTAAAATCCAACTAAGTGACCATCCACGCCGAAGAGGATCCGGACGAACCGGACGAGCCGGAGTCCCCGAGCGCACCTGACAACGGCGCGAACGCGCCCACGCAGATGGTGCCTACGGTCGGGCTGCCGAGCCGGGAGTGGGAGTACTCGACCCACGTGCTGACCCTGGCTCAGGTCACCGACGGAAATACGCTCGTGAAGGTTCTGAAGGACTCGGCCGGCGAAGGCTGGGAGCTGGCCGAGATCGTCGACGGGGGGGAGAAGCGCGTACTCCTGATGAGACGGCCGAAGCGCGGGCAGCGTGAGGCCAGACGCGTTGGGTTCGCGCCTCCAACGCAAACCTGACCTCCGTCGCCGTTCGCCGGAAGCGGCGCGTGCTGGTGGTCGAGGACGACGGTCCGATCCGCGCCCTTGTGGCCGAGATCATTCGCCAGCAGGGCCACGAGGCGCTAGAGGCGGCGAACGGCGCGAGCGCGATCGAGCTGGGTCGCGCCGCGCAGCCGGACCTGGTTCTCGTCGACTGGGTGCTGCCCGACATCAGCGGCACCGAGGTGATCCTCGAGCTGCGCCGCCAGGGCCTGGTCTGCCCGATGGTCATGCTCACCGGGCGCACCAACAAGATGGACGAGGTGGTCGGCCTCGAGGTCGGCGCGGACGACTACATCACCAAGCCGTTCGACTCGCGCATCCTGGCCGCTCGCGTCAACGCGCACCTGCGGCGCTCGACATTCACCTCGTCGGGCACCGGTCCAGAGGGCTTGATCACGGTCGGCGCGATGCAGATCGACAACGCGGCGCGCCGCGTGCGCGTCGGCGACGAGGAGATACCGCTCACGATGACCGAGTTCAACCTCGTCGCCGTGCTCGCGGCCAACCCTGAGCGCGTGCTGACCCGCGCCCAGCTGCGCGACAAGGTGTGGGGCTACCCGCACGACCTGGACGACCACTCGGTCGACCCGCACGTGCAGCGGCTGAGGCGCAAGCTGTCGAGGCATCCCGAGTCGGGCGTCGTGCTCGACGCGGTGCCGGGCCTCGGTTACCGCCTGTCGGTAAGGTCCGTTTGATTCATTACCTGGTGGATGGCAATGGCTGATCCAAGACCGATCGGCATCTTCGACTCGGGGGTCGGCGGACTCACCGTGCTGCGCGCGATCCGCGACCGGCTGCCGCACGAGCCGACCATCTACCTCGCCGACCTGTTCCATTTCCCGTACGGCCCTCGCTACCAGGACGAGGTGCGCGGCTTTGCGTTCGAGATCATCCGCTACCTCGAGGCGCGCGACGTAAAGCTCGTCGTCATCGCCTGCAACACCGCCACTGCGGCTGCGCTGAACCAGGCGCGCGAGCATTTCGAGATCCCGATCGTCGGCGTCATCAGCCCTGGCGCGCAGGCCGCGGTCGAGGCGACCCAGAACCACCGCGTCGGGGTCATCTCCACCGAAGGGACGATGCGCAGCCAGGAGTACCTGCACGCGATCAAAGAGATAGACCCGATGATCGGTGTCTTTCAGAAGGCATGTCCTGAGCTGGTCGACATAGTCGAGTCAGGTGACGCCGACTCGCCTCGAGCCGAGGCGGCGCTCGAGCGCGACCTCGCCGAGATCGTGCGCCTCGGCGCGGATACGCTGGTGCTCGGCTGCACGCACTATCCGCTGCTCAAGCCTGCGATCGAGCGGGTCTACCCGGGCGCTTTCAACCTGGTCGACTCCGCCCTCACCACCGCGGCGAAGGTCGAGCGCCATCTCGAGCACTCACGTCTGCGCGCCGACTCGACGGAGCCACACCATGAGGTGCTCGTCACCGCGATGCCGCAGCACTTCCACGACGTCGGAGCCAACATCTTCGGGGAGACGGTCGACGCGGAGGAGGTGCGCATCTGGGAGCAGCAAAAAGCACAGAGGACCTGAACGTTTTCGGGCCCATCGCATCAGACCTCGCCTCGATCGAGGCGGAGCTGCAGAAGACGATCGCCCGCGACCCCGACGTGGTGTCGGCGCCGATGGCGGACCTCTTCGGGGCGGGCGGCAAACGGGTGCGCCCCGCGCTGGTGCTGCTCACCGCGCGCATGGGCGAGTACGACCTCGAGCGCCTCACGCCCGCGGCCATGGCGGTCGAGCTGGTGCATGCGGCCACGCTCGTGCACGACGACGTCATCGACCGCTCGCCCACGCGGCGAGGGCGGCCCTCGGTGGCGGCGGCGCTGGGCGACGAGCCTGCCATCGTCGTCGGCGATTACTACTTCGCCAAGGCCTACGAGCAGGCGGCGAGAAGCAAGTCCCCAGAGGTGGTGGCGATCCTCGCCAACGCGGTCATGCACATCTGCGCCGGCGAGGTGCGCCAGCAAAAGATCCGGCACCACTACAGCACCGGAATTGACGAGTACATGCGCCGCATCGAGTCCAAGACGGCGACGCTGCTGGCTGCCTGCTGCGACATCGGTGCGCTGCTGAGCGAGCTGTCCGACGAGAAGCGCGACGCGGTGCGCGAGTACGGCCGGCTGCTCGGCCTCGCGTTCCAGATCGCCGACGACGTCCTCGACTACGTCAGCTCGGAGGAGGAGACGGGCAAGCCGAGCGGTCACGACCTGGCCGAGGGGTTCGCGACGCTGCCGCTGATGCTCGCGATGCAGGACCCGATGGTGGCCGCGTCGATCAGCCACGTGCTCGCGGACGGACGCGCGCTGACCATCGACGAAGCGGTCCGCGTCGCGGCTCGGGTGCGCGCGAGCGATGCGCCGCGCGTCGCCATCGAGCGCGCCCGCGTTCTCGCGTCAGAGGCGGTGGCGAACCTCGAAGGCCTCGGTCCACGCAAGGACGCGCTCGTCGCGCTGGCCGGCTACGTGGTTTCTCGAAAGTTCTAACCTAACCGGGTGATGAGCAGAGTCATGCTCGTCGGTGTCGGGCCAGGGGATCCGGGTCTGGCCACGATGCATGCAGTCGAGGCGATCAAGCGTGCTGATGTCATCCGCCACACAGATGGATGTGGCACGAACCTCCTCCACTTCGCATCACCCGAGGCCGACGTGCGGGCTTTCGAGTCGACCGACGAGCTCGTGCAGCTCGCACGCGGCGGACGCAAGGTCACGGTTTTGTTTCCCGGCAGTCCGTACGCGTTCGCAAGCGGCAGCGAGATCGCGACAAGGCTCGATCGCGCCGGCATCGACTTCGAAGCCGTGCCTGGCATGACAGTGGAGATGGCCGCGCCCGTGATGAGCGGCATCCCCCTCACCATCGAAGGCCGTGCCAACTCGCTCGGCCTCGGGCTGGTGAAAGGCGCCGAGACCGTGGTGCTGCGACTCGCGTCCGGCTGGTGGGAGGCGGGCATCAGCAAGCTGATGTCGGACGGACGTCCCGCCGCCACGCCGGCCGCGCTCATCCTCAGCCCCGGGTTGCCCGGGCAGCGACGCGTGACCGCGCCGCTGGGCGAGCTGGCGCGCAAGGCGGCCACCTACGGCCTCCGCGGCGACGCGCTGCTCGTGATCGGGCCCGGCGTCGAGATGGCCGAGCGCCTCGACTCGCTTTCGCGCCGGCCCCTCCACGGCCACCGAGTTCTCATCACCCGCGCCCGGCACCAGGTCGAGCCGTTCCGCCGCGAGCTCGCCGACCTCGGCGCGGCGGTCATCGAGATACCCACCATCGCGATTCGGCCCATGCCCACGGACGATCGAGTGCGCGAGGCCATCGCGAACCTCAACGGGACCGCGCTCGTGATCTTCGCCTCGGCGAACGCGGTCAACATCTTCTTCCAGATGCTGAACACGAGCGGCGCCGACGCCCGCGCGCTGCACGGCAGCAAGCTCTGCGCGATCGGTCAGGAGACCGCGGAGTCGATGGCGACGCACGGACTGCGGCCTGAGCTGGTCACCAGCGAGTACACGGCCGAAGGCCTCGCCAAGGCTCTGGAAGGCTGGGAGATGGAGGGCATGCGGGTACTCGTGCCGCGTGCAGAGGTCGCGCGCGACGCCCTACCATCGCTCCTTGCGAAACGAGGTGCAGAGGTCCACATCCTTCCTGTCTATCAGGCCGTCTGCCCGCCCGACGCGGGTCCCGCGCTGATGAAGCTGTTCGCGGCCGAAGGCGTGGACTTCATCACGTTCACGAGCTCGTCGACGGTGGTGAATTTCGTGCGCGCCTTTCCGGAGGACAAGCTGCCGGCCGTGCTCGGTGACGCGGCCATCGCGTGCATGGGCCCCGTCACCGCCGACACTGCGCGCAAGCTCGGCCTTTCCGTCGAGATCATCGCGCGCGAGTACACGACGCGCGGGCTGGCCGCCGCCATCGCCGCCGCCGCGGTCCGTTGACGAAAGCCAAGACCGCTCCGCGTACCGCTCCGATCGTCGAGCCGGAAGAGGAGTTGATCCTCCCCGAGACGTGGCGGCGCAGGCCGTGGATCCCGATCACGATCCTGGTAGCGGTGCTGGCCGTCGTCCTTGGCGCAGGGTTCGCGATGGACAAGGCTCTGCAGCCGGTGGTGCCTTCGCAGCTCGCCAACTGCAAGACCTCCACGCAGCTCGGGCCGCATGAGTTCGTCGGGCTGCAGCCGATCTGCATCAAGCCCGACAAGAACTACACCGCGACGCTGTACACAACGCAGGGCAACATCACCATCAAGCTGCATCCCGAGTACGCGCCGGTCACGGTCAACAACTTCGTGGTGCTCGCGGCCAACGGTTACTACAACGGCATCACGTTCTGGGACGCGCCCGACTGGGAGATACAGGGCGGCGACCCGCTAGGCAACGGACGCGGTGGTCCGGGCTACACGCTGCCGGAGGAGAAGACGAACGGCCTCAAGTGGGATCCGGGCTCGGTTGGGATGGCGCGCATCCCGGGCGGTCCGGTCAACGGAAGCCAGTTCTTCATCACCAAGCTGCCGTGGCCAGGCGCCGGCCCGACCGCGGCCTACAACTATTTCGGCGAGGTGACGGGCGGCCTGCTCGACCACGTTGCGGCGATCACTCCGGGCGACCGCATCAACACGATCACGATCACAGTTTCCTGATCCGGCGCTGATCCCCTTGCCGGTGAGGGTGCCAGAGGACCCTGGCCTATAATCGGCTCGATATGTTCGGCAACCACTGGGTGTACATCGTCATTCTCCTGGTGATCGTGCTGATCATCTTCGGACCGGGCCGGCTGCCCGAGCTGGGTTCGGGCCTCGGCAAAGCCATGCGCGAGTTCAGAAAGGCCACGACCGAGCTGACCAACGAGGTCAAGAGCACTGTCGACTCCAGCAAGCCGGAAGCGGACTCCAAGGTCGACACCGCTTCAGGCTCCGAACCGAAGGCTCCTTCGTCCAGCAACTGAGGGCTAGCCGTTGGCCCTTCTGAATCGGGTCCTCCAGCGCGTGCCTCGGCGCGCCCCGATGCTCGTGGAAGAGCAGCGGATGACGATCATCGAGCACCTCGAGGCGCTGCGCCGCGTGCTCATCGTCGCGCTCATCGCCTGGGCGGTCTCCACTGTGGCGGCGTTCTTCATCTCGGGCCGCGTCATCGGCTGGCTTATCGACCGCGCAGGCATCGGTCACGCCATCTACCTGCAGCCGGCGGGCGGTGTCCTGCTCGAGCTCAAGGTCGCGCTCTACATCGGCGTGATCATCGCCGCGCCCGTGGTCATCCAGCAGGTCTGGTGGTTCGTCAGCCCCGGGCTGCATCCGCACGAGCGCCGCTTCATCCTGCCGCTGATCGTCGCCACGATCTTCTTCTTCGCGATCGGTGTGGCCGTCGCACTGTTCGCGCTGCCGCTGTACCTCCACGTGCTCAACTCGTTCTCGCCTCCGAACACCACGTACCTCGCGGACATCAGCGCGCTCGTGAGCTTCGTGCTGCTGATGGTGATCGGCTTCGGATGCGTGTTCGAGCTGCCGGTGGTTCTGTTCGTGCTCGGGATGATGCGCATCATCAGCTCGAAGTGGCTGCACAAGAACCGCGTGTACTTTTTCCTCGGGCTCGGCATTCTCGCCAACTTCCTGACGCCCGGCACCGATCCTGTGACGCCGCTCATCATGTTCGTGCCGCTGTACATCTTCTATGAGGCGACTGCGCTGGTCCTCAAGCTGGCCGGCAGATGACGTCCACAGCGCGCCACGACGGCCGCGAGATGGACGAGCTGCGGCCTGTGAAGATCGAGCTCGGCGTCAACGTGCACGCGGAAGGCTCATGCCTCATCGAGATGGGTCGCACGCGAGTCTGGATCACGGCGAGCGTCGAAGACCGTGTTCCGCCGCACCGGCGGGGCAGCGGCCATGGATGGATCACCGCCGAGTACTCGATGCTCCCGCGGTCGACACACGACCGAGGCATGCGCGAGGCGATCCAGGGGCGCATCGGCGGCCGCACGCATGAGATCCAGCGCCTGATCGGGCGCTCGGTGCGCGCCGCGGTCGAAATGGGCAAGATCGGCGAGCGGACGATCACGCTCGACTGCGACGTGCTGCAGGCGGACGGCGGCACGCGTACCGCGGCGATCACCGGCGCGTTCGCAGCGCTCTACATGGCGCTCAAGAAGATGAAGGACGCGCGGATGATCGAGAGCATCCCAGTGCGTCATTACGTGGCCGCCGTGAGCTGCGGCGTGCTCGACGCCATCCCGCGGCTCGACCTGGACTACACCGAGGACTTCCAGGCTTCGACGGACCTCAACTGCGTCATGACCGAGGACGGACGGATGATCGAGCTGCAGGCCACGGCTGAGGGGGCGCCTTACTCGCGGACCGAGCTCGACGCGATGATCTCGCTGGCCCACAAGGGCATCAAAGACCTGATCGTCCATCAGAAGCGTGCGATAGCTTCGCTTGGCTGAAAGCCGCAGGCGACTCGTCATTGCGACCGGAAACGCGGGCAAGCTGGGCGAATACCGCCACCTGCTCGCCGGCACCGGCCTCGAGCTGATCGCCTACGACACGGATATCCAGGAAACCGGGGATACGTACGCCGCGAATGCTCGCCTCAAGGCCGAAGCGGCGTCCAAAGCGTCAGGCCTGCCCGCCCTCGGCGACGACTCAGGCCTGGAGGTGGACGTCCTCGACGGGTTCCCTGGCATCCGCTCCGCCCGGCTCGGCCCGACCCAGAAAGAGCGCACGGCTGCCCTGCTGGAGCGCCTGGCCGGCCGCCCGCGGCCATGGAAGGCCCGCTTCGTGTGCACGGTAGCCCTGGCGGTGCCGGGCAGGACGGCCGACCTCTTCGAGGGCGAGTGCCGCGGCGAGGTCGTGCCGGAGTGGAGGGGAGAGGCCGGCTTCGGCTACGACCCCATCTTCCTGGTGCCGGGAACGGGCAAGACCTTCGGCGAGATGAAGCCCGACGAAAAGCGCCTACACAGCCACCGCGCCAACGCGGTACGCGCGCTTATCGCCTCAGGGGCCCTCGACCGGCTTCCAGGCTGACCGTCAGGTCTTGTTGGCTGCGTCGATCTCGACGTTGTACTTGTCGATGAGCGCCTTGTAGAAAGCCTTCTCCGTGGTGCCCATCGCGTCGAAGTCGTAGCCGTCGAGCTTGGTCGTGTCGGCGTCGAGCTGCTTGACTATGGTGTTGACCTTGCTGGTGTCCCCGGCGCGGACCGCGGCGAGCAGGGCCGAGAAGTCGTTGGCTGTCTTCTGCAGGTCCTTCAGGAAGGGGTCCATCTCGGAAGCCACTCCTGGCGCCTTGTCCTGCTGGATGGCCTTGGCGACGTCGCTCTTCAGCGTCTGGACGGCGCTGTCGACCGCGTTCAGGTCGCCCGCGTTGGCGGCGGTATCGAGGGCGTCGAGGTCGAGCGCGGCGTCGTCAACGGACGCGTAGAAAGTGCCGTACAGGATCGAGTCCGCAAGGATGGTCTTGGCCACCGCCAGGGCAGCCCTTGCGTGGTTGATGCGCGTGGCGGACTTGTCGAGGCTGGACTTGCTGAGCGCGGTGAGCCAGGAGTTTTCGTTGAGGCTCGAGTCGGCGTTCGCCAGCGCCTGGTCGTCTGACTCGACCGTCGGCTGGGCGGTCTTGGACTGACTCGCGAGCTGCAGGTTCAGCGTCTTGTCCTGCTTGATCGAGGCCGACGAAGCGCTCGCCGGGTCGTTGTTGTTGCTCTGGAACTGCGCGTCGAGCTTGTTGAACAGGTCGGTCAGCGCGTTCTCGTGGTCGACCACCTTGTTGTAGGCGTTTGTGGCCGAGTTGACCTTGCTGTTGGCGTAGGCGAAGCCGCCGACCACGTAGCCGCCGCCGACGAGGATCACCAGCAGCACCACCAGCACGATCGCGATGAGCGGACCGCGGCCGCGGCGCGCAGGCGGTGGTGGGGGAGCCCCGTAGGCCGGCGGCGCCGCGTACGGCGCGGGGGCCGGCGGGGGCGCATACGGCGAGGGGGCTGGCGGAGGCGGTACTTGTGCTTCCGGCGCCGGTGGGGTGGGGTTCTCGATGCTCAAGGTGCGCGCAATATAGCGTTGAACGGTCGCGATGTCACCCTTTTGTCGCGCGGGGCGGCACGCGTCCAAGTGTCTGTCTGCTTCAATCGTCCGGAAGCGAAGCGGGCGGTAGCTTAGCTCGGAAAAGCGCCTGGTTTGGGACCAGGAGACCGCGAGTTCAAATCTCGCCCGCCCGACCACGAAATTTTGTGCGAGTGCCGGCTGTCGCTAATTGAAAAGGTCGCGCGCGTGTGCGAGTGCGGGCACTCGAGGGAGCCCCAGACCTGCAGGAGTACGCTTCGGGCGATGGCGATCCAGACGCAAGTGAACGGAACGGTCGCCAAGGGATTCGAGCGAGTCCGCGACGCGTTCGCGGCGAACTTCGAGATGCACGGCGATATCGGGGCCGCATGCTGCGTCTATCTCCACAGCAAGCCTGTGGTCGACCTGTGGGGCGGCGCCAAGACCGCCGGCGGCGAACCGTACAGCGCCGAGACCCTGCAGATGGTCGCCTCGACCACCAAGGGCATCGTCGCCGTCGCTGCCCATCTGCTCGCGCAGGAGGGCAAGCTCGACCTCGACGCGCCCATGACCCGCTACTGGCCGGAGTTCGGCCAGGCCGGCAAGGAGGACATGCCCGTCCGCTGGCTGTTCAGCCACCGTGCCGGCCTCGCTGCAATTGACCGCCCGCTGACGCTGCGGGACGTGTACGCGTGGGACCCCGTCGTCGACGCCCTCGCCGCCCAGGAGCCGCTGTGGGAGCCGAACACGGCCCATGGTTACCACGTCGGCACGTACGGCTGGCTGGCGGGCGAGGTCATCAAGCGCGTCTCAGGCAAGAGCGTCGGCCGCTTCGTCGCCGAGCGCCTCGCAAGCCCTCTGGACCTCGACATCTTCATCGGCTTGCCCCAGGATCAGTTCGGACGGGTGGCTCCGCTGATCGCGGCGCCGCCTCCGGTGGGACCACCGGACGTCTTCCTCGCCCGCCTGCTTGACCCTACGACCCTGCTGCACAGGGCCTTCGTCAACCCGACCCTCAGCGTGGCCAACTTCAACGAGCACGCCTTCTGGGCGGCCGAGGTCCCGGCGGCCAACGGCATCGCGACCGCCCGCTCGCTGGCCAGGCTCTACGCCGCTACGATCGGCGAGGTCGACGGTGTCCGCTTTCTCACGCCGAACACCCTGGCGAAAGCCACCGAGCCGCAGTCAGAGGGCGAAGACCTCGTACTGGGCTACGAGACCCGCTACGCCACCGGCTTCCAGCTGTCCTTCCCATTCCGGCCGATGGCCGGCGAGGGCTCGTTCGGGCACTACGGCATGGGCGGGTCGGTCGGGTTCGCCAACCCGGGTCACAGCTTCGCCTTTGGCTACGTCATGAACCAGATGGGACCTTCAGGCGGCGTGGATCCGCGCACCAAGGGCTTGATCGACGCCGTGGTGGACTCCCTGCCTTAGCCGGGCAGCAGAGGCGGATCTCGCCCGCCCGACCAGAACCGGTTTAGGAGAAAGGATTCACATCAGCGGCTGATACAGGACGTTCTTGCCGCCATCGATCACCAGGTCCTGCCCGGTGATCAGGTCGTTCTCCAGCAGAGCGATCACGGCGCGTGCGACGTCGTCGGGCGTGGCGATCTTCTGGACGGGGGTCTGCTTCGCAAACGCCTCTTCCTGGGCCGCGGCCGCCTCATCGCCGAATCGGCTGCTGAACCACCTGGTCGACACCAGGCCCGGCGACACTGAGTTGACCCGCACTTCCGGGGCCAGCGCGAGCGCGAGAGAGCGCGTCAGCTGCACGACGCCGGCTTTGGAGACGGCGTACGCGATCGACGAGCCGGAAGCCCTGTGCGCGGCGATCGATGCGATGTTGACGATCGCGCCACCCGTCTTCTTCAGCTCCGCGGCGGCGGCGCGACAGCAGAAGAACGTTCCCTTCAGGTTCACGCCCAGGATGTCGTTCCAGACCGCGTCGGTCAAAGCGTCGAGATCCGCGTGCGCGATGAAGTGGGTCGTGCCCGCGTTGTTGACGAGCACGTCGAGCTTTCCGTACCGGTCCACCGTCGAGGCGACCAGGGCTTTGACCTGCGACTCGTCAGCGACATCCGATCGATGCGTGATCGCTTCGGCGCCCAGCGCGATCACATCCTTGACTGTGGTCTCGGCTTCGGCCGCGGAGCGCGAATAGTTCACGACCACCGCTTTGGCGCCGGACTTCGCCAGGCGAAGCGCTGTCGCCCGGCCAATGCCCGTGCCGCCACCGGTGACGATCGCGACCCGGCCGGCGATCTCCATACGAACCTAGGAGCCTAATGCCTCCGGCGACTTGCCGGTGTCTAGTCGTGAGCGACGGCGATCAGGGTCACGGTGGCGAGCACCGCCATCGCCGCCAGCGAGCCGAGGATGCAGTAGCCGACCACCAGCGCGCTCCTGGCCCGCCGGCTGGCGCCCTCCTGGCTCCGCGAAACGTGCGCGGTGACGACGCCGGCAAACGCGCACACCACGGCGAGGGCGATGCCGGTCCCGACCATCAGGCTGAACCAGGCCTGTTGCGGCGGCGCGCCGAGCAGCGAGCCGATCTCCGAAACGAGCAGCGTCAGCCCGACAAGGGTCGAGGACGCAACCGCCAGCCAGAAGGCCAGGTCCCCCAGCCGCGCCCGCCTGCGTTCGAAAGCCATCAAGTGGACAACGCCGGCTCAGGCAAATGGACCCGTCAGACCCTCGAGCAGTACCAGGTCGCGTGCCCGCGTCCTAAGATTCGGGACCGGGTGGAAAGGGGATGAACGCCGCCGACGTCGTATTCGGGACGTGCCTGCTTGTGGGCGGGTCGCTCCTGCTGCTGACCCTCATCGTCGACGACATCTTCGGCGGCCTGCTCGGCGCCATCCACCTCGGCTTCGACGTCGCCGGAGTCTCGCCTACGCCGCTGCTGCTGGGCTTCATCTCGATGTTCGGCGTCGGCGGATTGTTCGGTCTGCACAGCCTGGGCGTCGGGGTCGGAGGGGCGACGCTCAGCGGGGTCGTCGCCGGCGCACTCGGCTCAGGGGTCGTCTTCGGCGCGTTCAAGATCCTGCGTCAGGCCGAATCGAGCGAGACCTTCAGCCTGCAGGATATGGTCGGGTCGACTGGCCGCGTGTCAGTCGCCATCCCCGCCAACAAGTTCGGGACCGTGATGATCAGTTTCGCGGGCGCCTCGCACAACATGACCGCCACCGCCGACGACGAGATCCCGGCGGGCAAGCAGGTGAAGGTCGTGGCCGTCGCAGGCACCAACCTCGTCGTGACGCCGATCTCGGTGACAACCAATGAAGGAGCTAGGTCCGATGCCTGATTTCGTCTCTTCCTCGCCGTTCCTCGTGGTGACCGGTGTGGTCATCCTCATGCTGATCCTCGCCTTCGTGGCGAGCCGCTACAAGGTCGCCGGCGCGAACGAGGCGATCATCGTCGCGGGCTCGCGCGGCGCCAAGGTCCACGACGAGCGCGGCCAGCAGATCTCCTCGCCCGGTGACAAGGGCGTGAAGGTCGTTGTCGGCGGCGGCACGATCGTGATGCCGCTCATCAACCGCGTTGGCAAGCTGAAGCTCACCGCGCGGCAGATCAACGTGTCGCTGAGCGACGCGGTGACGAGCCAGGGCATCAAGGTGCAGGTGCAGGGCGTCGCGACGTTCAAGATCGGACGCGACGTCGAGTCGCTGCGCAACGCGGCCGAGCGCTTCCTCGACGCCAAGCCTGAGCAGGTTGACTCGATCGTCAAGAACGTGCTCGAGGGCTCGCTGCGATCGATCGTGGGCACGCTGACGATCGAAGAACTCATCCGCGACCGTCAGAAGCTGCTGCAGCAGGTGCAGGACGCGGCCAAGGGCGACCTTTCGACCAGCGGCCTGCAGATCGACGCCTTCACGATTCAGAGCTTTTCCGACGACAGCAACTACATCGAGCTGCTCGGCCAGCAGAACCTCGCGACCGTCGAGCGCGACGCGCGCATGGCACGAGCGTCCGCCGACCAGCAGGCCGCGGTTCGGGAGGCCGAGGCGCAGCAGATAAAGATCAACGCCGGCCGTGACGTTTCGCTGCGCGAGGCGGAGACCAAGACGCAGGTCGCCGCTGCGCAGGCCCGCGCCGACCAGGCCGGACCCCTGGCCCAGGCCGAGGCACAGCAGGAGGTCGTCCGCAAGCAGACCGAGCTCGCGCAGCTGGAAGCCGACCGCAAGGAGAAGGAGCTGCTCTCGTCCACCGTCAAGCCTGCGGCCGCCGATGCGCAGGCGGTGATTGCCCGCGCGGAAGGCGCAAAGCGCGCTCGCATCGCGTCCGCCGAGGCGGACGCCGAGACCACACGGCTCGAAGGTGGCGCCGAGGCTCAGATCGTCCTGACCAAGGGTGAGGCCGAGGCCAAAGCGCTCGCCATGCGGGCCGACGCGTACAAGCAGTTCAACGAGGCGGCCATCATCCAGACAGTCCTCGCCGCGCTGCCCGAGATAGTGAAGGCCGCGGCTGAGCCCATGGGCCACATCAACTCCCTGACGGTGATGAGCGCCGAGGGCGCGTCGGACCTGGTCAAGAACGCGACGCGCGCGGTGATCGAGTCGACCACTGCCATCAAAGGCCTGACGGGCCTGGACGTGCCGAGCCTCGTCGGCGGTGCGCTCGGGCGGGGCTTCGTCGACCGCGGGCGCACGAGCGAGGGCGATGGTCACGCGGAGAAGGAAGGGTCGGCGATCGACAGGATCAACGCCACCGCGCACGAGGGTCTGACGACCATGCCCAAGCGCGCCGAGGAGGCCACGACCAAGGCCGAAGCGGTGGTGCAGCCGATCGTGACGGCAACCACCGTGACCGCCAAGGACGTGGCGGCGAGCACCAAGCAGGCCGCCGCGGCCGTCGAGAAGGCCGCCGGCGCGGTGCAGGCCAAAGCGGCGGCTGTCGCCAACAAGATCGCTCCCTCTGAGGGGACGGTCCTCCAGTGGGCGCAGTGGACGGCGGACCAGCTCCGGCAGGTGCCGACCATCGAGCTGTTCAGCACCCTCAAGCTGCAGACCCTCGTCGACCACGGACCGCCCAAGGCGGAGGCCATCTGGCACACCGCCCAGGCGGCGCTGGGCCGCGACTACGGCGATATGACCGTGGGCGACCTGCTCAAGCGCTTCGGGCCCAAGTCCTGAGGACCAGTTTTCCCCAGTTTGTCTATATCTTGTGGACGACGGTGGTGCGTGATACCATATCGGTGGCCGGTAAGCCCGGCCGCTGATATTCGACTCCACGCCCCCACCCCAGCCTTGGAAGCCTGCGCAAGCAGGCTTCCGCTTTTAGATATGGCGCAAGCCGCGCAGCGGCGCCGCGCCTGCGCAAGCAGGCTTCCGCTTTTAGACAGCCCAGGATGAAGCTGCCGATCCCGCGCAACATCGAGCCGATGCTGTCGGCGCCCCAGGACGACCTCCCGACCGGCGCCGACTGGGAGTACGAGCCCAAGTGGGACGGCTTCCGGACGCTGGTCTTTCGCGACGGCGACGAGGTCGAGCTCGTGAGCCGAGGCGCCCGGCCGATGACGCGCTACTTTCCCGAGCTCCTGCCGGCATTTCGCACGTTGCGGCGGCAGAAGGTGGTGCTGGACGGCGAGCTCATCGTGGTCGGCTCCAACGGCCTCGACTTTGGGGCTTTGCAGCAGCGCATCCACCGGGCGGAGTCCCGCGTCAACATGCTCAGCGAGGCGACGCCGGCCTGGTACGTGGCGTTCGACCTGCTCGGCGAGGGCAGCTCCGACCTGAGGTCACTGTCGCTCGGCGAACGGCGCAAGAAGCTCGAGACGCTGCTCAAGGGAGTGAAATCGCCGATCTTCCTGACCCCGTACACCAGAGATCGCGCGACCGGCGGCAAATGGTTCGAGCTGTTCGAGGGCGCAGGTCTCGACGGCGTGATCGCGAAGTCATGGTCGGGCCCTTATGTGCCGGGCAAGCGGCTGTGGGTCAAGATCAAGCACGGGCGCACCGCCGACTGTGTCGTCATCGGATGGCGCAAGTCATACGACGGCAAGACACTGGGATCGCTGCTGCTCGGCCTGTACGACAAGGAGGGGACGCTGCACTACGTGGGTCACACGTCGTCGTTCAACGCCGCCGAGCGCAAGGAGCTGATCGCGAAGCTGAAGCCGCTCGAGACTGAGCCGCCCAAGGAGTGGACAGGTGAGAACGGCGGCCGCATGCCGGGCGGTTTGAGCCGCTGGTCGCGCGGCAAGGACACCGAGTGGGTGACCGTCAAACCGATATTGGTGTGTGAGGTCGGCTACGACAAGCTCGAGGCGGGGCAGAGGTTCCGCCATGCGACGCGGTTCCTCAGGTGGCGCATCGACAAGAAGCCGAAGCAGTGCGGCTTCGACCAGATCGCGTCAGCTGCCGAGTTCGACGTGCGAGGAATCTTCCGGAGCAAGTAGCAGGGGCCTCGCGCCCGGTCCGCCTGGACCGTAGTAGCGCATCGCGGCGCGTCCGAGCCCGCTGACCGCAAGCCAGTCGAAGCCGGCGCCCACGCCGACGCCGATCGCCAGCGGAATGACGCGCACGGCGATCTTCGCCACGCCTGAGGTCGCGACGCGCGCGAGGATGCGAGTGAGAAGCCTGCCGCTGGTGTGCGCGACGATGAGTCCCGGCATCCTTCGAAATGCCGCCACGGCGAGGCGTTCGCCGCCCGCGACCAGCACGTCCTCGCGCAGCTTCAGAGCGCCGCTCGCGATGCCGACCACCACGAGCGCTTCGAGCACGCGGTCTTCTGATCCGCCGAGCTCGTGGCCGTAGACCATGGCGATCGCGAGCACGAGCTCGACCTCCTGCTCGAGCGCGTAGAAGGCCTGGCTGGTGACGGTGCCGATGGCGAGCACGGTGCCGAGCCCCGGCGCGATCGAGGCGGCGCCACTGATCGCACCGGTGGCCGCGACCCGCCGGCGCGTGGAACGGATGAGCTCCATCGCAAGTTGGTCACTTGTGAGGTGGGGGTGCTTCTCGCGCAGCGCCTGGATGCCGGCCCGGATCGCGGGTTCGCGCGAGGCCACGACCTGGGCGAGGCGCCGCAGCAGCGCCTGCACCTGGACGGGCAGGCGGTCGAGCTCCATCGCGATGAGCGTAACCCAGCCCCCTCGAGGTGGCTAGCTACTTCTCTTGATGGGAGCGAATCCCATGTTCCGGATCCCAATCCGTATTAGTAGTTGCGACAAAGTCCCAATAGCAGGTAGGCTCGGAGGATCTTGATGGGGGCAGCGCTGGCCAGGTCTTTCGACCGTGGAGAGCGGCGCCGGCTGGCGGGTCTGGCCGGCGGCGTGGGCCTGCTGCACGTGGCCGGCTGGGGGCTGCTACTCGCATACGGCCTGGGACATCCGGCCTTCCTGGCGCTGGGCGGCCTGGCCTACACGTTCGGGCTGCGCCACGCATTCGACGCCGACCACCTCTCGGCCATCGACAACACCACGCGCAAGCTGCTGCAGGACGGAAGGCGCCCGGTGGCGGTGGGCTTCTTCTTCTCGCTCGGTCACTCCACGGTGGTGCTTTTGATCGCGGGCGCCATCGGCCTGACGGTCAAGTGGCTCATCGACGGCGTGGTCAACGACGGAGGGATGCTGCGCAGCATCGGCGGCACCGTCGGCACGGTCGTGTCAGGCGGCTTCCTCATCGCGATCGGTGTGATGAACCTGCTCATCCTCATCGACATCGTCCGCATGTACCGCCGCATGCAGTCGGGCCGGCACGATCGCCACCAGATCGAGCACGAGCTCGCGACCGGCGGATTCATGACACGTTTCTTCGGCCGCGTGTTTCGCGTGATCGAGCACAGCTGGCAGATGTACCCCGTTGGATTCCTTTTCGGGCTGGGATTCGACACCGCCTCCGAGGTGGCGCTGCTCGCCATCTCCGCGGGCGCGGCCGCCAAAGGCCTTCCTTTTCTCGCGGTGATCTCGCTGCCGCTGATCTTCGCGGCGGGTATGTCGCTGATGGACACCGCCGACGGCGCGTTCATGGCCAAGGCCTACTCGTGGGCCTTCACGAGCCCGATGCGAAAGGTCTTCTACAACCTGACGATGACGAGCCTTTCGGTGGCCGTGGCGCTTTTCGTCGGCGGCGTCGAGCTCACGCAGGTTTTGATCCAGGCGGCGTGGGCGGTGGCGTTCATCGTCTACAAGGCGCGGCGCATGGACGAGCGCTGGGCCGAGCGTGTGGACAGGGTCGGCTAGCTCGTCAGTCCGTACACGCGCACGGCGGTGCGCGCGAAAACGTCCTCATCGTCGCCGGCGACCTTCCTGATCGTGTCAAGCACCTCGGAGTAGCTTGCCGCCAGCACGCAGACAGGCCAGTCGGAGCCGAACATGCACCGCTCCGGCCCGAACCAGTCGAGCACACGCGTGATGTATGGCTCCAGCTGCTCCTGGGTCCACGTCTCCCAACCGGCTTCCGTGACGAGACCGGACAGCTTGCATCTGACGTTCGGCAGCGCGGCCATCGGCGCGATCGCGTGCTCCCACTCGGTGTCGCGCGGGCCGTCCGCGATTCGGGGCTTGGCGGCGTGGTCGATGACGAATCGGAGGTCGGGATGCCCGCGTGCGGCGTCATGCGCCGCGGGCAGCTCGCGGGTGCGCACGAGCAAGTCGTACGCCAGGCCCGCCTCCTCGACCGCGGCAAGGCCGCGCTGGACGTCGTCGCGCCGCAGCCAGTCGGGATCGGCCTCGTCGTGGACCTGGTGCCTCACCCCGACCAGCTTGTCTCCGCCATCGCCGGATCTCAGGCCCTCGATCGTGGTCGCGACGTCAACGTCGGTGAGGTCGACCCAGCCGACGACGCCCGCGACCTGCCGATGCCTGGCAGCGATGGCGAGGAACTCGACTGTCTCGCCGATGCTCGAAACCGTTTGCACGAGAACTGTTCGGTCCACACCGGCGTTGGCGGCGATGGGCGCCAGGTCGTCGGGGCCGAAAGGGCGGCGGATCGCGTTGAGCTCTGGACCCATCCATGGGTAGAGGCGCTGGGCCGGGTTCCAGAAGTGGTGGTGCGAGTCGACGATCACGAGGGCGTGGGGGCATCGTCGGGAAGAAGGCGCTTGGTCTTTAGCGCGTCCCACAGCGACGAAGGGATCGGCGTTTCGAACATCCGGACCGTGTCTTCGACCTGCTCCGCGGACCGGCAGCCGACCACCACCGTCTGCACCGCCGGGTGGCCCAACGGAAACTGCACCGCGGCCGCCCGCAGCGGCACCCCGTGGCGCTCGCACACGGCCTGGATCCGCTGCGCGCGCTCCACGAGCGCATCCGACGCGGGCCGGTAGTTGTAGCGCGCCCCTGGTTTGGGCTCTGTGAGGATGCCGCTGTTGAACACGCCCGCGGCGATGATGGCCACGCCCCGGTCGAGGCACAGGGGCAGGAGCTCTTTCAGCGCCACCTGATCCAGCAGCGTGTAGCGGCCTGCAAGCAGGAAGCAGTCGAAATCGCCATCGCGCGCGAAGCGCGTCAGCATCTCCGCCTGGTTCATGCCGGCGCCGACCGCGCCGATCACGCCGTCGCTGCGCAGCCTGTCGAGCGCGCGATAGGCTCCGTCGATCGCCTGCTCGTAGTGATTGTCAGGGTCGTGGATGTGCAGGATGTCCAGCCGCTCGATGCCCAGGCGCTGCCGGCTCTCCTCGACCGACCTCATCACTCCGTCGTAGGAAAAGTCGAAGACCGGGTTCACCGGCGGCACGCCATGGAAGTTCTGGCCGGGCTCTGGCGGCGCGTCCGCGCGAAGCAGGCGCCCGACCTTTGTCGCAAGCGTGAACTCGCCGCGCGGTTTGCCGCCGAGCGCCTTTCCGAGGCGCTGCTCCGCCAGCCCGTGCCCATAGAGCGGCGCCGTGTCGAAGAAGCGGAGGCCGAGCTCCCACGATCGCTCGATGGCTCGCAGTGATCTCGGCGATGATAGCCCGGCCGTGACGACCCGGATTCTCGGCGCGCATGCGCACGACGTGCGCTTCCCGACATCGCGCACGCTCGCAGGTTCCGACGCGATGAACCGCGACCCCGATTACTCGGCGGCGTACGTCGTGCTCGAGACCGATCATCCCGACGGCATCGCCGGTCACGGGCTGACCTTCACGACGGGGCGCGGCACGGAGCTCTGCGTCGAGGCGATCCGTCTCCTGTCGGAGCATGTGGTCGGCAGGACCGTGGAGGACATTGCGGCGGACATGGCCGGGTTCTGGCGGTCGATCGTCGGCGACAGCCAGATGCGCTGGCTGGGTCCGGAGAAAGGCGTCGTGCACCTCGCCACCGCCGCGCTCGTGAACGCTGCGTGGGACCTGTACGCGAAGATCGAGGGCAAGCCGCTCTGGAAGCTGCTTGTGGACATGACTCCGGAGCAGCTGGTTGCTTGCATCGACTTCCGCTACATCGAGGACGCCCTGTCGCAATCGGAGGCAACCGAGCTGCTGCAGCGAGTGGCGGCGTCCCGGCCGGCACGCGAGGACGAGATGCTGCGCGACGGCTACCCGGCCTACACGACGTCCGCCGGCTGGCTTGGCTACCCGGACGAGAAGATCACGGCTTTGGCGCGCCAAGCCATGGAGGCCGGATTCCGGCACATCAAGATGAAGGTCGGCGCCGACACGCAGTCAGACCTTCGCCGCGCCAGGCTGCTGCGCGCCGCGATCGGGCCGGAGCTCGGTCTCATGCTCGACGCCAACCAGGTGTGGGGAGTGGACGAGGCGATCGCCGCCATGCAGGTCCTGCGCGAGGTCGACCCATGGTGGATCGAAGAGCCGACCAGCCCCGACGACGTGCTCGGACACAAGCGCATACGCGAGGCAATCGCGCCGGTTCGCGTTGCGACCGGCGAGCACGTGCAGAACCGCGTCATGTTCAAGCAACTGCTCCAGGCGGGTGCGATCGACTTCTGCCAGATCGACAGCTGCCGCCTGGGCGGCGTCAACGAGGTGATCGCGGTGCTGCTGATGGCCGCCAAGTTCGGCGTGCCTGTCTGCCCGCACGCCGGCGGCGTGGGGCTCTGCGAGTACGTGCAGCACCTGGCGATCTTCGATTACATCGCCGTGAGCGCCTCGCTCGACAACCGCATGTGCGAGTACGTCGACCACCTGCACGAGCATTTCGTGGACCCGGTGCACGTCCTGCACGGGCGTTATCAGGCGCCGTCGCAACCGGGCTACAGCGCGGAAATGAAGCCTGAGTCGGTGGCCGCTTACAGCTTTCCCGACGGTGGGGAATGGGCTACCGGTTCACGCCGGGCCGGTGGGCCAGCCGCACGAGCACTGACGACGCCGCGATTGTGATCGCCACCGCGGCCACGAGCGCGGTCTCCACCTGGTTGGTGATGATGCCGCCGGTCAGTGCGAGCGCGCCGAGCACGTAGCTGAACTCGCCCACCTGACCAAGCCCGATCGCCAGCTGCAGGGGTCGTGCCTGCAGCCTGCCGAAGCGGGCGAGCGCCCACGCGGGCACCACCTTGGCGGCCAGCACGAGGCCAACGATCAGCGCCAGCCACGGCAGCGCGCCGCCGAGCGCGGACGGGTCGATGACGGTACCGAGCGACACGAAGAAGATCACCGCGAACACGTCGCGGAACGGCAGCAGGCGCTGCCGCGCCTCGCCGGCCTCCTCACTTTCGGTGATCGCCAGGCCGGCGACGAACGCCGCCAGCGCGAGCGGGACGCCGAGGAAGCGCGAGCCGACGCCTGCGATCAGCAGGCCGCCGCCGATGGAAAGCAGCAGGAACAGGTCGTGGTCGGTCCTGAGCCTTCGCAGCAGCCATGGCAGCACCACGGCGGCCGCCGCGGCGAGTGCGATGAACGCGAGCATGCCTCCCAGCGCCACGAGACCCGAACGACCCTGCAGGCCGACGACCACCATGAGCACCAGCGCAGAGGTGACGCCCAGAAGGTCCTGGATGACGCTCCAGCTGAGCAGCGCGGCGTCGGTGCTCGGGTCAGTCGTGCGGCGCACGCTGCGCGTGATGTTCACGACCACGACGCTCGACGACATCGCGATCGACAGGCCGACCATCGCCGAGCCCGCGGGGCTCATGCCTAACAGCGCGCACACCACCGCCGCGACGCCCCAAGTGATGAACACCTGGGCGGGTGCCAGCACCAGCAGCCGCCGCTGGCGCGCGAGGTGGATCGGGTCGATCTCGATACCGACCTCGAACAGCAGGAGCACGACGCCGATGTCCGCCAGCACCGCCAGCTGCTCGCGGTTGGCCGTGTATCCCGGCGTGAACGGGGAGACGAGTAGGCCGACCGCCAGGTAGCCGAGCACTGCCGGTAGGCCCAGCCGCCTGGCGGCCTTGCCGGCAAGGGTCGCCAGCACAAGCAGCAGCCCGAGCTCGAGTATCGCCGGCGCTGTGTGCTCCATTCGACGGGCGAGTCTAGCCCCGGCGGCGCGTTCCCTTACTGATGGGAGCCAGGCAACGGAATCCCGAACCAGAAGACGACGATCCCGGCGATCCCGGGACCAAGGTCCAGGACCCGATCCTGAGGTCGATCAGGCCTGGGCGGGACACCGAGCCGTCCCCCAGGGAGCTTTTCAAGGGCTCATACCACCCGAGCCGGGAGGCGGACACCGGCGACCCACCTGCGGGTCGCATGACCATCGAGGAGGCCCGGCGAAGGGGACCCATCGGCTGGCTGCAGCTGCTGGGGCCCGGCCTGGTCACGGGCGCAAGCGACGACGACCCCAGCGGCATCGGCACCTACTCGCAGGTCGGGAGCCACTTCGGCTACGGGTTCCTGTGGACCTCGCTGTTGACGTTCCCACTGATGGCGGCCGTCCAGGAGCTCTGCGCGCGGATCGCGCTTCACACCGGCGTCGGCCTGGGCGTCGCCCTCCGCCGCAAGTTTCCGCGACCGCTGGTGGGCGCGTGCATCGCCGCGCTCTTCCTGGCCAACACCATCAACGCAGGAGCCGACCTCGGCGCCATCGCCGCCGGGGGCTCGCTGCTGACTCGAGGCACCGTACACCTGCTGTGGTTTGTGGTGCCGGCCGCCGTTTTGATCCTGGCGCTCCAGGTCTTCATGACCTACGCAGTCATCTTCAAGGTCTTCAAATGGCTGACTGTCGCGCTGTTTGCCTATGTGGTCACCGGATTCCTCGTGCATCCGGATCTTCGTCAGGTCGTAGCCGGCGGCATCGTCCCGCACCTGGAGCTCACCAGTGACTCCATCGCCGCGCTTGTCGCGATTCTTGGTACGACCATCTCGCCCTATCTGTTTTTCTGGCAGGCATCGTCCGAGGTCGATGACATGCGCGCCGCCGGCAAGGTGAAGGAAATTGCCAGGCGCGGAATCCGCCAGCCGGAGCTGAGCGCGGCGAGGGCCGACATCCTCATCGGCATGTTCTTCTCGAGCCTCGTGATGTTCTTCATCGTCCTCACCACCGCGGCGGTCCTGCACGCGCACGGCACGACCGACATCCAGACGGCGAATCAGGCGGCCCAGGCACTCGCGCCGCTGGCGGGTCAGTGGGCCTTCGTGCTGTTCGCCGTCGGCATCATCGGCACGGGGCTGCTGGCGGTTCCAATCCTGACCGCGTCAGCCGCGTACGCGGTCAAAGAGTTCATGGGCTTCGAGGGCGCGCTCGCGGACAAGGCGTGGTACCGCCCTACCTTCTACTCGATCATGGCCCTGGCGACCGTTGCGAGCGTCGCTCTCAACCTGACCGGCTTCGATCCCATCCGGGCCCTCTATGTGACGGCCATCATCAACGGGCTCGTCGCTCCGCCCCTGCTGGTGTTGATCGTGCTGCTAGGGTCGGACCGCGGC
>VBIA01000097.1 GCA_005879985.1 Chloroflexota bacterium | reverse complement strand
CGACACCCCCGGTCACGAAAACGTACTTCGACATAGACGACCTCCAGGGCGGTTTTACGGAGTTTACCGGAAAGCGGACCCGACGCCCCCACCTGGCCTCCCCACTGGGTGGGGAGGGACATCCTTCACCGAGGTTCGGCTTTCGGCTCCAGCACGACGACCTTCGTCTCCCATTCCGAGGACGACGTCGCCTGCACCGACAGCTTCGGCTGCGGCTCCGACGATGTGACGGCCATCTCCTTGAGGAACCGCTCGACGCCGTCGAGCTGAACCTTCAGGCCCGGCACCGCGTAATGCATGGGCACCACGAAGCGCGGCTCGAGCTGGCGCACGACCTCGGCCGCCTCGACCGCGTTGATGGCGGTGCGTCCTCCGACCGGCACCAGGAGAACGTCGACCGACGAGACGATCTCGGCATCCGTGTCGTCGAGCGGATGCCCGAGGTCGCCGAGGTGGCACACGCTCACGTCGTCGATCTCGATCAGGTAGACGGTGTTGCGCCCTCGCTTGGCGCCCTTCTCCGAGTCGTGATACGTCGGAAAACCGATGACTGACACGCCGGCAACTTCGTACTCCCCGGGTCCCTTGATCTCGTAGGCGCCGTCGCGCACCGCCTGCGCGTAGGCGTGGTTCTCGTGGTCGTGGCTGATCGTCAGCAGGTCAGCTTCCTGGCGCGGCAGGCGCAGGCCGATGGCCGGCGGGTACGGGTCGGTGATCACGGCCGCGCTCTTGCCTCGCAGCCGGAAGCATCCATGTCCGAGCCAGGTGACATCCATATGGGTTTCTCTACATCCTTTCCGGGGCGGTGACGCCGATCAAATCGAGTGCCGTCTTCAAAGTGTGACGCGCCGCGCGGCACAGCTCCAGCCTCGCCCTTGTCAACAACGGATCGTCGACGACGACGCGATGCGCGCCGTCCTCATTGCCCGCGTGGTAGAAGCGATGCACCGCGGTCGCGAGGTCGTGCACGTAGTAAGGGACGCGATGCGGCTCCATCAGCCGTGTCGCGTCCTCGACCACCTCGGGCCAGAACGCGAGCTGGCGCGCGACGTCGAGCTCCCACGGCTGAGTCAGCAGTGAAACGTCGGCGGTCTCGCGCAGTCGCGGATGTTTCTCGGCGGCGGTCAGCTCGACGTTGAACAGGCGCGCGTGCGCGTACTGCGCGTAGTAGACCGGGTTCTCGTTGCTCTGCGACAGCGCGAGCTCGAGGTCGAACTCGATGGTCGTGTCGGGCGAGCGCAGCAGATAGAAGTAGCGGACGGCGTCGCTGCCCACGCGATCCACGAGCTCGTCGAGCGTGACGAAGCGGCCGGCGCGCTTCGACATCTTTCCTTCTTTGAGGTTCACGAGCTGGTTGAGGATGATCACGAGCCTCTCGGGGTCGTAGCCGAGTGCCGCGACCGCGGCCTTCATGCGCGGCACGTAGCCGTGATGGTCCGCGCCCCACACCTCGACCACGCGGTTGAAGTGGCGGCGCTCGAAACGGCTCAGCAGGTAGCCGAGGTCCGAGGCGAAGTAGGTGGGCTCGCCTGTCGAGCGGATGACGACGCGGCTCTCGTCCTCCGCGATCACCTGCTCGCCGAGGCCGTCCTCCTCCTCCAGCGCGGGCCCGAACCACAGCGCGCCTTCGCGCTCCTTGAGGTAGCCGCCCTCGCGCAGGCGCTCGATCGCCAGTTGCGGAAGACCTTCCGCCCACAGCTGCGACTCGGGAAACCACTCGTCGTAGCGCACGTTGAGCCGGCCGACGCTCGCGCGGATGCGGTCGACCATTGCGGCAATCGCAAAGGCGCGGAGCTTCGGCTCGGCCTCGTCATGCGGCAGCTTCTCGATGCCGGTCAGCTCACGCCGCGACATTTCTGCGAGCTCGGACACATACTCGCCCGTGTAGCCGCGCTCTGGAGGCGGATCGCCGTGCAGCCGGGCGTACACCGACTCGCCGAACATTCGCGCCTGCGTGTTCTGATCGTTGACGTAGTACTCGCGCTCGATGTCATGGTTGGTGAACTCGAGCAGCCGCGCAAGGGAGTCGCCGAGGATGGCGCCGCGTCCGTGGCCGATGTGCAGCGGACCCGTCGGGTTGACGCTGAGGAACTCGACCTGGATCCGCTCCCGACGGCCGATGTCGGAGGCGCCGTAGCCAGGGCCGCCTGTGGCCACTCTCTCGACCAGGCCCTGCAGCCAGGCCTCGCTCAGGCGGAAGTTCACGTAGCCGCCGATCGCCTGCGGCGTCGCCGCTCCGTCCGGTATCTCGATGACCTCCGCGAGCCTGGCCGCGATCTGGTTCGGCGGCTGCCGCAGCCCGCGCGCCAGCTTCAGGCCGGCCGAGCTCGCGTAATCGCCGTGGTCGGGGTTCTTGGCGCGGCCGAGCTCCAGGTCCGGCACGTCCGTGACGCCGATCGCTTTCGATGCCGCCCGCAGCGCGGTCTCGAGGTCTGCCCTGACCGCCATCAGCAGGTCGGGTGCCGGCCGACCAGCGCCAGCTGCACCTGCGATGAAGATCCACCCCGCGTGTAGGTGACAGTGACCCGCTGGTTGACGCGGAACTGCGAGCGCAGCAGCAGCGTCAGCGGGTGCGCGGAGTCCACCGTCACCTCGTCGAGCTGGGTGATGACATCGCCGATCGCGAGGCCGGCGGTGCCGGCGGGGCCGCCTTCGGTGACAGCCTCGATTTGCGCACCCTCCGGCAACTGCTTCAGCGCGCCGAGCGCGCCGATGTCCACAGTGGATGCGCCCAGCGACGGCACCATCACCCGCCCCGTCTGGAGGATCTGCTGCACGTCGTCCTGGATGTCGGTTGCGTTCAGCGCGTATCCGCTCTGGCCCGTCGCGCCAGGCATGGCGACGCCGATGACCTGCCCGCCCACGTTGAGAACGGGACCGCCTCCGGTGCCTGAGTCGATGACAGCGTCGGTCTGCAGCGTGTCGCTGAGCTGGACGGTGCTGTCAGGCGCCGATGGGTTGGCCATCGAGGCCGGCCTGTGCAGCGCGCTTATGATGCCGCGCGTGACGGCGTTGCCCTGAACAGGGCCCGCCACCGCCACGAACACCTGGCCGGCGACGACCGCGGAGGAGTCGCCGAACGCGAGCGTCGGTAGGCCGCTGACCTGATCGATCTTCACCACCGCGACCGCCGTGTCGCAGTCGTAGTCGATGAGGCGCGCGTCGTGCAGCCTGGCGTCGCCGGGCACGAGCACGGTGATGGACGTGGCGCCGGCGAGGACGCCGATGCTCGTCACGATGTAGCCGTCGCTGGTGACCAGGTAGCCGGACCCCGTCGACAGCTCGGGCTGCTGCGTGGTGACGATGCTGACCACGGCCGGCTTGGCGCGAGTCGCGGCCTGGACGATGGCCGAGTCCTCGGAGATGGTCACGCCCGAGCGGATGTCGACGCTCTGCGGGTTGGTTCGAGCCTGCAGCTTCAGGATCGCCAGCGTCACGCCGCCTGCCACCGTGGCAGCAAGCAGGGCGACGCCGATGGCCGCGAGGAGAGACCTGGCTCGGATCACTTCGACCTGAGTTTAATTACGAGGGTTAGCTGGTGAGGTTCGCCTCAGTCGGGTACCAGGTGAGGACGAGCTGGCGGCTGCGCTCGAAACCGGCGGACTCGTATAGATGGACGGCGGCCTCGTTGTCGGGTCGCGTCCAGACGTAACCGAGCGTGACGCCCCGCTCGCGGAAGAGTCGCGTGGCCTGGTCGATGAGGACCTCGCCGACCCCATGGCCGCGGTGCTCAGGCGCCACGTACACCTCCGCGACCTCGCCCTCGAGGCCGGTGCCCGGGTCGAAAAGCACGACCCAGCAAAAGCCGATGACCTGGCCGCTGTCGTCGCGAACGGCGAACACGACGTTCTCTCCAGAGAAGGTTGACGGCACGCTCGAGAGGTGACCCTCGATCTCCCCGCGGCTCAACTGCGGATGGTCTTCGTAGTGCTCCTGCTCGGCGACGTGGAGATCGACCAGCAGGGGTCTGATCAGGCTGAAATCGCCCTCAGCGAGGCGTTCGACAACAAGTGTCCCCATCCCGCTCGATGGTAGCGTAGGGGCTCGCGGAAATTGGTCAGCGATCCGCGAAAACATTTCGTGACACGCCGACGTAGCTCAGCTGGCAGAGCAGCCGCCTCGTAAGTGGCAGGTCGTGGGTTCGAATCCCACCGTCGGCTCCAGCTAGTCCCGCGCGTTTGGCGCCATACGGGTGATTGGCGGCGCGTCGAGGGGCGCGTTTGGCGCCAGACGGGTGGAATCGGGCGCGTGGTAGATGAGCGACGCCAGGAGCAGGACCTCCGCCGCGAGGATCGGCACCGCCAGCACCGTCAGCACAAGCTGCAGCAGCGCGAAGCCCACCACCAGCAGCGCGACCTGCCACGGCGTTGGATGCGTGCGCGCGACCAGCCAGCCGGCGAGCACGAGCATCGCGAAGTCCTGGAAGCCGACGTATGGAGTGAACAGCAACGAGCCGGTAATGCCGGCGACGATTGGAATCGCCGTCCCGTGGCCTCGCCACCGCCACGCGGCCGTCAGCGTCGCGACCGCGACGATCGCCTGGGCCACGTATAGCTGCGGTCCCGCGCCGATGAGCCCTGACACCGCGTAGCTACGCGTGATCTCCCACTGTGAGGCGACGGCCAGCGCCTCGCGAAAGCCTGTCACCCCGTCATGTCCGAGTAGGGCGAGAGAGATCAGGACCATGAAGACCGTAGCGACAAGCCAGGCCGCGAAGACTCGCGCGTGGCCGGAGACCGCCAGGCACAGGGGTACGAACAGCGCGAGCTGGGGCTTGAACACGATGAGGCTCAATGCCAGGCCGGCCCAGACCGGATGGTCGTGCTCGGCCAGCCACCACGCCGTCGCGACGGCGGCCGCGACCAGCACCACCGACTGACCGACGCCGATACCGAACGAGACCGGCACCACCCCAAGCCACATCAGCCCGAGGCCGGCCTTGGCGAGGCCGGCTCCTGGAGCGGCGAGATACCAGGTCAGAGCTGCTGACGCGAGCAGCAGGATCGTCCAGAGGATGATCGCGACAGAGATCGGGAGCGCGGCGAAAGGCGTGGCCAGCCACACCAGCGGCGGCGGGTTTAGGAATAGCGACCAGTAGAAGCCCGGTCCGAGGCCTTCGACAGCGGCCTTCTGCGCGATCGGGTCGTAGAGGTGCGAGTAGCCGTCGTGAAACGTGGTCACCACGGCCCCGTACAGCAGGCGAAAGTCGTTGCGGAAGCGGTACTGGGGCACGTACACGTAGGCCGCGTCAGCGATCGCGCGGATCACGAGGAGCGCGCCGACGAGCATGGCGACCAGGCTCCAGAGGCGCTTGCGGCTTGCGACGTAAGAAATCAACCTGGGCAAAAAATAAGGGCTCGGACCTCAGTTCGAGCCCTTACGCCCTCACCCTGACCCTCTCCCGCGAGCGGGAGAGGGGATCGTGAGGTCAGTTCACTTCCTTGTAGTCCGCGTCGACTACGTCGTCCTTTTTCTCCTCGCCGCCGCCCGTTGCCGCGCCTGCCTGCTGGTAGATGTGCTGGCCGATCTTCTGCAGCGCCTCGTTGAACTCGTCCATCTGCCGTCGCAGCAGCGCCACGTCGGAGCCCTTCGCGGCCGACTTCAGCGACTCGAGCTTGCCCGTGACCTCCGACTTGACGTCCTCGGGGATCTTTTCCTCATTCTCTTTGATGATCTTCTCGGCCTGGTGGATCATGTGATCCGCCTGGTTGCGGAGCTCGACCTCTTCCCGCTTCGCGCGGTCCTCGGACGAGTGCGCCTCGGCCTCCTTGACCATCCGCTCGACCTCGTCTTTCGACAGGGTCGATGACGCGGTGATCGTCACCGACTGCTCGCGACCGGTGCCTTTGTCCTGGGCCTTCACGTTGAGGATCCCGTTCGCGTCGATGTCATAGGTGACCTCGATCTGCGGCATTCCCCGCGGCGCGGGTGCGATGCCGTCGAGGTGGAAGCGTCCCAACGTCCTGTTGTCGCGAGCCATGTCGCGCTCGCCCTGCAGGATGTGGACCTCGACCGACGTCTGGTTGTCAGCCGCCGTCGAGAACACCTGCGAGCGGGACGTGGGGATGGTGGTGTTGCGGTCGATGATCTTGGTCGTCACGCCGCCGAGCGTCTCGACGCCGAGCGAAAGCGGCGTCACGTCCAGCAGCAGGATGTCCTTGACCTCGCCCTTGAGCACGCCGGCCTGGATCGCAGCGCCGACCGCCACGACCTCGTCGGGGTTGACGCCCTTGTGAGGCTCCTTGCCGCCGGTCAGGTTCTTGACCAGCTGCTGGATGACAGGCATGCGCGTTGACCCACCGACCAGCACGACCTCGTCGATCTGCTGCGGCGTCAGGTTCGCGTCCTTGAGCGCGGCCAGGAATGGGCCGCGGCACCGCTCGGTCAGGTCGGCCGTCAGCGACTCGAACTTGGCGCGGGTGAGCGTCATCTCGAGATGCTTCGGACCAGTCTGGTCAGCGGTGATGAACGGCAGGTTGACGCTCGTCTCGAGCCGGCTCGAAAGCTCGATCTTGGCTCGCTCCGCGGCCTCGGTGAGCCGCTGCAGCGCCTGTCGGTCGGACTTCAGGTCGATTCCGTTGGACTTCTTGAACTCTTCGGCGAGCCAGTCCACGACCCGGCGGTCGTAGTCGTCGCCGCCGAGGTGCGTGTCGCCCGCGACGGACTTGACCTCGAACACGCCGTCGCCCACGTCGAGCACCGACACGTCATACGTGCCACCACCCAGGTCGAAGACCAGGATGGTCTCGTTGGCCTTCTTGTCGAGGCCGTACGCGAGTGATGCGGCGGTCGGCTCGTTGATGATGCGGAGCACGTTGAGGCCCGCAATCTGGCCGGCGTTCTTGGTCGCCTGCCGCTGCGAGTCGTTGAAGTACGCGGGCACCGTGATGACCGCGTCGGTGACCTTCTCGCCGAGGTAGGACTCGGCGTCGGCCTTGAGCTTCTGCAGGATCATGGCCGAGATCTCTTCGGGCGTGAAGTCCTTGTCCACGTTCAGGACGTGCACGACCGCCCGGTCGTCCTTGCCAGGCTTGACGTCGTACGGAACGATCTTCCGCTCCGAGTCAACCTCGCCGAACTTGCGGCCCATGAATCGCTTGATCGAATAGACGGTGTTCTCGGGGTTCACCGCAGCCTGCCGTCGGGCGAGCTGCCCGACCAGGCGCTCTCCGGACTTCGTGAAGGCGACGACCGAAGGCGTGGTGCGAGAACCCTCGGAGTTAGGAATGACAACCGGCTCGCCGCCCTCCATGACGGCGATTACGGAGTTGGTCGTTCCCAGGTCGATTCCTACGGTTTTCGGCATCTTGTCAGCTGTTCCTCCCAGGCGCGGGTGCGCCCGTTTCAAATTTCATCTCGTGTTCTGTTCCCCAGGGAGGCAGGCTCAAAACCCGTAGCTACCCCGTTCAACTCTTAGGCTAGACGTCGAATGATCTACGAGCTCGACCCGGTCGAGGCGATCGCCCTGGCGGCGGTCGGAGAGCCCGGTCACCGCCAGTTCTTCCTCATGGCTTCGGGCCAGGGCCGGACGCTGACACTGTCCTGCGAGAAGGCGCAGATCCAGGCCCTGATCGTGCGGCTGCACCAGATGATGGACGCGCAGGGCATCGAGGTCGAGGGCCAGGAGGCCTCCGTCGGGCGCCTGCAGCCAGGCGAGCCCGAGTGGCAGGTGGCCGAGATGGGCCTGGGCTACCACGCCGAGCGCCAGATGTTCGTGCTGGTGGCGAGCGAGGCCGCGGGGACCGAGGAGTCGACTCCGACGCCGGGCGACGACTCGCCCTCGGTCAGGTTCTGGCTCAGCCACCGCCAGGTCGCAGATTTCTCGAAGCAGGCGGAGGAGGTGCTTTCGGCCGGCCGGCCGCTGTGCCCGCGATGCGGCCTGCCCATGGATCCTGCCGGTCACCCCTGCCCCGTCTCCAACGGTGCCCGCCCGATCTTCTAAGCCCGCGCCTGCCGAGGACGCGCACCGCGCCGAGCGTCTGCTCGCCACGCTGCCCGAGGTCGAGCTGCTCGGCGTGCTGCGGGGCGCTTCGAACTACACGTTCCTGGCACGCCTGCGCCCGCATGAGAAGGACGGGATGCTCGCCGTCTACAAGCCCGAGCGCGGCGAGTCGCCGCTGTGGGACTTTCCCTCCGGCACTCTCTTCCTGCGCGAGGTCGCGGCGTATGAGCTGAGCAAGGTGCTCGGCTGGCCCCGCATCCCGCCTACGGTTGTGCGCAAGACCGGTCCGCACGGGATCGGCGCCATGCAGCTCTTCGTCGACGGCGACGGCCGCCATTTCCTGAGCGAGCAGGCGGCGCGGCGCGACGATTGGATGCGGGTCGCGCTGTTCGACGTCCTCGCCAACAACGCGGATCGCAAGTCTGGGCACTGCCTGTTCGACGCGCAGGACCGCGTGTGGGTCATCGACCACGGACTCACATTCCACGTCGACGACAAGCTCAGGACGGTGATCTGGGATTTCTCGGGCGAGCCGCTGCCCGGCGACCTGTGCGGCGACATCGAGCGCGCGCTGGCGCAGCTGGAGCACGGGAAGCTCGGCAACACCGTGGCCAATCTGTTGAGCCCGAGTGAGACCCGAATGCTCAAGCGCAGGCTGCGCGCGGCCCTCGAGCCGGAGTGGCGCTTCCCCTCGCCCACCTCGGGCTGGTCCCTTCCGTGGCCTCCGGTATGAGAGGAAACCCGACGGTTTCCTCTCATCGGGCCGCTCAACGGCCGCACCCACTCAAGCGACTCCACCCGGCTAGCCGGCCGGATTCGCGGCCCTGCTCTCCTTCCCTCTGGTGGCACGCCACGCCTCGCAGTAAGGGAAACAAAGTCATGGCCGGGCGAAGCCCGGCCAACCCCGCCACGTGGGCGCCTGAAGGAGCCCTGTAACTTCAAGCTGCGACATCCGTTAACCTTCGCGGCTCGAATGTCCTTGCGCGCGGTGGCGTGCCGCCTTGGTCCCGTCCTTCTCATCGTCCTGGCCGTCGTCGCGGCGGCTTTGCTCGCAACCCTTCTGCCAGGTGCGCGCAAGGCCGCGCTGGCCGATGCCTGCCCCGCGAGCGGACCTCCCTGCCCCGCCAACGCCTACATCAGCCTGAACGTCACCGCGGGCGGTCCCAACACCGACATCCTCGTCAGCGGCGGCCAGTTCCTGGCCGGGGAGTCGATGTCGCTCTATTGGGACTCGCCCAGCAAGATCGTCGGATCGGCCACCGCCGACGGCCGCGGCAACTTCAACAACGTGAAGGTCAGGCCGTTCGCGGGCGAGAAGCCGGGTCTGCACCACATCTGCGCGAGCGTCACGCCGCAGCCCTGCGCCCAGTTCCAGCTCGAGAGCTCGCCGACCCCGACGCCGAGCGCGGCCGCGACCCAGTCCGAGTCACCCTCGCCGGATCAGTCGCCGACGCCCAGCCAGAGCCCGACGCCCATACCGATCCCCGCGGCGTCGACGAACGGCCTCGACCTGATCCTGAAGCCGCCGCTGGTGTTCCTGCCGCTGGCGGGGCTGGCCGGCCTGGTCGCCGCGGTCGGTTGGTGGCTGTTCACGGTCTTCCCGCGGCAGCAGCGCAGTCTGCCGTCGGCAGCGGTGTCGCATCGGAGCACGCGTCCCACCTGGGGAGCCGCACCGCCCGAGGTCGCGCCCCCGCACGAAGGGCCACGACCGGCGTGGCCGACCTCGCCGCCTCTGCCCGCCCAGCCGCATCATCCGGAGCCGCCGCGTTCAGCGCATGCCGAGTTTCCAGAAGGGACCGACCAACGCCCTCACTGGCCGGCGCCGCGGCCGCCGATACCGGACGACCCCGAAGAATCGGAGCAACCGCCCCCCGAGATCGACGGCTAATAGCCAGCGCCCCCCGCGTCTATTTAGACTGCGACGAGATGGGGCTGCTGGAGGTGCAGGACCTCACCGTCCGTTTCGGCGGTGTCGTCGCCCTCGACCGTGTGACTTTCACGGTCGAAGCCGGCCGCATGGTCGCGGTCATCGGCCCCAACGGCGCGGGCAAGACGACGCTCTTCAACATCATCACGCGCGTGTACCGGCCGGCATCCGGCACGGTGCTGATCGACGGCAAGCCGGTGCAGGCGATGGCGCCACATCAGCTCATCCGCCACGGGGTGGCGCGCACGTTCCAGAACCTCGCCCTCTTCCGGTCGATGACGGTGCTGGGCAACGTGCTCGTGGGCTACCACTCGCGCACGGGCACGACGCTGCTCGGGGCCGCGGTGCCGATGCCGACGGCTCTGCGTTCTGAGGCGGAGGCGAAGAAGCGTGCGATGGAGATGATCGATTTCGTCGGGCTCAGCCGATTCGCGTCGGCGCCCGTGGCCGCGCTGCCGTTCGGCACGCAAAAGCGCGTGGAGCTCGCGCGAGCGCTCGTCTCAAAGCCGCGGCTGCTGCTGCTGGACGAGCCCGCTGGCGGGATCAGCCATGAGGAGGTCGGCGGCGTGGCGGCGCTTGTGCAGCGCATCCACCGCGACCTCGACGTGACCGTCGTGCTGGTCGAGCACAACATGGCGTTCGTCATGGGCATCTCGGACCACGTGGTCGTGCTGGACTTCGGACGGAAGATCGCGGAAGGCACGCCGGCCGACATACAGCGCCATCCCGCGGTCATCGAGGCGTACCTGGGAGCGGCGTGACAGTGGCGCGCTCACGAGGTCCGCAGCGAGATTCGCGGCATCCGGCGGCCGGAGCCAAGGAGAGGGTGGCGCAAGGAGGAGCGCATCTGAAAGATGCGTGACGACGAGTGCCGGGCCCCTCGACGCCGGCTTCAGCGCCGCCCGGGGTCCTCGCAGAATCGCAGATTCTGCGGGGTGGGCTGGCGCCCGGCCGCCTGGGCCGCGAAGATGCAAGGAACTTCGGGAGCGCGCCACTGATGGCTCTTCTGGAGCTCGACGGAGTGCGCGCCGGCTACGGGCAGACCCGTGTGCTCCACGGCGTTTCGATGAGCGTCGGCGACGGTGACGTCGTCGCGCTGCTGGGCGCCAACGGCGCGGGCAAGACCACGACGCTGCGCGCGATCACGGGCGGGGTCAGGTGGGACGGCATCATCAACTTCGGTGGCCGCTCGCTGCGCCGAGCCACGACTGAGGCCATCGTGCGCATGGGCATCGCACACGTGCCCGAGGGGCGCGGCGTGCTCACTGAGCTCACGGTTGAGGAGAACCTGCGGCTCGGTGCGTACCTTCGCCGCGACGGCGGCGGCGTCGCCAAGGACTACGACAGGGTCTTCGGCTACTTCCCCATCTTGCGCGAGCGGCGCAAGCTGTCCGCCAGCACGCTGTCCGGCGGCGAGCAGCAGATGCTCGCGCTCGCGCGTGCCCTTCTCATGCGGCCGAAGCTGCTGCTGCTCGATGAGCCGTCGCTAGGGCTCGCGCCGCTGGTCGTGCGCTCGATCTTCGAAATCATCCGCGCTGTCAACGAGAGCGACCGGGTCGCCGTGCTGCTGGTCGAGCAGAACGCGCGCATCGCCCTCGAGCTCTCGTCGCGCGCGTATGTGCTTGAGGTCGGCCGCGTCGCGGTCGAGGGCGAAAGCGCGACGTTGAAGAACCAGGAGTCGGTGCGCCGCTCCTATCTGGGGTACTAGAGTGGCCGACCCCTGTGCTCCGCAGCGCATTTGGGGCATCGGCGCCCGGAGCCAAGGAAAGGGTGGCGCGGCTAGGAGCGCATTGGAAATGCGCGACGACGCTGCGCCGGGCCCCTTGACGCAGGCTTCAGCGGCGCAGCCGCCCGGGCGCCTAGGCCACAAAGGCGCAAGGACCATCGGGGGCCGGGCACTCTAATGCAAGAGTTCCTGCAGCAGGTGCTGAGCGGCATCGCCTCGGGCGGCATCTACGCAAGCCTCGCGCTCGCGCTCGTCCTCATCTACAACGCGATGGGCCTCGTCAACTTCGCGCAGGGCGAGATGGCGATGTTCGCGACGTTCCTCGCGTTCACGCTCATCGGGCGCGGCATGGACTACTGGATCGCGCTTCCCCTCACCATCGCGATCGCATTCGTGGGCGGCATCGTGATCCAGCGCGTCGTGATCCGGCCGGTCGAGCGCGCGCCGGTGCTCACGCTGGTGATCGTCACGCTCGGTCTCGCCACGCTCATCAACGGGCTCGCGGGATTTTTCTTCGGCTACCTCCCGCGCTTGTTCCCGAGCCCGTTCTCGGTGCAGACCATCGACATCTTCGGCGCCGCGGCGAGCTGGCAGGACCTCGGCGTCATCGCCGTGTCGGGGGTGGTTCTTGTCCTCGTGTTTCTCATGCTGCAGCGCACCACCGTCGGCCTCGCCATGCGCGCCGCAGCGCACAATCCCGAGGCGAGCCGCCTGCTCGGCATACGCGTCAGCTGGATGCTGGCGCTGGGCTGGGGCCTCGCATCGGCCGTCGGCGCGGTATCCGGCATCATGGTCGCCCCCATCCTGTACCTGGAGCCGAACATGATGCAGACCGTCATCATCTACGCCTTCGCGGCCGCGGTCCTGGGCGGCATCGAGAGCCCGCTAGGGGCAGTGATCGGCGGCCTGATCGTGGGGGTGACGGTCAACCTGGCCGGGACCTACCTGCCGGGCGTCGGCGGTGATCTCCAGCTGGCGGTTGCCTTCGCGATCATCATCGCCGTCCTCGTGATCAGGCCCAACGGCCTGCTCGGCCGGCGCGCGATGAGGCGCGCATGAGGTTCGTCGGCCGGGCTCCGCGCCGCTACTGGCTAATTGCGCTTGGAGTGATCGTGTTCGCCGGCCTGCCCACGCAAGTCACGAGCTTCCAGAGCCTCGAGTGGGCCGAGGTCCTGATCTTCGCCATCGTGATCATGGGCCTGAACCTGCTGGTCGGCTACAGCGGGCAGATCTCCCTGGGCCACGGCGCCTTCATGGCGGTCGGCGCGTACACGACCGCGATCCTGGTTCACCGCTACCACGTCGACTACCTGCTGACGATTCCAATCGCGGGCCTGCTCACGGGGCTGGTCGGCTTCTTCCTGGGCATTCCCGCGCTCCGACTCTCGCCGTTGTACCTCGCGCTGGCCACCTTCGCGCTCGCCGTCATCACGCCGAGCCTTATCAAGCGCCCCGAGAACCTGACCCAGGGCACGCAGGGCATCCTGCTCGCGCCGCAGCAGCCGCCGGACTGGGCAAGCTCGCTGTTCGCGGGCGTCACGGGCGGCCCGGCCATGACGAGCGACCAGTGGCTGTACTACCTGTGCTTCATCGTGGCCGCCGCCCTGTTCTGGGTCGCGTGGAACATCGTCCGCAGGCGACCCGGCCGGGCCCTCATGGCCATCCGCGACGGCGAGGTCGCGGCCGCGGCGTCGGGTGTCAACGTCGCGGGGTACAAAACGCTCGCGTTTGGGCTCTCCGCCTTCTACGCGGGTGTTGCCGGTGCGCTCTACGCACTGGCCACCGGGTTCGTCAGCCCCGACACGTTTCCCGTTTCGCTCTCCTTCCAGCTCCTGGTGGGCGCCGTGATCGGGGGCCTCGGTTCGATCGCCGGGCCTCTCTTCGGCGGCATATTCACCTTCTGGCTGCCGATCATCTCGAGCCAGTTCGTCCAGACCCAGGACTGGATCCCCGACCAGGTGGCCTCGGTCTTCAAGAACGCCGGGCCGGCCGTGACCTATGGCGCCCTCCTGATCCTGATCATGATCTTTGCCCCCAACGGGCTGGTCGGCCTGATACTGTCGGCGTACGCCCGGCTGCGAAGCCGGCTGCGGGGTGTCGGTGAACGTACAACTGGACAGTTGCCGCCCGACCCTCAGACTATTTAGGAACCTTCCAGCAGAGTAAGGAGGAAGACCTATGACGAGAATGGGACCCCGATTGGCTGCGGCGGCCGCCTTCCTGGTGATGGCCGGCGCGTGCGGCAGCTCCAGCGGCGGGACTGTCGCCACCGACGTCGGCATCACGAGCAACCAGATCTTGCTGGGCAATACCATCTCCCAGACTGGAGCGGCCGCGGCCTACGGAACGATCGCCAACGCGGAGAACGCGTACTTCACCTACATCAACAGCAAGGGCGGCATCAACGGCCGGAAGATCAAGTTCGTCATCCTCGACGACGCCTACAACCCGGCCCAGACTGTGCCGCTCACCAAGCAGCTGGTCGAGCAGAACCAGGTCTTCGCCATGTTCAGCGGGCTGGGCACGCAGGACCAGACATCGGTACGGGACTACCTCAACACGCAGAAGGTCCCGCAGCTGTTCGTCGCCACCGGCGCGACGACGTTCGGCAAGGACTTCAATTCCAACAAGTGGACCCTTGGCTGGCAGCCCCCATACCAGGGCGAATCGCACATTTACGCCAAGGACGTCCTGCAGAATCACCCCAATGCCAAGATCGGCGTGCTCTACCAGAACGACGATTACGGCCAGGACTACCTCAAAGGGCTGATCGACGGCCTCGGTGACAAGGCCTCGACGATGATCGTCGACAAGGAGAGCTACGACGTCACCTCAGCCAGCCCGGCATCACAGCTGGCGATCCTGCACGCGAAGGGCGCCGACACCGTTTTCGTGTTCGCGATTCCCAAGCCAACGATTCAGTCGCTCGCGATCATCACCGGCCTTCACTGGGCGCCAACGATCTATGTCAACTCGGTCTCCAACGTGGCGACCTACATGAAGCTGGCCGAGAAGTCGGGCGCCAAGATCGACGGCGCCATCAGCGTCGGCTACATCAAGGACCCGACCGACCCGCAGTGGACCAACGACGACGGCATGAAGCTATACCGGCAGGTCATAGCCAACTGCTCGACGTGTGACGCCAACAACGGCTTCAACATCTACGGCGTCGCGGTCGCATACACCATGGTCGACGTTTTGACGCAGGCCGGCTCCAACCTTTCTCGTGCCAACGTGATGAAGATCGCCTCCAGCCAGCTGAACGAGACCAATCCGTTCCTTCTGCCGGGTATCACGGTGACCACCACGTCGGGTGATCACTTCCCGATCATGCAGGAGCAGGTCATTCAGTGGACCGGCGACGCGTGGCACCTGCAAGGAAGCATCATCAACGAGCGCGGAACGATCAAGTAGTTTCCAGAAGCGTGGGGGGAACGTTCCCCCCACGCTCCCAGGCAGGGTGAGGGCTTCTAAAATTCGGAACCTCTTGTCCGCCCGACTCAAGCCCTACTGGCTGCATGCCTACCTGCTGACCTACACGCCGTTGCTGCTGCTCGCCGACAGCCGAATCACCGCGCTCTGGCAGCAGTGGGCGCTCGGCGCGCTCACGTTCGTCGTGCTCTACCTGGCGACGCTGAAGGCGCCGCGGGAGCAGCGCCTCCAGGTGTGGATGTGCGTCATCGTCGCGACGGGCTTCGAGGTCTTCGGCTCGTTGATCTGGGGCGTGTACCGCTACCGCCTGCACAACGTGCCAATGTTCGTGCCGCCCGGCCACGGCCTCGTCTACCTGTTCGGCCTGCTCGCGATGACCACGCCTGTCGTGAAGCAGCACGGCAAGCGTGTCGCGCATTTCGTGCTCGCGGCCGCGGGCGCGTGGGCGGTTGCGGGTCTAACCGTGCTCCCCATCCTGACCGGGCGCTTCGACCTGCAGGGAGCGATGTGCCTGCCCGTGTTCGCCTGGTTCGTGCTCCGCTCGCCGCGCTGGGCGCTGTTCGCCGCGATCTTCATCGCCACGGGCGAGCTGGAGATCTTCGGCACGAGCTTCGGCAACTGGAACTGGCTGCCGGTCGCGCCATGTACGCACATCCCGTCGGGCAACCCTCCGTCAGTGATCGCCGGCGGCTACTGCGTGATCGACGCCTCGGTTCTCCTCGCGATGAGGGCTTACAGGGCCGGCTTGAACACCATCATCACGAGGATTCCGATCACGATGATCCCAAGGATCGGCCCGAGCATGCGGCTCCTGCTCGACAGGCGCGTGAACTCGGGCGAGGCGGTGTCCCCGGCGTCGGCCAACCTGATCTGGTCTTTGAGCAGCGGCGAGAACACCGCGAAGCCAATCACGGCCACCGCGACGAACAGGACGATGGCGACGATGATCCAGAGCGACGTGATCGACCAGTGGCCTACGAAGATCAGCAGCAGCCCGGTGAGGAACAGCACCCCGTAAGAAGGGTTGGCGATCCTGTCGTCGAGGAACTTGATTCCCTTGAGCATGAAGCTCATGTGCGCTGCCTCGCGGGCCGCAAGCGCGTTCCAAACGCCGTACGTGATGTTGGACCCGACCGCCGTGATCGCCGCCGCGATGTGGATGAACTTCAGCAGCGTGTAAAAGAACGCCATCAGCCCAGCTGCACGGTGGCGGACCCGAGCGTTGTCTTCTGGCC
>VBIA01000096.1 GCA_005879985.1 Chloroflexota bacterium | reverse complement strand
ACCTCTTCGGCATCTCGGAGACCAACGCGTTCGTCGCGGCTTTGAAGAAGGCAAATTCCAGTGTCCAGATCGTCAACAGCCAGAGCACGTGGTACGTGCCGTTCCCGACCAACCCGCGCTGGGACTCCACGATCAACCAGATCCAGGCGCTGAAGCCGGACCTCGTCTACTCCAACATCTTCGCCGCCGACCAGATCAACTTCATCAAGCAAGCACTGGCCGTCGACCCACAGTTCTTCACCAAGTACCCGATGACCACACTGGTCTCGGTCGACGAGCTGACCACGCTTGGCTCGCAGTATCCGGCGGGCATGCACGCGTACATGCGCGCGCCCTTCTTCGCGCTGCAGAACAACAACCCTCGCCTGACGGACTTCATCGACCGTTACAAAGCCCGGTACAACGGCGAATACCCGTCCGACTGGGCGGTAATGGACTACGACGCCCTGACGATTTGGGCGCAGGCCGCCAACGCGGCCAAGAGCTTCGATGCGGACCAGGTCGTCAAGCAGATCTCAGGTCACTCGTTTGACAGCCTTCGCGGCTACAAGATCACCATCCGCTCCGACGAGCTGCAGGCCAACGTCGGTGAAACGACGGGCACGACTACCACATCCAGCAGCTATCCCTTCCCGATCCTCAAGGACATCACCAACCTCAAGGGCGACGACCTGATGATGCCGTTGCAGATGGTCAATGAGATCAAGGGCAACCAGTGCGACGCCAAGGCTGGCGATCCCACCACCGCGAACTTCGCCCTCTGTCCGTCCTGGACCGCTGCGAGCTAGCCCGAACCAAAAGCAAATATGACGCCAGGGCAGGTCCTGCTGTTCACGGTGGGCGGGCTGTCAAACGCGGCCTATCTGTTCATCGTGGCGGCAGGACTGTCGCTGGTCTTCGGAGCCTTGCGAGTGATCAACATGGCGCACGGCTCGCTCTACATGATCGCTGCCTTCGTCACGGTCGTCATCGCGAACCAGCTCGGGGCCGGGCTGGGTTTCTGGGGGGGCCTGCTTGTTGCGGTGGCGGTCGCCGGGGCCATCGGTGGAGTGGTCGAGGTCTTGGTGCTGCGGCGCGTTTATGGCCGGGAGCACCTGGTCCAGTTGCTGGGCACGTACGCCGTTAGCCTGGTCGTGGCCGGTGGCGTCCGTATCGTCTTCGGTCCGAACTACCGGACCGTCGCCTCCCCGATCCCCGGACACCTCGATTTGGCGGGTTACAGCTACGCGAGCTACTCCCTCTTCATGATCGCGGGGGCGATCGTGATCGGCGCCGGCGTCTGGACCATGCTCTACCGCACGAATCTGGGGCGCAACATTCGGGCCGCGGTGTCCGACCCAGACCTGCTCAATGCGACCGGGGTCAACGTCACCCGCCTCTACACCACAGTCTTTGTCATCGGCGCGGGATTGGCCGGACTGGGAGGGTCGATCGTGGCCCCGAGTCAGGCGGTGGGCTCGAGCATCGACACCGATGTCCTCGTCCTGGCCTTCGCGATCAGCGTCATCGGCGGGCTGGGCAGCATCGTCGGCTCAGCGGTTGGTGCGCTGATCGTGGGAATGGTGATCTCGTTCGGTCTTGTCATTCCGCAGACCAATCCGTTTGCGCTTGCGTTCGTCTTCATCATCATGACCGCTGTCCTGATCGTCCGCCCTCGCGGCTTGTTCGGCCGTCCGGAGAGTTGATCCGCCGATTTGCCCACCCGCGGTGGGCAGCGGTGGTTCTCCTCGCGCTCTTTGTCGCGGCGGTGCCGCCGCTTGCCGGTCAGTACGAAAATCTCAACCCCGACGCGAGCTCGCGGTACTTGATCTTTCTCGGCACATCGGCCCTGGTGCTCGCGCTGTGGGCGATCTCCTACAACCTGATGCTTGGATACACCGGCATGGTCTCGTTCGCCCACGCCGCCTACTTTGGCGTGGGCGCATACGCGCTTGCGTTGATCTTCAAGCGCTACCAGCTTCCGTTTTTCGTAGCCCTGGCCGCGGCGCCCGCTGTCGGTGCCATCGTGGGTCTAATCACAGGGCTCGTCGCGCTGCGCGCCGTTCGCCTGTACTTCTCCCTCCTCACGCTCGCGATCTCGCAGCTGCTCTTCTCGATCGTCTTCCAGTGGTACGACTTCACCGGCGGCGACAACGGCATCTCGATCACGCTGCCCGACCAGCTCAACGACTACACCACGCTCTACTACTTCACGGCGGCGGTGGTTGTGGTGTGTCTGCTCCTCATGTTCGTGATCGTCCGCTCACCATTCGGCGCCGCCCTACTTTCAATTCGCGAGAATCGCGACCGCGCGGCATCCATCGGCATCAACGTCAGGGCCTACGAGCTCGCCGTGTACACGGTCGCCTCTCTTTTCGCGGGAGTAGCCGGCGGGCTTTTCATCATGTATCAGCAGCAGGCTTATCCAGAGATGCTCTACTGGACGGCCAACGCGCAGCCAGTTGTCGTGTCGCTGCTCGGCGGCACGTCGACCTTTCTTGGTCCCGCGGTCGGTGCCCTTATCTACGTCGCGCTCGACAACGCGATCGCGAAGCAATTTCCGTACCAGTTCGACATCATCCTCGGCGCCATCGTGCTGGGCGTCGTCCTCGCTGTGCCTGGCGGCATCTCCGATGCGCCGTCGGTTTTCCTTCGCCTGCGTGAGCGTTTTCATCGCGGCGAGAAGGCGGAAGCCCCCGCCGCTGAAAGCACCGGCGAAGCAATCCGCATGATCGACGTGCGCAAGGCGCTGGAGAGCGAGGCCATCCAAGCCGAGGCGGTGCACTCGGGCAAGATGCTGCTCAGACTCGAAAACCTGAGCAAGCGCTTCGGCGGCCTGCGCGCCGTCGACGACGTGAGCCTGGAAGTCAGACAAGGTGACCGCCACGCCATCATCGGACCGAACGGAGCCGGCAAATCGACGCTCTTCAACCTGATCACTGGCCGGCTCAAACCTAGCGCGGGCAAGGTGACTTTCGACGGGCGCGAAATCACCGGTAAGCCGCCGCATGTGATCGCCCGGACAGGTATCGGACGCGCCTTTCAGATCACAACCATCTTTCCGAAGCTGACCGTCCGCCAGAACCTGCAGTACGCGATGCTGGCCCACGGCGGCTACACGATGCGGCCTTTTGGCGTCGCCAACCGCATGTTCCGGAACGAGGCACAAGAGCTCGTCGAGGCGGTGGGCCTTGGGCCCTGGGCCGACCTCCCCGCCGGCCAGCTCAGCCACGGCGACCAGCGGGCCATCGAGATCGCAATCTCGCTTGCGCTGGGCTCAAAGCTGGTGTTGCTCGATGAGCCCACGGCGGGTATGTCCGCCTACGAGACTGATAAAGCGATGGAGCTGGTCCGCCGCCTCGCTACCGAGCGTCACCTGACGCTTCTCTTCTGTGAGCACGACATGGCCGTCGTTTTCACCACCGCCCGCACCATCACCGTGATGCACCAGGGCCGTGTCCTGACCGCGGGAACGCCAGACGAGATCCGTCGCAATCCCGACGTCCAAAAGGTTTATCTCGGCGAGCTCGAAGAAGAGGAGCTGGGCGCGTAGCCATGCTGAAGGTCGATGGTTTGAACGTCCGCTACGGCAAGAGCCACGTGGTGTTCGATTTCAGCGCCGAAGTGAAGGACGGAGAAACGCTCGCAGTCCTTGGCCGCAACGGCGCCGGCAAGACCACGACGATTCGCGGCATCACGGGCCTTCTACCCGGCGCGTCGGGACGCGTCATCGTCGGCGGCACGGACATGAGCGGCTGGCCAGCACATCGCCGCACTCGACGGGGACTCGCGTACGTACCCTCGGGCGCCCGCTGCTTCCCAAACCTGACCGTGGTCGAGAATCTCGACATCGCCTCCCACGCCAACGGCGACGGCTGGACGTGGAACAAGGATCGCATCTGGGAGCTGTTCCCCAGGCTCGAGTCGCTGAGGCACAACCTTGCCGGAGGTTTGTCGGGCGGCGAACGCCAGATGCTGGCGGTGAGCCGAGCTTTGATGGGCAACCCGCGCGTGATGCTGCTCGACGAACCGACCGAAGGACTTGCGCCTGTCCTGGTGCAGTCGATAGCAGCGCTGCTCGCGACGCTGAAGTCGACCGGCGTGTCGATCCTGCTGGCGGAGCAAAACCATCAGATGGCGCTGCGGGTCGCCGACCGGGCTGCTTTCATCGAGAAGGGCCGGATCGTGGAGGTGCTACCGGCGTCGCGCGCCCGTGACAGCGAGGTGCTGCACCGGATCCTCGGCGTCTGACCGTGGCTGTGGGGTGCATTTAATCGATTCGTGTTCAGTGAGCGTGAACCTTCACGGACAACTGGGTCGAAGCCCAGAATGTATCGACCGCCGGCGTCGTCGGCAGACGTCGCGTCTGCTTGCAAGCTCTACGCTCATATTGGGCGCAGCGCTGGGTTTGATCGGGGCGCAAACGGGACAAGGTTCCATCCGAGGGGTTGGAGTCCTCCTTGCGATTCTTGGCCTTGCGGCGACAGCCGCCCTCGTCATCCGATGGCTGGTATATCGCAGTGTTGGATAGAGCCGATTGCGTTGGATGTTGGCGCTGTGTCAACTCTTGGAGCACACAATTTCACCTGCCGGTGGTGACTGGCTCGTAGGGTGAGGACGAGACTTGTGAAGTCAGCCTGTTAGTCCGAAGCCAGGGTTGGCCACGTTTAATAGCGACGGTGAGCCGAACCGTGTCACAGATGGTCACGCATTCGCGGAACCAGAAGGACACAGAAGGACACAGAAGGACCCGACGGCCGTCGAAGTTGAGTACAGGAGGACACTGGAGGAACCGGAGGGACACGGAAGGACACGACATACGGCCGGTTCGGGACCGTGAGGCCCCGGGTTCAAATCCCGGGCCCCCGACCAATTTCCGAGTTCAAAACCGGCGATTTGGCGCGCTCTGTGGAGCCCGTCGGGTCACGGACGTGTCACAGATTTCCTAGAAACTCGCTCCCCGGCATGCTCAGTAAGGTCGCTGCGGTCGGCCGATCTGAACTCAGACGAGAGCAATCGATGGCTCCGAACGGCGGTCGCGCTGATGACGCGACGGCCAGGATCGTGAGGCACGCCCGTTCGAAATCACACGTCCAGCGCAAACAGTTATGCGGATTTGGTCGCCCAGCGGATGACGTCCCGCTGCCCGAGGAGGAGCTGCTGGCCCTGATCGGCGCGTGAGGTCGGGATGGCGGGCGGCGCCGCGACTGCCCGCCATCGTCGAAACGCTAGGCTCGTACCGCCGCCGGGGCGACGAACTGATCGAGGACTTCCCAAATCTCGACCCGGCTGGGACTCGGAATGTCTTCTCCTCGCTGGCCGGGCAGAAGGGGAGCGGCATTGGCATTGATGCCGCCCTGCTCCATAGCTTGTTTGTTTTCCCAGATGGAGATGGTCGCGCGGTCGCCGTTGGGGGACTCCATGTAGTAGACGGCCAGGATGCCGGGCTGGCTGGTGAGGGCCGCCTTGAATCGTCTGCTGGCGTTGTCTTCCTGAGCCCTCTTCTGCTGTTCCGTCAATCCCTCGAAGTAACCGAACCTCGCGATCATTTCCCAACCTCCAATTTAGTAAGACTGTCTGTCCGAATAGTAAGAGCGTCTGTCTATACTGTCAAGAGCCTTGAACGGGAGTCGCGAGTTCATGATCGGCGCCTTGCTGTCGATCCCCAGTTTCGACCTAAGCGCTCGCGTCCATCACCGGCTCCATTCGCGCGGCTTCAGAGAGATCACCGACTCCAACTCGACGGTCATGAAGCTGCTTGGTCCGGAGGGCGATCGCATCACCGAACTGGCTAACAAGGCAGGCGTGACCAAGCAGTCGATGGGCTACCTGGTCGAGCGGCTGGAGGCTGCCAGCTACGTCGAGCGAGTGGCCGATCCGAGGGACGGTCGGGCCGTCGTCATACGCCGCACGAAGAAGGGCTGGGCGTACAACCGGGCGGCCGCTGAGGAAGTGGCGAAGCTTCAAGAGGAATGGACGCAGCTCTTGGGCCCGGCAAAGATGAAGGAGTTGAAGTCGCTCCTCGCCGAACTGGTGGCGAAGCTCGGTCATCACTACGAGGGAAGCTATCTGGAGGCAGTCACCCGCCCGCCTGGACAACGGAGAGGCTCGCAGGCCAGGTCCTGATCTCAATCGTCTACGGATCACAGCCGGATCCTGCCGTGTCACAGCCGAGTCACAGACTCGCGGAACCAGGAGGACACAGGAGGACACCAAAGTAGACGACGACCTCGGCAATTGAGTACAGGAGGACAGGGAAGGAACCGCCGGGATACAGAAGGACACACCGTCGTGTCGGTTCGGGACCGGGAGGCCCCGGGTTCAAATCCCGGGCCCCCGACCAGTGTCATGTCTCACGACAGTTCGAATAGACGGATCCTGACCACCCCCACGTGCTGAGCGCCGCGCCTTGGATTCCTGTCGGAAATCGAGCCTGACGGGCGTATAGAGGCTAGGAATGGCTGTTCTGACTGTGCCGATGACGCTCGTCCAGGCCGCCAAGCAAGGCGACAAGGTGGCATTCATGAGCCTCCTTGAACCGTCGCTGGAGCCAGGCTACCGGCTGGCCTGCGGAATGCTGCACGATAGTCAGGCGGCAGAGGACGCGGTGCAGGAGGCCGCTTTCAAGGCCTGGCGCAGGCTGGGCCAGCTGCGAGAGGGCCACGAACTCAGACCTTGGTTTCTTGGCATCGTCGCGAATGAGTGCAGGACTGTCCGGCGCTCGCGCTGGTGGTCGGTGTTGAAATGGCCGCAATCTGACCGCGCGGTCGAAACCTCCCCAGACGCGGGCCTGAGCGGAATCGAGCTTCGCCGGGCACTACGACGGCTGGATCTGAACAAACGCCTGGTCCTCGTTCTTCACTGGTACCTCGATCTGCCGTTGGACGAGATTGCAGCCATCACCGGCATCAGCGTGCATGCCGTTGAAGGCCGGCTGCAGCGAGGTATGAGCGAGCTCAGGCGCCTGATGGAGGCACGCGATGCGAACTGACAGCCAGCTCAGATCGGAGTTCCGATCGGCCCTCGAGTCCGTGACCCCGGCAGCTCCATGGCTTGCCGATGCGGTCAGGAAGAGTCTTGGCACAAAGGCGTCGACCAGGCGCAGCTATCGAGCTCCGCTTCAGCTCCGGTTCGGCATGAACGTCATTGCCATACTGGTGTTGATCGGAGTTGCGCTCGCGGCGGTTGGTGTTTACGTGACCACCCACCAGTCGGTCGCTCCGGCGGGACGTCCTGGTGTCGGGCGCGTTTTCTTTCCAACCAAGATGGTCTCCGCGTCCACTGGCTGGTCGTGGGTCGAACATGAAGAGCTGTGGCGAACCATAGATGGCGGAGCACATTGGACAAACGTGAGCCCGCCGTCCCTCTCCGGCCGGCTGACTCCGCACACCGATACTTCTCCGCCTACGCGAGCGGCAACTGGTCCTGTCTATTTGCTGGATGCAACCCATGCCTGGGTCGCCGAGTCAAGCCCGGGCGCTGCTGGCGGTGCAGGACCTTATGTCACCACTTTTCGCACCATCGACGGCGGAAAGACCTGGCACGAAGGCGCATCGATCGGCGGCCAGTCTCCCGAGCTCTTCTTCATCGACCAGAATCACGGTTGGCTGCTGTTGCCCACCGAGGGCAATTCGGCAAGCCTCTATAGCACTGATGACGCAGGGCTCCACTGGAACTTCACGTCTGTGCGGCCAACCAGCGTTGGGCCATCGACGATTACCTTCACTTCACTGACCACCGGCTGGATATCAGGCGGGAATCTGATGGTGACGCACGATGGTGGTGTCACGTGGCACGTCCAGCCACTGCCCGTAACCCTCTCCACCGGAAGCTACGTCGGCTGGCCCACCTTCTTCGATCTCCAGCGCGGCATCACGTGGTTTGATCCCCAACCCACTGGGCCGTCCTGCTGCCCCCGGGAGCGCCCGGATCCCGTACGCCTGCTGGTTACCTCGGACGGCGGTAGCACCTGGGTCGCTCGCTCCCTCCCCGGGGAGGCACCCCTCCAGGTGGCCCTCGATTTTGTTGACGCCAACCATGGTTGGGCAATAGCCGGGACGGTTGCCGAGTGGGACGCCGTGCCTTCCGTACCCCTGCCCCTATACAGGACCAACGACGGCGGACTCACGTGGGTGCATGTTCCGACGAACGTTCTCTGGCGGTACCCGAAGGCAAGCGCCATCGACATGCTCGATTTCGTCGATCAGAACACCGGTTTCGCAGTGCGACGAAGGGGGGAGGTGCCCAATGACTACACCCAGTTGCTCAAGACAACGGATGGTGGGCGCACCTGGACGGTCGTCGTCGAGGCTCACCCAACGCCTTAGGAGCAACCCGCCAGTCACAATGCCGCTGTTCGATGTCTTCGCGTCCACAACCCGCCCCCCTTCGGACCAGTTTTCAGAGGAGTCGCCATGCTCAAGCTCTTCGCCTCGCTGATTGCGCTGATCACCGTGGCCGCGGTGACCGCAGTCGCCGCTCAGGCCGACTCGGGCGCGCCCTCCTGGGGCCCCGCGACGCCCAACTTCAACCTCCAGGTCATTCTGCGACCAGTCGATGGCGCAACCGACAGCGGCTTCGGATTGGTGAGGTTCCGGCAGCCAAAGGACGCAGAAAAGGTCGTCTACCTCGACGTGTGGGTGCGGGACCTTGCTCCGAACCACAGCTACCTCCTACAGCGAGCGGTGGATACGAACGTGAACGACGATTGCAGCGGAACGAACTGGCTGACGCTCGGCCAGGGACTCGTTCCCCAAGCGATCACGACTGACGAAACCGGAACCGGCCGGGCGAACCTGTTCCGAAGCCTGGCGTCGATACCGCTCGGCACGGAGTTCGATATCCACTTCCGCGTCATCGACGCGGCGACGTCGGCCGTGGTGCTCGAGAGCGCCTGCTACCAGTACACGGTTAGTCAGTAACGGAGAAGGCAGCCACCTCGTGGCTGCCCTCCTGTCCGCCAGTGTTGCTTCAGCAAATCCAGCACGCCGCCCGAGAGTTCGGTCCGGGAGTTCAAATAGTGTCCCGTCCCCCCGACCAACGTGCAGCTGACAGAGCCCTCCGGGCTACAGGGCCGCTTGGTCGATGCCTACACAGGATCCCGCCACATCCACCAGGCGCTCCCGCCGCGGAAGTCGAATCGCCGCAGCTCGCGATAGCCGTGCTTTCGGTAGAAGGCGAGGTTTCGTTCGGCGCCCGTCATCAACGCGCTGGGTACACCGGCCGTATCCAGGCGTCGAAGACCCACGCCCATCAGCGCGGACCCAACCCCGCGGCGTTCGGTACGCGCGCCGATCCCGTGCAGGTACCAGTACGGTGGCTGGGGACGGGCCGCGAAGATGGTGCGAAATGCATCGATGACATCGGGACGCGCACCCGGTGGCGGATTGTCGTCGAACCGGACGCGCGGTGATTGCCAGATCGCCGCTCCGGAAAGGTCGTCCGCGACGTCCACGACCGTCTCGTCGTCGTGGAGCGCCTCGCTCAGACGCGATCGGAACATGGCCGCCAGCGCGGCGTCCCGAACGCGCTGATCCGGGAAGATCCAGACGGCAAGGTCGTCGCGGTGAAACGCCTCCGCGAGCGCCGCAGTGAGGGGGTCCACGTCTTTGGCCGTCAGCGAACGAATGTGCACCGTCACGACGTGAGTATGGCTGCCTACCCATGCATGGCCCGCGGAGGACGCGCATCACAATGGCGACCGGACTAGTTTCGGTCCGTCATGCCCGAACATTGCGTCTGCCTCCGAAGCTCGACGATACCTGCTGCTCAACTGTCCCGGTCACCTATCTCGTCGATGACTAGGAGAGAGCGCCCCTATGAGCGCCGGCGACTGAGACGACCGCAGTCGGGTCTACGAGGCGATCACCTTCATCTGAGTCGCCGTGACGAGGTTCGTTAGCTCACTAGCTGCGCGGTGAGGCTCGTCGGCGAATACTGCCCGCTGATGGGGCCCGCGCCCGCAAAGATCGTCACCGCGCTCGCCGACCGGTTCGTCTTCCACTCCAACTTGAACACGTACGTGTTGCCGCTGGTAACCGGGTAGATTCCCTGCACGAATGCGGCATTGGGCGAGAACGTGCCCGCGAATCCCCCACTCTCCTTCCAGGCCACCAGCTGGTCGCCGCCGCCGTTGACGCTGACGAAGATCGCGAGGTCCTGGTTGTAGCCCGCGTTCGCCGTAAACAGGTCGGCGTTGCCGCCAAGCACGACAAACGCGGCTCCGCCCGGGCTCATGGTGACCTGCAGGTTGGTGGCGTCTATGCCGGCCCAGGTCGACCCGTCGCTATTCGGGTTGATGTACTGCATGGTGCTGACCGCGGCGAAGGAGTTCGCGACCGAGACCAGCTGCACGCTCAAGCGAGTCGGTGAGTACTGGCTGTTGATCGGTCCCGCGCCCGCGAAGATGGTCGCCCCGGACGCATTCTTATTCGTCTTCCACTTCAGCTTGAAGACGTAGGTGTTGCCAGAGCTGACGGCGAATGTGCCCCGCACGAAGGCGGCGTTGGGCGAGAAGGTGCCAGCGAAACCTCCGCTCTCCTTCCACGCCACCAGCTGGTCGGGGGCGCTGTCGACGCTGACGAAGATGCCGATATCCTGGTTAAAGCCGGCTCTGGCGGTAAAGAGGTCGGCGTTGGCGCCCAGCACGGCGGTGGCCGCGGCGCTGGGGCTCAGGCTGACCTGCAGGTTGGTCGCATCGATGTCGGCCCAGGTCGACCCGTCGCTGTTGGCATTGCTGTACTGCTGCGTGCTGGAAGCGTCGGAGGAATTCGCGGTCGGGACCATCTCCACGCTCAAGCGAGTCGGCGAGTACCGGCCGCTGATCGGGCCCGCCCCGGCAAAGATGGTCGCGCCGGCAGCGTTCTTGTTCGTCTTCCATTTCAGCTTGAACACGTACGTGTTGCCGGTGGTGACCGGATAGACCCCATGCACGAAGGCGGCGTTGGGCGAGAACGTGCCCGCAAACCCGCCCGACTCTTTCCAGGCCAGCAACTGATCGGCGCCACCGTTGACGCTGACGAACATGCCGAGGTCCTGGTTGTAGCCGGCGTTGGCGGTAAAGAGGTCGGCGTTGCCGCCCAGGAATGCCGACCCGGATGAGCTGGGCGCCAGGTTCACCTGGAGCCTGGACGCGTCGATGTCGGCCCATGTCGAGCCATCGCTGTTGGCGAGGTGGTACTGCTGCGTGCTCACCGCCGACTGACTGCTCGAGGGTGTTGTCGTGCCGCACGGCGTCGCCGGCCATCCGGAGCCCACCGAGTTGTTGGCGGTGACCTTGAACGTGTAGGCGGTGCCGTTGATGAGCCCGCTGACGACGGCCGGCGAGGTCGACACCGTCACCGGAGTTTGCGCAGTGGTGCCGATGTACGGCGTGACGGTGTAGCCGGTGATCGCGGCGCCGCCGTCCGAGGTCGGCGGGCTCCACTGAACCTGCACCGACCCGTCGCCCGCGAAGGTGCTGACCTTGCGCGGCTGGCCGGGAAGATCCGGCGTCGGCACGATGACCTGCCCGATCTTGTCGGTGGCGTACTCGGCGAACCACACGTTCTGGTCGGGGCCGGTCGTGATTCCAGAAGGACCGCTGGATGGGGTCGGAATCGCGAGCTCGGCGATGGAGCCCGATGGGTCGATCACACCGATTGCGTTTCCGCTCGGATCGGTGAAGAACATGAAGCCGTCGGGTCCGGTGGCGATGTCGGTGTCTACGGTGGCGCTCGGTGTCAAGAGCGTGTAGTAGGAGATGGTGCCGCTCGGCGTGATCTTGCCGATCGCGTGCGCCACGCTCATGGTGAACCACAGGTTTCCGTCCCAGCCGGCGGCGATGCCGTCGGGTCCGCCGCCGCCAAGACCCGCTGATGTGTCTACGGCAAACTCGGTGATCGCGCCCTGCGGGGTGATGCGTCCGATCTTCTGGGCGCCGTACTCGGTAAACCACAGATTCCCATCAGCCCCGGCAGCGATGTGGGTCGCCTGGCTGGAGATGGATGACAGGGGGAACTCGGTGATGGTTCCGGACGGACTGATGCGTCCGATCTGCGCGTGGAAGCGCTCCGTGAACCAGAGGTTGCAATCCGGCCCGGCGGTGATGCCCTCGGGAGTGTTGGTCGTGACCGGGAGCGGAAACTCGGTGATCACGCCGGTGGTCGTGATCCTGGCGATCTTGCCCGCGTTGTACTCGGTGAACCACAAGTTGCCATCGGATCCGGTCGTGATCCCCCACGGTGTCGCGGATGCGGTCGGAATCGCGTAGCGGTTGAGGACGGTGCCCGTGGGCGACATCTTCCAGATGTCGTTGGTGAAATCGGCGGTTATCCAGAGATCGCCGTCGGGACCCGTTGTGAGTTCGTTGGCGCCCACGGTTCCCGGGCCCTGGTACTCGTTGATGGTGACCGCCGCGAGGGCCTGCTTCGAGCTCACGAACAGGGACAGCGCCAGCACGGAGAGCAGCAGGGCCATGGTCCGGAGCTGCATAGGAGGTCGCACTCTACTTGGATTGACAGCCCTTGGCAATCGGTCTACGTGAGGCCCCGGTTCAAAATCTCGGTGTGGGGTGCACTTAGTCCATTCGTATTCCCCCCCAGCTGTCCTGGCTAGTTGACTAGTCAGCCTGGCTATAGTGCTAGGCTATAGTGCGGCTAGGTGAAGCAGGTTGAGGTCAAGAGGCGCATTCAGCGCGCAGCCCAAGCTCATCAGGCAGGGAGGGCGCCACGAGGTCTGGCAGTGCGGGCGAACCAAGGTCACAATCCCGCGGCACCGCGAGATCAACGAGATCATTGCCCAAAGCATCTTCACATCCCTGGAGGCTGAGTTGGGCCTCGGGTGGTGGAAGCGATGAAGCGTAAGACCTACACCGCTCGGTGTCAGCGCAGCGGTGACTGGTGGGCGATCAGTGTTCCCGAGTTGAGGGGCGTCCACACGCAGGCACGGCGGCTGGAGAAGGCTGAGGCCACGGTGCGTGACGCGATCGCCCTCTTCTTGGATGTCCCTTCGGATTCTTTCGAGGTCAGGATCGAACCGGTTCTGCCGCGCGATCTTCAGGGGAAGGTGGGACGAGCTCGCAAGGTTAGGGGCCAGGCCGAGGTCCTACAGCGTGAGGCGGCAATCGTCAGCGCCCAGGTTGCAGCCGATCTCGTTCATACCGCTCACTTGACGGTGCGTGATGCCGGGCGCGTGCTCGGGCTCTCCCATCAACGGATCACCCAGCTGCTCAAGGCAGCTTCAGCGAAAGGCGAGCGCTCCAATGGGCTTGGCACTCGGGTTGCTGGCGCCGGCCGATCCCAGGGCGATCGCAGCGCTTGATCACGCTGGAAACCGTCTGGATGGCCATGCAACAGTGACGACCCGGAGGGTGGACGCAGCGCTCGTCGGTCTCGACGTCGGGACCACCGGCGCACGTGCTGTGGCGATCAACAGGACAGGCACGTTCCTGGCGACGGCGACACAGGAATATCCGCTTGCGACCCCGCGTCCCGGCTGGACCGAGCAGGATCCAGAGACGTGGTGGCTGGCGAGCATGGCCGCACTCAGGAAGGTGACCTCCGAGCTAGCCGTGCCGGTGCTCGGCGTCGGGCTAGCGGGTCAGATGCATGGCTGTGTGTTCCTCGACAAGGCGGATCGAGTCATCCGCCCGGCGCTTCTCTGGAACGACCAGCGCACGGCGCGCCAATGCGCGGCCATCACCGAACGGGTGGGCGAGGAGCGGCTGCTGAGCATCGCCGGCAATCCCGCGCTCACAGGTTTCCAGGCGCCGAAAATTCTCTGGCTTCGCGACGAAGAACCCAAGGCCTACGCGAGCATCCGCCGCGTCCTGCTGCCGAAGGACTACGTGCGTTTGAGGTTGACCGGCGAGCGCGCGACCGACGCCTCGGATGCATCGGGCACCCTGCTGCTCGACCTTCACGCGCGCGATTGGTCAGATGAGATCCTGGACCTCCTCGAGATTCCACGCGAGTGGCTGCCGCGGGTGCACGAAGGGCCGGACACGACTGGCAGCGTCACCGCGGCCGCAGCGGCCTCGACCGGACTGCAGGCAGGGATTCCTGTCGCGGCGGGTGGAGGCGACAACGCAGCCGCCGCCGTCGGGAATGGCATCGTGAATGAAGGCGTGATCAGCTCATCGATTGGCACGAGCGGCGTGATCTTCGCTGACAGCGCGACGCCAAGAGTTGACCCCCAAGGACGGATCCACGCCTTCTGTCACTGCGTCCCGGGTCGATACCACCTGATGGGCGTGACCCTTGCGGCAGGTGGATCGTTTCGATGGTGGCGCGACGCGGGCGCCGGTGGCATCGATTACGACACGATGGCCTCGCTGGCGGCTCAGGCTCCTCCCGGTTCCGAAGGGCTCGTCTTTCTGCCGTACATCGCCGGCGAGCGGACGCCGCACCTGGACCCATATGCGCGTGGGGCGTTCGTTGGCCTTCAGCTGCGGCACACGTCAGCGCACCTGCTTCGCGCGGTCATGGAGGGCGTGGTGTACAGCCTCAAGGATTGTCTCGACCTCGTGACGCAGTTGGGCGTGCCTGTGAGCGAGATTAGAGCGACCGGCGGGGCTTCACGCAGCCGGATGTGGCGTCAGCTGCAGGCCGATGTTTTCGGGTTGCCGATCCATCGCAATCGAATCGACGAGGGACCGGCGTTCGGCGCCGCCCTGCTCGGTGGCATTGCCGCCGGCGTCTACGCAGACGTCGACCAAGCCTCCTCGCACATACGGTTCGATCCCGAGGTGACCGCGCCCGATCTCGAGCGCCACCGGCTGTATCAGCGCTACCACGCGGTTTACTCCAAGCTCTACGTGGCGACCGCGGCGGCGATGCACGAGCTCGAAAAGTTGAGCCGACCGGAGGGCGAGCTAGGTCCCTGAAGGCACGACCATCCAGATTTTCTGGGTGGCCGCGGCCTCAAGACTCAGGTGAAGCTGGCGATCTAGCAGCCAGCGTGCTTGACATTTATCTGCACCGATGAGTCCCTGGCAAAGTACCGCGGCCTTATAAAGCAGGGCGCCGTGTCGGCCGGCCGGGATTCCAGTGACGTCCAGATCGCGACGCTGCTGATGACATGTGTCGATCCCACGGACGAGGTCGCAGTTTTCGCGGCACGCCGCGGGATCGCCTTCTATTGCGCGTCGGACCACTACCTGCACATCGCCGACATCTGCGGCCTGGGCGCTGACGCTCGCAAGTGAAAGTGCGTGGGAGGAGCGCGATTTCGACCGAGCCACGGGTCTGGTTTCGGATCAAGTGCTCGACAAGTTCTGCTTGGTCGGGACGCCCGAGAAGAATCTGGCGCGAATCCAGTGGCTGTTCGACAACAACGTCTACCCGATCCTCTATCCGCTGCCGCGTCGCAAGCGGATGGTCGAAGACCACCATCCAGCGTGATCGAGCAAACTTCGCGATGGGCCGGGGCGCTGGACATAGCCGCGGTCGACGGCCAGAACCTCTAACTCTGCCGCAGCCCAACTCTGGAGAGTGATCACTCGCGCCGGATCACGCATTCCCGGAAACTGGTGGATTCCTAACGTCGCGGGAGGACACCACGACGGCGGCGATCGAGTTCACAAGGACACGCAACCAGGCAGCAGGTTAGGGGGACACGACTCCGCCATTGTTCGGGACCTGAGGCCCCGAGGTCAAATCTCAGGCCGCTGAGCAGTTTGAATTCAGGCCGATGCGAGCCAACTAGCCTGGCGCGTTTAGCTCCCACTTCTCTGCTTCGGCACCGTGGGTATTGCCAAGCGCCGGTCGAATTACAGCCTTAACGCTGTGCGGATCGCGACCGGCGGTCAGGGCTTGCTCCGTCTCGGCAAGACTGTACTCGCCAGTGACCAGATCGTCGAGACTAACGCGCCCAGAGGCAGCGAGAGCAATTGCGGTCGGCCACGTATTGGCGTAGCGGAATGTGCCCGTAACGAGCAACTCACGTTGTTGGACTACCCCAAGAGGTAGCGTCACCTCATCTGCACCCATCCCAACTAAGACGACTGACCCCGCCGGCCGAACCAAACGTACGCCTGCATCAATGGCGGCTGATGAACCGGAGCAATCGATGAACGCATCGAACTCACCGGCGACGTCACTGGAGCCGGGGAGCGCGATCTCCGTGGCGCCGCGTGCCAAGGCCGCCGACAGTCGGTTGGGGTTGACATCGCTCACGGCGATTCGCGTCGCGCCGACCGCACGTGCAACCATGGTCGTTACCAGGCCGATTGGCCCTGCCCCCGTGATCAGCAATGAAGACCCAGCCTGGGTACCGGCTTTGCGGTTTGCCCAAATGCCGACAGAAAGCGGCTCAAGCAGAGCAGCCGCGTTGTCACTGATTTCATCGGGCACTGTGTAGGCGAGCTCCGACTTCACAGCGACGAATTCCGACAGAGTGCCATCGACAGGAGGCGTGCCATGGAATCTGATGTTCGGACAAAGGTTGTATCTACCAGTCCGGCACTGATCGCAGCGACCGCATGGCTCCCCTGGTTCGATAGCGACACGTTCGCCCACTCGCGCAAGTGAGACTCCCTTGCCGACATCAACGATTTGACCGGACGATTCGTGGCCCAGAACCAACGGTCTGAGGACCTCGAAATCGCCGATGCGGCCGTGCTCGTAATAGTGGACATCGGAGCCGCAAACTCCGACCGACAAAATCCGAACCAGAACCTCACCTTCCGACGGTGCTGGAACTGGGCGCTGCTCAATTCGCAGATCGCGCGGCGCGTATAGGACCGCCGTGGTCATCGTGCCATGTGGTCGACCAGGATTGCCGGTTGACTTAGATGTTGACATAGCGGGCTCCTTGGTATCCGGTCATTGCCTTCCTAGGCCTGACCCATTTCGCGCTTCCACGGCGGGTCCGCGCCGCCGCGCGCGCAGGTAAGAGACGCAGCTAGGCACGCGTATTCGAGCGCAGACCGGAGCTGCCCTTCATCCAGCGAAAGCTCGGGCCGGACCAGGTCGTGGTCGTAGAGCCACGCGAGGACGCCGAACGCGCCCTCGGCGCCCAGCGTGACGATGGACAGCCTCACCCCTTCCCGCAGCAGCCGATCCGCCGCGGCCTCGTAGTCACTTTCGGGATAGAGCCACGAGAGGTCGGTGTCGCTGGCCTTGACGATGGTGCTCGCCGCGATCAGCGTTTGCAGCCGGTCTTTGTACTCGGCTTCATCAATCAGCCCGACCCTGATGTTCGGGTCGAGCATGATCAACCGCCCGTGCTCCCGCTGGACCAACCCAAACAGCGTCGAGGCCATCGGCTCCACCACAAGCCCGAGGGTTCCGATGTGCAGGGCTGCCACATCGCCGGCGAACGATTCCGGGAGCATCTCCGGCGTCAGGTTCGGTGCGGAGGTGTTCTTGACCACGAACTGGTATTCGGCAAAGCCCTGGTTGTCGACGTCGGCGCGTGCGATGGTCGTCGGCTCGGATCCAACCGTGGCCAGCTCCAGGCTAGCGCCATCAGCCACCAGCAGCTCCGCCAGCTCCCGCCCGAACATGTCCTCCGACAGGTGACCGAGGAAGGCAGTCGGCACGCCCAGGCGCGCCAGTGCCCGCGCGGTGTTGAAGGGACCTCCACCCGGTGCCGCCCGCTGGGTCCCATCGCCGTTCTGGATCATGTCGATCAGCGCCTCGCCGCAGACGACGATCACGGACCGATCTCGCCCGAGCCACGCGTAATCAGCCGCGTGCGCACGGTGTGCCGCTGGGCCGGCGAGTGATCGCCGTCGATGCGTTGGAAGAGCACGCCGGCCGCCATCCTGCCCATAGCTGCCGGATCCTGCGCGATGACGGTGATCCCAGGCTCGAGCATGTCCGCCAGCACGAAGTCGTCGAACCCCACCAACGCCACCCGCCTGTTCAAATTAAGGTGGCGCAGCGCCCTGAACGCGCCGATGGTGATCAGGTTCTGGCCCGCGATAAGCGCGGTCGGTGGACGCGACGAGCGCAACAGCTCGCTGGCCGCCGCCTCTGCTTTCTCGATTCCACGGAGGTCAAGACGCACGAGTGCTGGATCGAACCTGATCTTCTGCTCCGCCAGCTCCTCGACGTAACCCTGATGACGCTCGGCCGCCGTGGCGATCAGGTGCAGGTCGCCCAGGTAGCCGATGCGCCCGTGGCCGTGCTCGACCAGATGCCGGACCGCGCGTCTGATGCCCGCGGCGTTGTCGGTCACGACACAGTCTGCGTCCAGCCCTGACGCGGGACGGTCGACGAACACGAGCGCCACACCGGCCTTCCGCTCCGCCATGAGGTAGCGGTGGTCGTGACTTGAAGACTGGATGATGAGACCGTCGACGCGACGCGAGGCAAACGCGGAAACCAGCTCTCGCTCGCGTTGCTCGTCCTCGTCTGAGCTGCCGGCAAGGACGAGCACCCGGCGCTCCACGGCCACGTCCTCGATTGCGCGGTGCAGGGTCGAGGCAAAAGGGTTCGCGACGTCCTCGATCACGACCCCGATCGTCCGACTGCGACCGTCGGACCGGCGCAGGCTGCTGGCCGTTAGGTTGTGGCGGTACGACAGCCGTTCGCTGGCCGCCAGGACGCGCTTGGCAAGGCGAGGGGAGACGCCGGACTCGCCGTTTACCACCCGGGACACGGTCTTGAGGCTGACCTTCGCCTGGGCGGCCACGTCTCGCATCGTGGGGCGAGATTGCTCGAACGGTTCCTCCTGTGATGGTCGTCTCAATGCTCGTCTCCTGGGCACCGCACTGCGGGCCGGCTGGGGTCCCGAAAATTCTCCTGTTGAAGTCTAAGCCGATCTGTGCTATCAATGACAACGTTGTCTACATGACAACGTTGTCATCCCATGCGCCGAGGCGTCCACGGCAAGTGCAAAGGAAAGAGGTGACTCTCCATGAGTGATACGAAGCTTGGGTCCGTGCAATGGCGATTTGTGGCCACGACCGCCATCGGCCTCATCGTGGCGCTTGCCGGCAGCGCCTGCGCCGGAGCGGGAGGCGGCGGAGGGGGCAGCAACTCGAAGACCATCACGCTGGCCGCGGTCGACAACCCGCAGATGGCCGACCTAAAAGGCCTTGTCTCTGAGTTCCAGAAGGCGCACTCCGACATCACCGTGAAGATCGTGACCCTGCCCGAAGACCAGCTTCGCCAGCAGGTCACGCAGGACGTCGCGGCCAACAGCGGGCGCTACGACCTGTTCACTATCGGAACCTACGAGGTGCCGCTCTGGGCGAAGAAGGGCTGGATCGAAAACCTGAGCCCGTTCATCGCCAAGGATTCGTCCTATGACCCGGGCGACCTGATTCCTGGGGTGAGCAAGGCGCTGAGCTACAACAACAACCTCTACGCCGTGCCGTTCTACGGCGAGTCGTCGATGCTGATGTACCGCAAGGACATGCTCGCGGCCAAAGGCATCACCATGCCCGACCATCCGACGTGGGATCAGGTCGCGGCGGCCGCCAAGGCGGTCAACTCGTCCAGCGTCTCCGGGATCTGCCTACGCGGCCTTCCGGGATGGGGCGAGCAGCTGGCTCCGCTGGACACCGTCGTCAACACCTACGGCGGGCGGTGGTTCGACGAGAAGTGGAACGCGCAGCTCACGCAGCCGGAATTCAAGGCGGCCGTCAACTTCTACATCAATCTGGTCAAGTCGGCGGGTGAGCCCGGGGCCGGCAACGCCGGCTTCACCGAGTGCCTGAACGCATACAACAATGGCAAGGTCGCGATGTGGTACGACGCCACAGTTGCTGCTAGCAACTTCACCGGGGCCGCGGCCACGAACTCGGCCTACGCCTACGCGCCGCACGTCGTCAAGGACTGGTCGGGATGGCTCTGGGCTTGGGCACTGGGCATGCCCTCGAGCAGCAAGAAGAAGGACGCGGCCTGGACCTTCGCGGACTGGGCTACGTCGAAGGATTACATCAAGCTCGTCGGCCAGAAGCTCGGGTGGGCGCACGTGCCGCCCGGCACCCGCACATCGACCTATGCGATCCCGGAGTACCAGCAGGCTGCCGGTGCTTTCGCCCAAGTCACAGTCCAATCGATCGCGAACGCCGACATCGCGCACCCCACTGTCCAGCCGGTGCCCTACGTGGGCATCCAATACGTCGACATCGACGAGTTCCAACAGCTCGGGGATCAGGTCTCCCAAGAATTCGCCAAGGTGATCGCCGGTGGTCAAACCGTGGACCAGGCGCTGCAGAAGGCGCAGGCCCTGGCGGCGGCGGTCGGCAAGAAGTACCAGACATAGCGGCTCTAATCGACTCGGCGACCAAGGGCGGAGGCGTGCGCGCGAGCGCCGCCGCCGCCTTCAGCCGGGACGCCTGGGCACGGCGGCTTCCATTGCTGCCCGCTTTCATCTACGTCTTCCTCGTGACCCAGGTCCCGTTCGTATTGACGATCTACTACAGCTTCTTCTCTTGGAACCTGCTCAAGCCAGGCAGCTTCCAGTTCGCCGGGCTTGAAAACTACTCCGCGCTGCTGACGAACGAGAGCATCAGGACGGCGATCTGGAACACCGTGCTCCTGACCCTGGCGGTGATCGGATTCTCAGTCGTCATCGGGCTTGGAGTCGCCGTGCTCCTCAACTCGGAGGTCTTCGGCAAGGGCCTCATGCGGACGCTGATGATCGCGCCGTTTCTGATCATGCCGACAGCCGGGGCGCTGATCTGGAAGGACACGCTGCTCAACCCTCTCTTCGGGTTGCTTCCTTACCTGCTAACTCCGGTCGGACTGGGACGCGTCGACATTGTCAACCAGTTTCCGATGGTCACCGTCGTGGCCGTGGAGGTCTGGCGGTGGACGCCCTTCATGATGCTCATCATCCTCGCCGGCCTCCAGTCGCAGAACCCTGAGGTGCTGGAGGCCGCGCGGGTCGACGGCGCCAATGCCTTCCAGGCCTTTCGGCGCATCACGCTGCCGCTGGTCCGACCCTTCATCGAGCTGGGGGCACTGCTCGGCTCCCTTTTCGTGGTCCAGACGTTTGACTCGATCTTCATGCTGACCTTTGGGGGTCCTGGCGAAGACACGACCAACATCCCGTTCCTTCTCTACCTGGTCGCGTTCCAGGGTTTCAGCATCGGGCAGGCATCCGCGATCGGCGTGGTCGCGGTAATCATCACGACCATCGTCGCCACGTTTGCGCTGCGCACCCTGTTCTCCATCTTCCAGATCGAGGCGCGGCGATGAGTGAGGTCGCGGGCCGGTCCAAGGTCCTGTGGTCGATCGTGGGATGGCTCGTGGTGTTCGTCTTCTTCTTCCCGGTCCTGTGGATGTGGCTCGAAGGATTCAAGACCGAGCCACAAGCGGCCAGCACCCCGCCGACGATCCTCTTCGTGCCCACCCTGGCCGAGTTCCAGGAGGTGCTGTCGGGCGACTTCCCGCCCTTCTTCATCAATTCGGCGATCGCGAGCATTGGATCGACGCTGCTGGTGCTCGTCCTGGGCCTCCCGGCCGCGTATGCACTCGCCATCAGGCCGGTCAAGAGATCGCGCGACGTGCTCTTCTTCTTCATCTCCACGCGGTTCTTGCCTTTTGCCGCCAGCCTCGTTCCCCTCTATCTGCTGGCCCGCGACCTGCAACTGCTGGACAACATCCTCGCCCTAGTGCTGATCTACACCACCATCAATCTGCCGCTTGGCGTCTGGCTCCTGCGCTCGTTCCTCCTTGAGATCCCGCATGACCTCTTCGAGGCTGCTCGTGTGGACGGGGCAAGTTTCCACCACGAGATATTGCGAATCGTTGTGCCGCTGATCGCCCCTGGCCTCGCGGCTACGTCGCTGATCTGTCTGATCTTCAGCTGGAACGAGTTCTTCTACGCCGTCAACCTGACCTCCTCGGTCGCGGCCACGGCGCCGCTGTTTTTGGTCAGCTTTATCAGCGGCCGCGGCTTGTTCTACGCTAAGCTCGCCGCCGCCGCGACGCTTGCGAGCCTGCCGGTCCTGCTGGCCGGCTGGATCGCGCAGAGGCAGCTCATCCGCGGCCTGACCATGGGTGCTGTCAAGTAGAAACCAGATGAAGGCAGTCGTCATCGAGCAGCCGAACGAACTGTCGGTCAAGCAGATCGGCGATCCGATGCCCAGGGCCGGCGAGGTCGTCGTCAAGGTCGACGCATGCGGGATCTGCGGCACGGACATCCACGTCCTGCGTGGCGAGTTCGCCCCGACGCAGTATCCGATCGTGCCCGGCCATGAGTTCTGCGGCGAGGTCGTTGCGCTGGGCCACGACGTGGCCAACGTCCGCGCCGGCGACTTCGTGGCCGTGGATCCGTCGCTCTTCGACGGCACGTGCCGGCAGTGCCGGGCTGGTCATTTCAACCTTTGCGAGAATTGGAACGCGATCGGCGTCGGCGCCGCCAACGGCGCGTGCGCCGAGTTCGTTGCTGTCCCTGCCGCCAACGCATTTCGTCTGCCCGCTGAGATGCCGCGAGATTGGGGCGCTCTCGTCGAGCCGCTGTCGTGCGCGGTTCACGGGCTGGACCAGGTCGACCTGCGTGTCGCCGAGGATTACCTCATCTACGGCGCGGGCACGATGGGACTGATGCTCGGGCAGCTGATCCGGCACAGCGGCGCCAGCCGGATCGACGTGGTCGATACGAACGCAGGACGGCATGAGCTGGCAAAGCGGCTGGTGGCCGACGCGGTCGCGACTTCGGCGGACGAGCTCGACCGCGGGAGTGGGTGGGACGTCGTGATCGACGCGACCGGGGCAGTGCCTGCGATTGAGGATGGGCTTCGGCGCGTGGCGCGGGGCGGCACGTTCCTGATGTTCGGCGTCGCCAACGCCGATGCGACCGCCACCTTCTCGCCGTTCCACGTCTACAACGATGAGATCAAGATCGTGGGCTCGATGGCGATCCTGCACAGCTTCGAGCGGGCGCTTTCATTGCTTGTCAAAGGCGTGATCGATTGCAAAGCGATGATCACGCAGCAGTTCGGGCTGGATGACTACCCTCAGGCGATCGACGCGTTTCTCGCGGGCAAGGGTCTGAAAACGCAGGTGAAACCGGCTTCATAAAACGCGGGACTGTGAGGCCCCCTCGTCCAGAAATCGTTCAAATGATCGGTTTGAGTTCGAAAGCTTTTGGATGTCCCCCGGTCTTAACCGCCCGACGCGAGGGCGCCAGGACTCTCGAGCGTCAACTCTGCGGGCCGCTGACTGAGCTCCCGCAGATCCCGTTGCGTCCAGACCGGCCACTGGAACGCAAGCCAGAAGATGAAAAGAGCGTTGACGACATGAAGTGCCGAGAGCCAGGGCATGCGGCCGAGCGCAGGTATGTCAGTGGGGTAACGGTAGGGGATGATGAAAAGGGACTGCAAGAAAAGCAGAGGAATGAACGCGGCGGCAAGTCCGGTCATCCGCCACGGCAGCCGCCCGATAAACGCGGCGATGATCATCACCAGGCTCAAGATCAGCACCGCCAGGGGACCGGCAATCGTGTGGTAACGAAGGATGTAGGCTCCTGATGCGTCGTCAGCCATGGTTGAGAACACGCCGGCGCCTGCTGCTATGAACTGGCCGATGATCACCACCAGCATCAGCCATGTGCCGTATTGGTAGATTCGTCGCGCGACATCACGCATAATTCCGTGTTACCTCCCTGGCCAGCAGCGATCTTGCTGATGTCAACCTAGGCCCACAAGCTCACGGTCGCCATTGCCGATGCGCAACCTTCCTTTTGGCCCGCTGGGAACCGGCTAGTGTCAGTCACTAGAGTGGGCAACTAGTGACTGACCTCATAATGTGACGGCTGCGATGCCTCCCGTCAAGAGGTCGGTGCTCCCCAAACTGTCCCGCCGCGAGCGGGCAAAAGCGACGCATTGGCGGATCGTCAAGGCCGCCTACACGCTCTTCTGCGCGCGGGGGTACGCCGGCACAACGATGGCTCAGATTGCCGAGGCCGCGGGTGTGGCGGTTCAGACCGTCTACTTCACGTTCCACACGAAGTCAATGCTGCTGAGTCGCGCCTACGACTTCGCGGTGATGGGCGAGGACGAGCCGCTAACCCCGGACAAGCAGCTCTGGTATGGGGCGATGACAGCCGAGCAGGACGTGGAGAAGGCGCTGCGCCACCTGGTCACGGGCGTGGGCGAGATCACCCGGCGGGTAACCCCGCTGTACCTCGTCGCGCGTG